>JAEXCN010000198.1 GCA_023402175.1 Pseudomonadota bacterium | reverse complement strand
GGGCCTCCCGCTGTCGGGACCAGAGCTCACGTGATGCGAGCTCGAGCGTGGGAGTGCAATCGACACGCCGCAATCTCGACGGAGATTCGCGCACGACGCGCGACGCTCACGCTCCATCTGGCCCGTCGTATGCCGCACGCAGGGCATGATGCTGCCCCAGGATCAATTCACGCTCCGGGTGGTCGTCGCGATTCGCCCGTGCGAGGAGCGCGATCTCGAGCCGCTCGAGTGGTTCGGAACGTTCACGCCTCATCGGAGCTTCCTCCGCGCGCAGTTCGAGCGCCATCTCCTCGGGCAGAACGTTTTCCTCGTCGCCGATCACGGCGGCTATCCCATCGGCCAGCTCTGGATCGACCTCGTCGCTCGCGCCGCCGAGCGAGGAGCGATGTTCTGGGCGCTTCGCGTGCTCGAGCCCTTCCAGCGGCTCGGGATCGGACAGCGACTGCTCGCGGTCGGGGAGAGTGTTGCGGAGAGCACCGGATGCGAGACCGTCGAGATCGGCGTCGAGAAGACCAACGAAGGCGCCGCTCGTCTGTATCGTCGCCTCGGCTTCGAGCACGTCGGCGACCAGGTCACGGAGGAGACGTACGCAACGCCCGACGGACCGATGCGGCACGTCTACGATCAGCTGATCTTCCGGAAGCGGCTTCCCAGGCGCGCCGCGTGAGCGGGCTCGTTCAGGCCTCGATGTTGTCGGCCGAGCTCAGATCGGGATGGGTGTCTCGCGGGTCGCGCGCATCGAGCTCGGCGTCCGACGGCGGCTCGAGGCCGACGAGTGTGTAGAGCTCCCAGCGATGGCGCCGCCAGTGGTCGCGCACGAAAGACGATGCTGGGCGGCCGTCGAGCTCCCAGCCGAGATCGTGCGCGTTGAGGCCGCAGAAGTGCGCGCCGCAGCGTCCAAGCTCCGTATGGTGGGGAGGGAAGGGCGAACAGATCGTCACGTCCGCGAGTGGCACGACCTCCGTCCGTCGCGAACGTGTGAGCGCGGCCACCTGCAGCCCTTGCTCGTCGAGCTCGGAAACGAGCGGACGGCCGTCACCGTGAGCGCGAAGCACGTCGGTCATCGCGCGTTCGAGGTCGAGTCCCGGCGGGAGCCCGCGAATGCCCGCGTTCCGCGGAGCAGGCCCGCACTCGTTTGCGAATCGGCCGAAACACGCGCGGACGTCCTCGGCCAGCAGACAGGCGCCGTCGCGGGATTCGAGCCAGCGGCGGATCGGCTCGGGCATCGCCCAGAGGATGCAGTCGTTGTCGAGCGAAAGCTCGTGGCGGTCATGGAAGAGTCGAAGCGGGGCGAGCTTCCAGCCGGCGCCCTGGGCCATTCCGCCGTCGAGGTGGGGCCGCATGAACGCAGGCACCTCGCGCGTGACCTCGTGCCAGGCGCACTCGACCGGAAGCTCCCCGACGCGCTCCTTCGCGACGTCGAGAGGGACGTTGTTGACGCAGACCGCGTACGCCGCGTCGGCTCCGAACGCGCCGTGGGCACCCCAGATCGAAAGGCGCAGCGCCTCGAAGCCCTCGAGACTCACGTCTCCGATCGTCCAGCGGATCCCGAGCGAGCTCGCGCGCATGTCCCCTCCTACCGGCCTCGCCGTGACGGCGTGAGCGAGCGCAGCCGTGCAACGTATGGTCCGGATGAGTGCGTTGCGCAGTCGACGCTCGCGCGGTTCACTCGTTCACGCCGGCGCGCGCCGCCGGCCCGCCACACGTCGTGGCACTATGCAGTGCGTACGGTTTCCGTGCGGCCCGTGACGACGGCTCGCTCAGCTCGGCGCGGACACCGGCGTGGGTACGGTCGCGCGCACGCGGAGACGCTGGATGCGGCGCCGGTTCGTCGCGATGACCTCTGCGAGCACGCCGTCGGCGAGGCGAACGACATCACCTGCGTGAGGAAAGTGACCGAGCTGCGCGAGGACGACCTTGCCGATCGGCTCCCCCGTCCACTCCTCGGCGACACGGACCCCGACGTCGCGGAGATCGTCGACCGTCGCATTGCCGTCCACCTCCCACGCATTCGGTTCGCCAGGAATGGGCGCGACGCGCGCGGGCTCGACGTCGAGCTCGTCGCGGATCTCGCCGACGATCTCCTCGACGAGGTCCTCCATCGTGACGATGCCGCTCGTCCCGCCGTATTCGTCGATGACGACGGCAAACGGAGTCTGCTCGCGCTGCATGTCGCGGAGCGCGGACAGCCCGTCGCGCACCTCGGGGAAGAAGAGGACGCGTCGCTCGAGCCCTTGCAGCGTCTTTCGCGAGCGCGCTTGGGGATCGAGGAGGAAGTCTTTCGCGTACAAGTAACCGGCGACCTCGTCGAGCGAGTCGCGGTACAGGAGGACGCGCGAGAACTGGTGCTTCTCCAGGAGCTCGTACGCTTCTTCGCCGGAAGCATCGAGGGGCAGCGCGGCGACGTCGACGCGCGGGACCATCATCTGCCTGACGGGGCGATTGGAGAAACGAAGGATTCGCTCGACCGTACGGCGCTTGTCCTCTGATCGAGAGTCTCGCGTCGCGGCCGCTGCGAGGATGCCGATGAGCTCGTCTTCCGACAGTGTGCCTTCGCTCGCCTTGTCGGGATCGATCCCCAACACGCGAAGCACGCCGTTCTGAGACTTCTCGAGGACCCAGAGCACGGGCCGGAAGACCGTGTTGACGATGCGTAGCGGGAGGGCCGAGACGAGCGCCGTCGCGACCGGATGTTGGATCGCGACGAACTTCGGCACGAGCTCGCCGATGAGGAGATGGAGGAAGGTGAGGAGAGCGAGACCGAAGACGGCGACCCCGATGTGCCCACCCGATCCGAGCGGCGCGCCGCGGACGGCCACCGCGATGTGGTCCGCGAGCGCCGCGACGGCGGGCTCGCCGATCCAGCCGAGGCCGAGGCTCGCGACCGTGATCCCGAACTGGGTGACGGAGAGGTAGCGATCGAGCCGCTGGAGCACCTCCTTCGCGGCCTTCGCCCTCCGGTCGCCACGCCGGATCTCGCGGTCGAGCTGCGTGACGCGGACCTTCACGAGCGCGAACTCAGCCGCGACGAAGAAGGCGTTCAACGCAAGACACAGGACCGAGGCGATCAGCGCGTACACGCCATCCACACGCCATAGTCGTGCCTAGACGACGGCGAGCGATCGCGGCTCGATCGCCGCGCTCGCGCGAATGAGCTCGAGAAGGGCACGTTGTCTCGGTGGTGCGCTGGCGCACGGCGGAGGCTCGGCGCGAAGCGGAGCCCGAGCTTGATTACCGCTCGGCCATGGTCTATCCGGAGGACGGGTGCCGTGGCGAATCCACGGCAGGGCATCGAGGTTGGTCGGGCCGCCATCCTCCTCGTGTGACGAGAGTCACGAGGAGCGGAGCATGGCGAAAGACGTCGAGACCTCGACGGAGTCGAACATTCCCGGACCGGCCAGTGCTGAGCCGTCGCGGCTGAGGCCGCCGGAGGCGTCGGCGTTCGCGCTCGCGTGGGCGCGGCGGTTCGTTGCGCCGATCGAGAGCTTCCTCCACATCGAGGCTGCGAGCGGTGTCGTGCTCCTCGTCTCGGCCGCGATCGCGATGATCCTCGCGAACTCCTCGCTCTCGGACGAGTTCCATCACCTGCTCGAGATGCCGCTCGGCGTGACGCTCGGACCGATCGCCTTCGAGCGTTCGCTGCACTTCTGGATCAACGACGGCCTGATGACGATCTTCTTCTTCGTCGTCGGCCTCGAGATCCGTCGCGAAGCATTCGAAGGAGAGCTCTCGACGCCTCGCCGAGCCGTCTTGCCGATCGTCGCCGCGCTGGGCGGAATGGCCGTTCCAGCGCTCCTCTACTTGATGGTGGCCGGGGGCCGACCGGAAGACCGACCGGGATGGGGCGTTCCGATGGCGACCGACATCGCGTTCGCGGTCGGTGTGCTCGCCCTTCTCGGAAAGCGAGTGCCTCCCGCGCTCCGCGTCCTGCTGCTCGCACTCGCGATCATCGACGACATCGGCAGCATCGTCGTGATCGCGACGTTCTACTCGAGCTCGCTCGACGCCTCGGGGTTCCTCGTCGCGGCGGGCGGGATCGCCGGGATCATCTTGCTGCAGCGCCTCGGGATCCGGCGGCCCGTCACGTACGTCGTTCCGGGAGCAGTGGTCTGGTTCGGCGTGACGAAGTCGGGCGTGCATCCCACGATTGCCGGCGTGATCATCGGGCTCCTGACGCCCGCGAAGTCCTGGCTCGGACCGGAAGGCCTGGTCGAGCTCGCACGGCGTTCCGCCGCGAAGGTCGAGCACGAGCTCGCGACGGGCACCGTCGGCTCGGTCCCCGATCATCGTCTCGCCGAAGAGACCGCGCGGATTGACCTCGCGCGCCGCGAGGCATTCGCGCCGGCGACGCGTCTGCAGATGATGCTCCATCCGTGGGTCGCGTTCGGGATCATGCCGCTGTTCGCGCTCGCGAATGCAGGCGTCCGCCTCGACCGGAACGCGCTCGCGCTCGCGCCAGTCGGCATGGGCGTCGTCCTCGGGCTCGTCGTCGGCAAGCCGATCGGCGTCGTCGGGGCCTGCCTGCTCGCAGTGAAGACGCGCATCGCGTCGCTTCCGCGCGGCATCGAAGGACGCGAGCTCGCGGTGCTCGGTCTCGTCGCCGGGATCGGATTCACGATGGCGCTGTTCGTCGCCGGCCTTGCGTTCCCCGACGACGGGCAGAAGCTCGAGCAGGCGAAGGCAGCGATCCTCGTCGCGTCGGCGCTCGCGATGTCGTTCGGTCTCCTCGCAGGTCGACTCTTCCTCCGGCCGCGGCCCGAGGTCGGCGCAGCGACGACCGAAGCGGAGGCCGAGGCGTCCGACACGCTCTGATCTCCGAGCATCGCGAAGGCGCGTGAGGCGCGGGGTGCATATCCGAGCTGGGCGACCGAGCCCGAGCCCGAGCCCGTGACCGAGACCGAAATCACCGTCCCTCGAAGCTTCGAGCGAGCTTCACGAGCATTTACGATCGTCGGCCCGACCGGCCGACGAGTTGCGTACTTTTAGCGACCGCGTCGGGCGCGGTCACGGGCTCGGGCTCGGGCTCGGGCTCGGGCTCGGATTTTCGATCACACGATCGATGTTTGCCCATAGTGGATCTGCACCCTGAGGCGCGCATGAGTGGCGCGGAACAATCCGCGCTCCGTGCGTCGTGCAACGCAGCGTGATTCGAAATGAGCGGCGAAGCGCCATCTCGCGCGAGACGTGAGATGGCGCTCTCTTTCGTCGTCGAGAAACGCGTCGCGGTGGCCCCTCACGCGCGCTCATCTCAGCTCGTCCATGAAAAAAACAAAGCGCGACTGAGGCATGTTTGCTGCGACATGACGGTCCTGTGGCACTCTGCTCGCTCGGAAAAATAGGCACTTCAGCGCATCGAGGCAGATCGCCAACATGTGCTCCATGCTCCCCCATATTTCAAAGCTCGCGCTTTGTGAAAGGTGATGCGCGCAAATACATTCGCACCTGCGATTGCGAAGCACGCATGCAGCGCGCGCGACGGGGGAGTCGTGCGTGCGCGGTCTTCGTGATCGTGTGACGCCACCCTTTTCCATCGAGAGTCACGGATGCCGTTTTTCCGTTCCCTTGTCTCCACGCGCCTGTCGGCGATCGCCGTTCTCGTTTTCGCCGCCGGATGTGGAGGCTCGGAAATCGGCTCCTCGGAGGAAGCCGCGTCGACGTCGCCCTCCGCCGATCCGGACACCACCATGGGTGCTGCGCTCGCGGACGATGCGCCCGCGCAGCCGGGAACGATCACGGGCAGCGTCGCTCCGCTCGCGAACCCCGCGCCTCCCGGGACGAGCGCGCCCCCGGCGGCGACCCCGCTGCCGTGGCGTGGCGTGAACCTCGCCGGCGGTGAGTTCGGCAACGTTCTGCCCGGCACCGAGGGCAGGGACTACAAGTGGCCGACGGCGAGCGAGGTCGATTACTACCTCGGCAAGGGGATGAACACGTTCCGCATCGGCTTCAAGTGGGAACGTCTCCAGCCGAAGGCGGGCGGCGAGCTCGAGTCGGCGTATCTCGCCAAGCTCGACGCGATCGTCACGTACGCGACGTCGAAGGGCGCGGCGGTGATCCTCAATCCGCACAACTTCGCGCGGTATTACGGCAACCCCGTCGGCAGCACGCAGGTCCCGTCCTCCGTCTTCGCCGATCTGTGGCGTCGTCTCGCGCTCCGGTACGCGTCCAATGGACATGTCATGTTCAACCTCGTCAACGAGCCGAACAACATGCCCACCGAGCAGTGGGTGAATGCAGCGAACGCAGCGATCGCCGCGATCCGTGCAGCCGGCGCGAGCAACTTGATTCACGTGCCCGGCAACGGCTGGACGGGGGCGCACAGCTGGGCGGACGACTACTACGGGACGCCGAATGCGAAGGCGATGCTCGATATCGTCGACCCGGGCAACAACCTCGTCTTCGAGGTGCACCAGTACCTGGACCCGAACTCGGGCGGAGCTTCGGACCAGTGCGTCAGCACCACGATCGGCAGCGAACGCCTAGCTCCGTTCCTCGCGTGGCTCCGCGCGAACGGAAAGAAGGGCTTCGTCGGTGAGTTCGCGGGCGGGAACAATGCAACGTGCAACGCTGCCGTCGAGGACATGCTCACGGCGATGATGAGCGCCTCGGACGTGCTCGTCGGCTGGCAGTGGTGGGCGGCCGGCCCAGCTTGGAACAACAATTACCCGTTCTCGCTCGATCCGAAGGAAGACGGCAAAGACAGGCCGCAGATGTCTCTGCTCGTCCCGCATCTCCCGAAGACGCACTGACCGACGAAGAGCTGTGCCGGGCTCGCGCGCCGCTGGTGCCGCGGGCCTCAGGGCTTCTTGGGCGCGCGATGCTCGCCTCGCGTCTCCGGCGCACCTGCCTCGCCGTGACGTAATCGCGACGCTCTGCACTGCGCGGCAGAGCGCGTCGACATCGAGCTCATCGATCCCGTCGTCGGTGAATGACGGACGTGGCGTCCGGGCTGCGGCCGCAAACGACGCGGACGTCGAGACGGCATCCGGTTTGAACGGCGACTCGCGCGTCGCGTCGGCCCTCTTCTATCCAGGGCCATGGGCACCGGAGGCACCGCAATGAAGAAGGCAGCACTCGCTCTCACAACACTCGCCGCGCTCACGGTGACTACGGTCGCTCTTGCCCAGGAGTCGACAGAGGGACCGACGTCGACCGTATCCGGATCGGGCAACCCAAGCTCGCCCGGTCCGCAGGCCGCCCCTCCGCCCGCATCGCCTCCGCAGACGTCCACGACGACCACTACCGGCGCCGATGTCACGGCGGCCGCCCCGACCACGCCGCTCGCGCCGCCGCCGCCGACGCGTGAGTCGATCACGCTTCGTCAGACGTATCGGCCGAATCGTCCGCTGCTCTACACCGGCTCTTCGATGTTGCTCGGATCGTACGCAGCGACGGCCGCTGTCACCGCGACGCGGGGGATCCGTGATGCGAATGGCGACCAGTCGCTCTACATCCCGGTTGCAGGACCGTGGATCCATCTCGCGAGCACGACCCACAGCCTCCGCGACACCGTGCTGATCGCAGGAAGCGGCGTCGCCCAGGGCACCGGACTCTTCCTCGGAGCGCTCTCGCTGTTCGTTCCGGAGCACGTCGCTGCGGCGACCATCCAGGCCGGTGGCGTGAAAATGAACATCACGGCCACCTCGTACGGCAGGGGATCTGCAGGCATCGGAGCATTCGGGCAGTTCTGAGG
>JAEXCN010000166.1 GCA_023402175.1 Pseudomonadota bacterium | reverse complement strand
CGTCCGACCTCCATCCGGCAGAGCTGACACCGAAACGCGATGTGTTGAGGTCGCGGCGTCATGCCGAGGATGCTCAGCATGATCCATCCCCAGGTCGAAAACTCGGGCTCCTCCTGGATGTTCGGATCTCCTCGCCGATGACCGCAGTGACACGTCCGTTCATGCATGCCCGCGAGAGTGCAGACGTGGTGCCAATCGGATTCCCTCGGAATTTTCGGCAGTTTTCGTGCAGGAGCTGCCGAAAATTCGGCACACCCGCCGAAGATTCGGCAGCCGTCCTCGTCGCGGGCGTGTCAGAGACCGAGCACCTTCATCTTGTACTGGAGCGTCGCGCGGCTCGTACCGAGGAGGCGCGCGGCTTCGGACTGATTGCCCTTCGCCCGCTGCAGCGCGTCCGCGACGAGCCCGCGCTCGAAGGCGCTCACGCGTTCCTTCAGAGGCACGCGCGCGCTGTCGTCCTCGTCGCCCTCGGAGGTGCGTGACTCGCCCGCGCTCGTCAGCTCGGGCAGATCGCTCACGCGAACCCGCGGACCGCGAGCGAGGATGCTCGCGCGTTCGAGCACGTTCTCGAGCTCGCGCACGTTGCCCGGCCAGTCGTACGCCTGGAGGTACGCGAGCGCTTCGTCGTCGAGCTCCTTCGGCTCCGAGGCGAGTCGGGCAGCGAGACGGCGCATGAACGCCGACGCGAGCGCCGGGATGTCCTCGCGTCGATCGCGAAGCGGCGGGACGTGGATCGGGAACACGTTCAGCCGGAAGAACAGATCCGAGCGAAACCGCCCGGAGCGGACGTCGGCGGACAGATCACGGTTGGTCGCCGCGATGATCCGCGCGTCGACGGGCACCGGGCTGCCGCCTCCTCCGACGCGCTCGACCTCGTGCTCCTGGAGCACACGGAGAAGCTTCGTCTGCGATTCGAGTGGCAGCTCGCCGATCTCGTCGAGGAAGAGCGTCCCGCCGTGCGCGAGCTCGAAGCGCCCGATGCGTCGCTGGACTGCGCCCGTGAAGGCGCCTTTCTCGTGCCCGAACAGCTCGCTCTCGAGGAGCGTCGGCGCGAGCGCGCCGCAGTTCACCTTGATGAGGGGCCCCGCGCGCCGCGAGCTCGCTTCGTGGATGGCGCGAGCGAAGAGCTCCTTGCCGGTGCCCGTCTCGCCGAGGAGGAGGACGGTCGACGGGGTCGGCGCGACGCGTTCGAGCTCGCCGAGCGCGCGGCGCAAGGCAGCGCTGCTCCCGACGATGCCCGTGTGCTCGTCGAGCACCTCCTTGAGGTACGTGTTCTCCGCCTGGAGCCGTCGCGTCAGTGTGTCGACCTTCGCGAATAGCTCGGCGTTCTTGATCGCGACTGCTGCCTGCGCGGCGAAGAATCCGAGTCGCTCGAAGGCGAGCTCGCCGAGGACCGTCCGCGAGAAGATCGCGAGCACGCCGAGCAGCTCGTCGTGATACGCGAGCGGGTAGCCGGCGAAGGTGACGAGCCCGTTCGCCTCGATCCAGGCCTTGTCGACGAACCGAGGATCGCCCGCGAGGTCGCTCGTGCAAAGCGCCGAGCGCGACGCGGCGATCTGGCCGATCTTGAGGCTTCCGATCGGAACGCGACTGCGCGATCCGTCGAGGCGTTCGGACAAGCCCGCGCTCGCCGCGAGACGCAGGATCCCGGGCTCCTCGGACCTCGTCAGCCAGATCCTCGCCATCGCGGCATCGAGGTCGCAGACGAGACCGTTCGTGATCTCGGCGAGGACCTCCCCGAGGTCGAGTGAGCTCGCCATCCGGAGGCTCACGCGCCCGAGCGTTGCCTCGAGGCTCGCTGCGGCTCGCATCGTCCACGACTCTACAGCGTCGGCCCGTCGTTGCCGACCCTTGCCGTGCGCGCGCGGCAAGCAAGACGAGCTCGGCGCCCGTACGGTCGACCTCGCGACGCGAGGCGCCCATGTGCTCCATGAAGACGAGAGTGCCTCGTCGGCGAAACGGGGCTATAGAGAACGCCGATGCGGGCGCGACTCGCAACCGGCGCCGACGCGACTGCGATCGCGCGGATCTACAACCAAGGAATCGAGGAGCGGACGGCCACGTTCGAGACCGCGCTTCGCTCCGAGGACGACATCCTCGCGTGGTTCGACGGGGCGCACCCGGTCGTGGTCGTCGTCGACGGCGAGGACCAGGTCATCGCGTTTGCGCGCTCGTCCGAGTACAGCTCGCGCGAGTGCTATCGCGGCGTGTTCGACTTCGCGGTCTACACGGATCGTGAGCATCGACGAAAGGGCGGGGGAGCGCTCGCGATGCGCGAGCTCGTCACGCAAGCGCGCGGGGCCGGAGCGTGGAAGCTCGTGTCGCGCATCTTCGTCGAGAACGAAGCGAGCCGCGCGCTGCTTGCGACGCTCGGTTTCCGCGAGGTCGGAACGTACTACCGCCATGCGAAGCTCGACGGACGCTGGCGTGACGTCACGATCGTCGAGAAGTTCCTCGCGCCAATCGGGGCCGAAGCGGCGCTCGGCCCGGCGCAGCCGCGTGCACCTCGCGATCAGATCCTCCGGGCGCTCCGATCGGAGGTCCTCGAGACACGCATCCACGCGCTCGAGCACGCACGCTCCTTCGTCGAGACGTTCGGGCAACCGGACGCAGACATCCTTGCCGCATCGGCCGATGCGTTCTTCATGACGAAGGTCCACGACGCGGCGGCGCGCACTCGGTTCGTCGAGCTCTTCCGCGCGTATTGCGCGGTCTCTTCCGATGCCGCGCGCGACGTCTACGAAGCCATCTTCACGCGGCTCGATCGGCGCTCGCTCGCGATCGACATCGACGCGTTCTACGAGGGCCTCTACGTCGTCCGGCAGGTGGCACGTGCGACGCGCGACGGCGCACGCGCACCGGAGCTCGCCGTCCACGTACGCCGCCTCACGGGCTGGATGAAGCAAGCGATCGAGCTTCCGCAAGCGATGCGGACGCGCATCAGTCCGGCGAACGTCACGTCGCTCCTCATCTCGCTCGCGCTTGCGGGCTGCGCGTCGGAAGAGGAGAGGACGCGCGTGGCAGAGCTCGCGACGCAGGCGAAGCAGCGTCATCGCGTCGAGCCGCCGCCCACGCTCTTGCCCGCACCGCGCCGCGGAGAAGAGCCGCCTCCGCTGCCGGCGATGCTTCTTTCTCGCCCGCCTCCGCTGCCGAAGCCGCCGCCGGTTCCGAGCGCGCCGGAGTCGGCGGAGGCGATCCTCGACCTCGAGGAACTGCTCGTTCCGGACTCGGTGGTCACCCTGGAGGCCAGCCCTAATGCGGCAGAAGTGACGGCAGCCTTGCCGCCCCCGGCGGACGCTTCAAAGAGCGAGCGGAGCAAGAAGAGCAGGCGGAGCAAGCGGGACAAGCCGAGCAAGCGAAAGAAGCGCCAGCGCGAGCATGACGGGAGCGCCGCGCGAGCTGGGGAGGACAAGGCCCGGCCGCGAGCCCGAACGAAGAAGATCTGAAGGAGCGATCTTCCCTCGTAACTTTCGCCCGTCGACGAACGTTCGGGGGTACCATCGTCGTGATGGCCTCCGCTCGGGACGAGCAGCCCGACACTGTCCCGCCTCCCGCAGGCGAAGACGACGCGTACAGCGCAGCGACGAAGGTTGGCTCCATGCCTGCCGAGCTGATGGCGCGTCTTCGCGCGGAAGGCTTGCTACCCGACGACGACGACGAGCAGAAGCGACCGCAGCCGCCGCGACCTTCGACGACGCTCGGCGCGCGTCCTTCTCCCGTCGCCCCGCATTCGTCGCAGCCACCGGAACCGAGCGCGTTCGACGACGTGCCCTCGGTCCACTCGGATCCGCCGCCGGCGGAAGTGATGTTCCCTGCCGTGCAGTCGAGCGTTCCTCCACCGAACCCGACGCTCGATACAGCGCCGCCTCCGGCGAACGCTGCGCCGGCGTCGCTCGAGACTCCGATCGCGTTCGTGACGCCGCCGTCGCCCGCGCCGCTCGCCGCGCCCATCCCCGAGATGCCTGTCGTCGCAGAAGCAGAAGAGGACGCGAGCCCGGTGCGCGGCCGGTCGAGGATGCAGACGATCGGCGTGCTCTTGGCGGTCGTCGTCGCCTTCATCGCGTTCGCCTTCGCAATGGCGCTGCTCAGTCAGCGGAGGTAGGCTCGGGGCCATGATCTGGCTCTCGAACTCCACCCTCGCGCGCCTTCGAGATCAGCTTCAGAGCCGGGGCCAGCGCCCTTCGATGGTGGCGCCCGAAGGGAACATGTCGCCGGACGCGGTGGAGCTCATGAACATCCTCGCGGAGTACGGACCGCTCTGCGAGGCGATGTACCTGATGATGAGCGCCGACGGGCGGATCGGGAACGAGGAGCGCGAGGTGCTGAAGGGCGCTCTCCGGAACCTCTCCGGAGACACGATCCGCACGGCCCACATGGAGGCGATGCTCGACGCCGCCGGCAAGAACGTCGCCGATCACGGCCGCGAGGCGCGCATGCAAGAGGTCGTCTCGCAGCTCCACGAAGACCGCGCACGTGCGGAGGTCGCGTTCGTGCTCGCAGCCGCGATCGCCTTCGCGGACAACGCCATCGCCGACGAAGAGAACGAGGCGCTGAACGAGCTCGCCGACGGGCTCGGCATCGACGAGTCGCGCGCGAACGAGCTCCTCGACGAGGTCGAGACCGACCTGGGCGCCCAGCGCGCCGAGGGCTCGGCGAGCTGAACGTCGACGGCTTCGATAAGCGCGACGGCTATCCTGGTCGACGGCAAGGCCTCCTCCTCCGGCGAGGGATTGGATACGCTTCGGGGACGCCGTGACGAAAGCCGAGACCACGCCCGAGCGCGTTGGGGGCTACCGTGTCGTTCGCCGCCTGGCGACCGGCGGTACGAGCGACGTCTTGCTCGCCAAGGCGGAGGGACCGCACGGCTTCGAGCGCAGCGTCGTCTTGAAGCTGCTCCTCTCGCAGTTTCGCAACGACGACGAGCTCGCGCGGATGTTCGCGCGCGAGGCCTCGGCCTACGCGCGGCTTGCGCATCCCGCGATCGTGCAGCTGTTCGACTTCTTCGACGTGCCCGAAGAGGAGTCCGGCCCGGCGTCGAGGCGAGGTGGGCAGCTCTGCATGGTGCTCGAGCACGTCGACGGCCCGCCGCTCACACGACTTCGCACGATGCTGAAGGCGGTCGGCAAGGAGCTCGACGACCGCGCGGCGATCTACGTCGCGACGAGGATCTTCGATGCGCTCGCGGCTGCCCATTCGGCGGTGGACGACGCCGGGCTCGTCGCGCCCGTGATCCATCGCGACGTGAATCCTTCGAACGTCCTCGTCGCGTGGGACGGACAGGTGAAGCTCGCGGACTTCGGCGTGGCGAAGGTGACGGGGCTCAGTCACCAGAGCGTCGCCGGGATGATCAAGGGCACGTACGGGTACATGGCGCCGGAGCAGGTGACGGGCGAAGCGGTCACGCCGCGCGCGGACGTCTACGCGGCCGGGATCATTCTCTGGGAGCTGCTTACGAAGCGGCGGGCGTTCCAGCGCGGCGCGCTCCCGGAGGTCGAGGCGCTCCGCGCGATGGCCGAGCCTCGCCTCCCGTCGCTCGACACGATCCGCCCTGATGTCGCTCGCACCGTCCGCGATGCCGTGAAGCGCGCGCTCGAGCCGCGTGCCGATCGTCGGACGATCACGGCCGAGGAGATGGTGTCCGCGCTCTCGACCGCCGTTCCGCCCGACGAAGGGCGCGAGCGGCTCGTGAGCGTGCTCGCCATCGTACGAAACAGCTCGCAGGCAGCGATGGGAGCCGCGGCGGCTTCGGCCGGTCCGAGCACGGTGCCCGATCCGCACACGGTCCAGACAGCCGTTGCGCCGCCGGCGACGATCCAGGGGGTCGCGCCGCCGCCCCTGCCGTCGTCGAGCCGAGGAATGTTGCCGAAACCTCCTCGTCCGCCGAGCTTGCCGCGCGCGAAGGTCCCCGAGCCACCGAAGGTGCCCGCCGCTCGGCAGGTCCCGACGACGACGTTGCGGAGCCCGTCCGCGCCGGAAGCGCCTCGACGGCCGAGCGCATCGGCGCGCCTCGCCGTCGCCGTGCCGGATGCAGCGAAGCCGCCGGCAATACCGCCGCAGTCAACGACCGTATCGATCTTCGATTCGCTGGTGCAGCCGCCCGAGCCGGTGAGCCACGACGACGAAGACGGAAGGAGCGATCTTCGGCCCGGCACGTCGCCCGAGTCGCTCGCGCCAGGGCTCGCGCTCAAGGAGGCGATCGACGAGATCCTTCGCGGGCAGCCGAGCTCGATGCCGCCGTCGGTGCTCCAGTCCGATCGGCCCGGGGAGGTCGTGGTCACGCCGCGGTCGGGCGCGCAGGCCGACTCGGGCGCGCAGGCCGACTCCGGCACGCTCGTGATGGCACCGAATGCGCGCGGGATCGGGCAGATCCCAGCGGCACCGCCGCCGATGCAGGTCGGGCCTCTGGCGGACTTCGGCGCGACGTTGCGCGAGCTCGCCCAGAAGAGCGAGGCGCCGACGGTGGTGCCTCCGCCCGACGGATCGCCGCCGCCGCCCCGGCTGCTCCCGGGCCAGCCGCTCGCGCAGACGCTTCCGATGGACGGCCCGCCCGGCGGCCCCAAGCCGGAAAACGAGGCCGCTTCGGCTTCTCCGTCCGCGCCCGGCGCAGCATCGAGCTCGACGACGACGGGGCGAATGCCGCAGTACGTTCCGCCTGCCGCTTACCGAACGCCGCCGCCCGCACCGCCGAATTCGCCCGCGCCGATGCCGGCCCTTCCTTCGGCGCCGCTGCCCTCCGCGACGGATCTCACGCGGGCGCTGGCGCACGACACGACGAGCCAGAAGTCGCCAGCACCGAAGCGATCGCGATCGAGCACCGGAGCCATCGCTGCCGTCCTCGGGATCGGGATCGTGGCGGGGATCACCGGCGTCGTCGCATACGTCCGGTATCAAAAGACGCATACGTCCGAGATCCGGCCGTCCGCGGCCGTGACCTCCGTGAGCGCGCTGCCTTCGGCGACGATCGTTACCTCGCCGAGCGCAGCGCCTGCGGCGACGGCGAGCGCAGCGGCTTCGGCAACGGCGAGCGCAGCCACTTCGGCGACCGTGGCCCCCTCGGCGAGCGCAGCGAGCTCGGCGACGGTGGCCCCCTCGACGAGCGCCGCGCCTTCGGCGACGGCGAGCGCCGCGCCTTCAGCGACGGCGCGCCACGACATTGCCGAGGGAATGGGCGTCGTGAAGACGACCGGCGCTGCTCCTGGGCGGAGGATCTTCGTGGACGAGAAGACCCTCGGGCAGACGCCCGAGAGCGTCACCGTGAAGTGCGGCCCGCACGCGATCCGCCTCGGCAGCAGCGGCAAGGTGCAGTCGATCGACGTCCCGTGCGGCGGTGAGATCACCGTCGGCGACAAGTTCTGAGACGACGATCAGGGCTTCGTGACGCCGGGCGGGTCGCTCGCGTGAAAGACCTGCCAGAAGGCATCGGCCCATTTCGCCGCGCCGCGATCGGACGGATGGATCCCGTCGGACGCGCGATCGAGCTCGAGCTTGCTCGAGTCGAAGAAGCGGCACGAGCCGGCGTGGTCGCGGAGGACGGAGACGACGCTCATCTCCGAGCTCGGGCCGCTGCCCGCCGAAGCGTTCTTGATGCTCGGCGGCCCGATCCACCAGCACTCGCGATCGCCCACGCGACGCACGATGTTCTCGACGCTTCGTGCATGGACCTCGGGGTGGGGGAGGTTGGCGTCGTTCGCACCGAGCGTGATCACGACGATGTCCGGATCGTGCGTGCGGATCAGATCCTTCAGCGTCGGCGTCTTGTCGAACGACGAGAGCGTCTCGCTCACCGTCGTGTGGCGGACGATCTTCGCGCCCTCGTCGCGAAGCTTCGCCTCGAGGGCGCGCGTCAGGCCGAAGGTCCCGCCCACCATCGAATCGCCGACGTGGAGCACCTTCTTTCCCGCGAGCGACCGAGGACCGGCCGGAGCGACGGAGGCGTCTTTCTCTTCGACCTCGGCCGTCGCGGCGGTCGCTCCCGAAAGCGTCGTCGCGGACGGCGCTTCTTTCGGTGCCGGCGGGGAAGGCTGCGGCGGATCTTTCCGCGAGCAGCCCCCCGTGGTCACGAGGACGAGAGCGAAGAGCGCGAGACGTGGGCCACGCATCGCGCCCGGTTATGGCAGAGCGGGCGCGATGGGTCGAGCTTCGTCGACGTCGACTACTGCGCCACGTCCGCGCAGCAGCGGAAGCCGGTCGAGTAGTCGTGGTACCAGCTCTCGTGCGCGTCGGTGCGGTAGCCGCAGCCCTCGCCGTTCTTCTCGACGTCGAGGTAGTAGCCGCCCTGGAACGTGCCGGCCGGATCGTCGACCCACTCGTGGATGTTGCCGACCATGTCATAGACGCCGTACGCGTTCGAGCAGCCCTCGTGCGAGCCCGTCTCGGCGAGCGTCCCCGGCAGCTGGTTCAGCTGCGGGTCGTTCATGATCTTCGGCGACGAGAACGCGGTGCCGTTCTGGACCGCGGACATGAAGTAGAAGCCAATCGGGCTCCGGCCGTTGTCGTTGCACGTGCCGGGCGTCCGCTTGTTGTCGTAGCCGTACTGGAGCTTGTCGGGACCTTTGCAGGCCGTCTTCCACTCTTGCGGCTTGCAGAGGCGCTTGCCTGAGGCCTTGCAGGCCTTCGCCGCTTCCTTCCCGCTGATGTAGCCCTGCGGGTAGACGCCCTGCTCGCTGACGGCGCGGACGTTGTGCCCATCGACCGGCATGTAGAACGGGAAGGGGCGCTCCTCGCCGCTCGGGAGGACCTCGACGAGCGAGGCCTCGTACTTGTCGACGCAGAACTTGTCGTCGATGCTCGCCATGTTCGCGGGGCAGAGCCCGTTCATCGGGAGCGGACGATCCGCCTCGTCGAGCTCATCCACGGCGCTCTCGATCGAAGCGAACGCCAGACGCGGAAGCGCGGCCGAAGTGAGGTGAACGGAGTCTCCTGGCTGAGCCGATCGCGACGCCTGCGCGCGCTCCGAAGCAGAGCCGTTGCCGAGAACCCGGGAAGCCATCGGGCTGCCCTTGATGAGCTCCGAGCCCATCGCCCCCACACGCATGCAGCCGGCCACGGACACGAACGCCGTAAGACCTGCTCCCAAAGCCGCAATAAGCCAAGCCGGGCGGTAATCCTTCTGCACTTCGAACCTCCGGCAGGTTTCCCCAGGGGAAGACCCCTCCTGGGGGGCGCGAACTGAGCTACGCGCGACCATGGGAATACGATGCACCAGTGGCGCCAGTCGACCGCAAACTGAACTGAGACGTAAAAAAGGTGAGACGCTGTCCCTAGTTATCTACAGAAGAGCCAAATCAAATCCGTTGCAACACCAACGATTGCGGCAACTTATCGATCGCAGCTGATGTACGGTCTCAGAGGTCGACAGCTCCGCTGTAAGTGCGCCAATTCCATCCAGATCTGGCGGAAAGTTCCTCATCGGGACACCCCGGCGCAGCTCAATGCGGACGAATGGCGCTTCGACGACGGCTGGGAACCTCGATTCGCGGTCGGATGCCCGCACGCCGAGCGGGCCTCGAACAAGGCGCGAGGCCCTGGATTTTCAGCCCGGCCGGACGAGCTGTGCACTGGGCGCGCGCCCAAGAGGCGGACGCGGTGCTCTTACGGAGGACCGAAGAGCGCCCAGCGCCGTACGCACCAACTCGAGCAATCCCTTGCTCAGCGCTCGTCCTACGCGAGTGCCTCCGGGGAGAGCGCGTCAACGCGAGCGCGTCGAGAGAAAGCGCCACCGTTCGCTCGGCGCCCCGCGGTCATGGCCGAGCGACTCGACGATCGTGATCCGCCGAGAGCGTGGTAGCAGGATCCACGCGTGCGGCATCGTCTCTATCTCACGCCGGGCATGTTCGGCTTCGGCAAGCTCGCGACCTACGACTACTTCGCTCACGTCGCGCGCGCTCTGCGCCAGCGGTTCACGCGCGCGGGTGAAGAGCTCGAGACGCACGTCGTCGACGTCGAGCCGACGGCGTCGATCCGGCGGCGCGCAGCACACCTCTCGAACCTCATTGCCGCGACCGCGCGTGACGATCGTGGAGAGACAGGGCCGATCCACATCCTCGGGCACTCGACCGGCGGCCTCGACGCGCGTCTCGCCGCGTCGCCGAGCGCGCGCCTGCCGGTCGATCGCGAGCGGCTCGCATGGCTCGCGCGGCTCTGCAGCGTCACGACGATGAGCACGCCGCATCACGGCACGCCGCTCGCAAGCTTCTTCGCGACGGTGAGCGGGCAGCGGATGCTCTACGCCGTGAGCGCGCTCACGTTCATCGCGCTGTCGCTCGGCGCGCCGCCGCTCGCCGCCGCGAGCGCGCTCGTGGTCGCGATCGGCCAGCTCGATCGCGCCGTGCTCGGGATGGAGCTCAAGGTCCTCGATCGCACGACGGAGGCACTGCTCAAGGCGCTCGAGCCGGCGTCGAGCCGCGAGGTGCGTGACTACCTCGACGCGATCACGAAGGACCAGGGCGCCGTCATCCAGCTCACGCCCGAGGCGATGGACCTGTTCCAGTCGGGCGTCGAGGATCGTCCGGGCGTCGTCTACCAGTCGACGTGCGCCATGGCCCCGCCGCCGACCGCGCGCAAGCTCGCACGCGCGATGCTGAGCCCATGGCGAGCGGTGTCTTCGACGCTGTTCACGACGCTCTACGGGATCACCTCGCGGATGGACGAGCGTTATCCGTGCTCGTCGACGGAGCCCGACGCGCTTCGCGACATCGAACGTGCGTTCGGAATGTTGCCGTCCTTGCGCGCGAACGATGGTGTCGTTCCGACGCGGTCGCAGGCATGGGGCAAGATCGTGTGGGCCGGAACCGCCGATCACCTCGATGTGCTCGGGCACTACCCGTCCGCCGTGAGGGACAGTGAGCGACCGTTCTGGTCGCGATGGCTCGGCGGGCTCGCTTCCGCGGCGCGGGCCGCGGAAGGGATGCGCGGTCGATCGAGCGTCGATCAGCCCGGGTCTCCCGCATGGAAAAAGGCGAAGCGCGAGGAGGTCGCCGCGGAGGTCGCCGTCGAGGAAGCGGCGCGATCCGGAGGCGCATCGCCGGAGCCCGACGCCGACATGCGGCACGTCGACTGGCTGACGAGCGGGGCGGGGTTCGACGACGCAACGTTCGCCGAGCTGATGGACGCCGTCGCGAACGGCATGCTCGCCGCAGCAGGCGAGTTTCGGGCGCGGCCGAGCGGCGCGCGATAAGATCGGATGCCGGGGGGCACCGGTCTCTTCACGCTGGAGGCTTGTCCATGTCGTCACGGTCGCTCATGCGTCGTCGTCTCGCACTCGTCCTCGCCGCTGCTCCGCTCGCGTTCCAAGCTTGGGCGTGCAGCGACGATCCTGCTCCTCCGGCGACGGAAGACGCAGGCACGGACGGCGGCGGCCGCACCGAGGACACGGGAGCGCCGACGAACGACGACTCCGGCACCGACCCCGGGGATGCCGGCGACAGTGGGCTGGTGACCTGCGTCGGCAACCCGCTCGCCGAGGGCGATGCGGGCGACGCTGGGATCGCGATCGATCCCGACGGCGGCGCGCTCAAGGCGATCGCCACCGGGCAGTTCCTCGACGGCCCGCAATGGATCGACGACGGCGCCGGCGGTGCGATCGTCTACTCCGAGGTCACCGCCCAGACGATCGTGCGCAACGCTCCCGACGGCGGTGCGCGCGTCGTCCTTCGCCCGACCGGCGCCGGCAACCTGCCCATCGGCAACGGGCGCACTGGCAGCTTCGTGTACACGACGCTCTCGCGAGTCAGCGGCGGCGGCGGGATCCTCCGCATGCTCGTCGACGGCGGAGAGCCGACGGGCTTCGACGCGGGGCTCGCGAACAGCCCGAACGACCTCGTCGCATCGTCGAAGGGCTTCGTCTACTTCACCGACCCCGGCTTCCAGACGAGCGGCATCAGCACGGGCGTGTTCCGCCTCGCGCCCGACGGGACCGTCACGACGATCACGAAGTTCGACGGCGGCCTCGCCGATCGCGCCGACGGCATCGCGCTCACGCAGGACGAGAGCACGCTCTACGTCGGATTCTTCGACACGAAGCGCATCAAGAAGTACGCGATCGACGCCGACGGTGTCGCGTCGAACCCGCAGGACCTGACGATCGCGCCGATCGACAATCCGACGGGCATCGCGGTCGACGTCGGTGGGAACCTCTGGATCGCCGAGAGCCCCGAGGACGAGAACCAAGTGCGCGGCCGCGTCGAGGTGTTCGATCCTGCGGGCAAGAAATGGGGCGAGATCCCGTTCCCCGACAGCCGTCCAACGGGCGTCGCGTTCGGCGGGCCCGAAGGCAAGACGGTCTACATCACGACCGAGCGCGGCATCGCCGCCGGCACACTCTACGTGCTGACGAGCCGCTGCGCCGGCGTGCGCTGAGCGCGCACGCTCCACAGCTTTCACAAAGGCTGGGGAAAACTGAGGATAACTCGTGGCGATCTGCCTCAAGCGTGACCGAAGACCACGCGTGTCGCGCGTGCGATCGAGGACTTGGACGCTTCGACCGCGCTCTGGCGTGGCCTAGGACGGCGGTGCGCTCAGACGGCGGTAGACCTCGTCGTAGCCCTCGCGCATCGCGTCGACCGAGAACCGCTCGACCACTCGTTCACGTGCTCGTTCTCCCCGGCGGCGGCGCTCCTCTGCGGCGTCGACGGCGGCCTGCATCGTCTGCGCTAGCGCGCGGGCCGATCGCTCGGGAGCGAGCCAGCCGGTCTCGCCGTCGTGCACGATCTCGGGCACGCCGCCGGTCGGCACCGCGACGACCGGACGACCCATCGCCATGGCCTCGAGCAGCGCGACGCCGAGGCCCTCCTCGCGCGCGCTCGACAGCGCGACGTCGGCGCGGGCGATCGCGTCGCGCACGTCGCGCGCATGACCACTGAAGCGAACGCGATCGCGAACGCCCAGTCTCGACGCTTGCTCCTCGAGCGCCGCGCGTTCGTCGCCGTCGCCGACGATGTCGAGCTCCGCCCCGGAGACGAGGGAGAGCGCCTCGAGGGCGAGGTCGAGGCCTTTCCGTCGATCGAGCCTTCCGAGCGCGACGAACCGCACGGGCCCGCCCGGCAGACG
>JAEXCN010000112.1 GCA_023402175.1 Pseudomonadota bacterium | reverse complement strand
GATATGTCTTATGCGTACACGAGCCTGGTCGTCGTTCGTCGGGATGAGGGGCGAGGGTTCCAAGACGTGCGTCTAGATTGCGTAGGGCTCATCACCGATTGGCGGCCGATTGGTAAAGAGGGACGCTTTGAATACGCGTATGTGAACATGGTGCGCGGGTTCAGGCCGCAGTCGTTTCCCGCCGGCCAGTGCACGAACGGCGTACATGAGATGCAAAGCAATGGCCCCTTCACCGTGACCGTCTGGGGCTTCGGCAGAGCGTCGAGCTACGCCTATCCGGCAGGTGCGGGTGTTCGAACGCTCTCGGCTACGCAGGTGTCCGTCAAGTAGGTCGGGCTTTTACGGCCTCGACACGGACCGCCGACGCGCAGGCGCGCTTCGGCGGACTACAGAAGCAGAGGAAGCATGAACTTCAAAGCCGCGGCGCGTAGCTGGAGCATTGTGCAGTCTTTCGTCCTCGCGGGGTGTGCTGCCGTGGAGGCGCCGCGAAGCGACTTCCCTCCGGACGCTTCGGCGGTCGACGCGGCCGACGTACTCGAGCGCGACGGCGGCATGGAAGACGCGTCTGCCGCGGACGCCGACTCCGGGCGTCATCGAGGTCCGCGATCGGACGCTGGAAGCGGGGAGGAGTCCACTGTCGAGGATATGTGGGCTGGACCCGCCATGACTTGCGCGCGGGTGAATCGCTCGGGCGTCGTCACCACGAAATGTTGGGGGGACAATCGGGCGGGGCAGCTCGGGCGCGGGGAAGCATCTGCTACGTCGGTGGAGACCTTTGTTCCCCAGGCGATCCTGATGGATGATGGCTCGCAGGTCGTGGCGATGCGAAGTACCATCGATTACGCGACTCAGAAGGTACGGACGTGCATCATTTTGCGCGATAAGCAGCTGAAATGCTGGGGGAGCCGGTGGGACTCGATCGACCCTTTGGCTGGGCTGGTGACTGCGCCGCCTGACGTGCCGTTGCTCACGGGCGTCGAGGACGTGAGAATGGGTGAGGGGTTTCTTTGCGCTCGTCTGGCGAGCTCGAACGTCGCATGTTGGGGGGCCAACCAAGACGGCCAGCTGGGGCTCGGAACGCGTGACTACACCCTCCACGAGCTTCCCGCCGAGATTCCGAACTTCACAGCCGACGAGATCGCGCTCTCGAATAGCCTCGCGTGCGGGAGGAAGGGGGGTGACGTGTGGTGTTGGGGCGGCTGGGGATCCAACTCCACGTTCGGTTCCAGTCCCACCCAGGTCGCGGATCTGCACGGTGTGACCCAGATCCGTGGCGGCGGAGACGCCGTGTGTGCACTTGCGAGCGACAGCACGATCTGGTGCTGGACCGCGGATGGGGCGATGTCGCATCTGCTCGACCCGACGGAGGCCGAGCCGCAACGCCTGCTCGACGACGTTGCGGAGTTTGACATGGGGTCGAAAGCTACGTCGCTCTTCCTCAGGATGAAGGATGGGACTGTGCGTTTTAGAGGGGGGGCGAACAACATTGCGATCGTCACGTCGACCGTCGAAGGCATCGTGGATCCGATTCGCGTCGTCCTCGGACAGTCGCACCAATGCGCGATCATGCCTGACGAGACCGTTCGATGCTGGGGTTCGAACATCTTCGGGCAGCTCGCCGTCGATCCGAAGCTCTTGAAGCAGAGCTCTCTGTCGGTGAGGGTCAATTTGTAATCGGCGACGCAATTCGCCTCCGCTTCTAGAGCTCGCTGAGGCTGGGCCAATGTGGAGCAGCCGGCTCGAGCCATTAACCAAACGGCCTTGCCTTCTGGCGAGGTTCGCTGAGTTTGCCTGTCGCGGGAAGCTAGGGAGTCATGAGAATTTTCCGATTGGTAAAAGCTGTTTGGCCGGCCTCTGCAATCATCGCTATCGTTCTGGCCGGCGCTTGCGCCGACCAGGAGGTGACCGCGTCGAACGACGCGGGCAGCTCCAATACCGAGGATGCTGGTAGCTCCGATAGCGGAGCCGCGCCCACGACGTGCCCATACAGGAGCTGGGACAACCATGGGTGCGTCCCATGGTCCAATTGCGCGCCAGGCACCTTCGTCGCGAAGGCGCCCTCCGCCACCTCCGACCGCACCTGCGCGCCCTGTACGGGCGGGACCTTCAGCTCGAACCCCGATGAGGAGAGCTGCACGCCCTGGACCACGTGCTCGCCGGGCAGCTACGTGAGCCGTCTCGGCAACCGGATGGCCGATCAACAGTGCGCTCCTTGTGAAGAGGGCAGCTACTCTTTGTCGCCGAACCAGAGCACGTGTCTGCCGGCCAACGCGTGCGCTGCCGGCACGGTGCAAACGAAGGCGGGAACGTCGACCTCGGCGCCCGTCTGCGCATCCTGTAAGGTCGGGACCCATTGCGCGGGAGGCACTGCCCCCGAGGAGCCCTGCGTGAGCGGCACGTGGGATCACGATGGCAAACCGGGGACGGCCTGCGTCGCTTGGGTCGACTGCGTGCCTGGACTGTCCGTCGTGGCGGACGGAACTGCGACGAGCGATCGGACGTGCGCCGCGTGCGGGGGCGGCACGTTCAGCGAAGTCGCCAACGCCGCGACGTGCGCGGCCTGGACCGAATGTTCGCCAGGCAGCTTCGTGAGCACGGCCGGGACTGGCATCGCGGATCGCCAGTGCACGCCCTGTCCCGCGGGACAGACGAGCACGACCTCGAATGCTACTGCGTGCACTCCGCAGGCCGCCGACGGGGGGGCGCCTGGCATCAAGCTCGCTGGCGGCACCAACCACAGCTGCGCGCGGCTCACCGACGGCTCCGTCCGCTGCTGGGGGAGCAACACCTTCGGCCAGCTCGGCGACGGGACGACGACGCAAAGGCTTGCCCCGACCCCCGTCCCCGACCTCTCCGGTGTCGAACAGCTCGCCGGAGGCGCGTATCACGTCTGCGCCCGCCTCACAGGGGGCACCGTCAGCTGCTGGGGGTGGAATTCCAACGGCCAGCTCGGCGATGGAACGACGGTCAACAAGCTTACCCCCACCCCCGTCCCCCATCTCTTCGGCGTCGAAGAGCTCGCTGCGGGCAACACTTTCACCTGCGCACGCCTCGTGGGCGGCTCTGTCCGTTGCTGGGGACAGAACAACAGCGGCCAGATCGGTGACGGAACGACGACGAATAGGCTAACCCCCACCGCCGTTCCCGACCTCTCCGGCGTCGAAGGGCTCGCGGTGGGGGCGAGCAATAGCCATATGTGCGCACGCCTCACGGGTGGCTCCGTCCGCTGCTGGGGACAGAACTTCAACGGCCAGGTGGGCGATGGAACGACGACGAACAACAGGCTAACCCCCACCGCCGTCCCCGATCTCTCCGACGTCGAAGAGCTGGCTGCGGGCGGTTCCCATACCTGCGCGCGCCTCGCGGGCGGCTCCGTCCGCTGTTGGGGACGCAACAACTACGGCCAGCTCGGCGACGAAACGACAGCGGACAAGCTTACCCCCACCGCCGTCTCCTTCCTCTCCGGTGCGACGAGGCTCGTCGCTGGCAACTTCCACACCTGCGTGCGCGTCACGGATGGTGCCGTCCGCTGCTGGGGGTACAACTTCTTCGGCCAGATCGGCGACGGAACGACGACGAACCGATCGATCCTCACGGCCGTCCCCGGCATCTCCGGCGTCACGGAGCTCGTCGCAGGCAGTAACCACTCCTGCGTGAGCGGTGACGACGGCTCCGTTCGTTGCTGGGGACAGAACCTCAACGGCCAGCTCGGCGACGGAACGAAGACGAACCGACCCTCGCCGACGCTCGTGGGTTGGTAGCGGTCTGAAGACGCTCGGCGGCATCTTCCGAGCGTCGACGCTGAGCGTCGACGCCCGGACCGCCGGCTCCGCTCGACGACCGCGAGCTGGGGCGACCGGTCAGCTCGCGTCGGCGGGCATGACCACGCGCTCGACGAGTCGCGTCTCGCGCATCGTCGCTCAGTACCGCTTCTGCCAGATCGCATCGAGGAGCGCGGTTCCTCGATCGCCGAACGTCGTCTCGAGCGACCAGTTCCGGTGGAACCGGTATTCGACGTTCGCCAGGTTCTTGTCGGGCTCGGTGATCGGCGGCGTGCCGAGGACGTGCGCGAAGCCGAGCGAGACACGCGGAGAAAGCTGGAATTCGACCTCCGGACGCGGATTGCTCGAACGCGTCGTGTCGATGCGTGCCGTTGCCTGGATGCCGGCGAGATCGTCGAGCGCCTCGGTGAGCCCCTGGGCGAGATAGCCGCCACCGAGGCCGACTGCGGCCTTCGTCGTTCCGTCGGACTGCTTACCCGGCGGAGGGGGCTGCGGATTCGCTCCGTCGGCGGTGCCGAACAGGACGAGCGCGAGGATCTCGTTCTTCGGACGCGGCGGCTCGGATCGCAGGTTCACCTTGCCCGTCTTCACCGGCCCGACGAAGTCGGCGTAGACGCGCGACCCGTCAGCGGCGGACCAGCCGGCGGTCGCGACGACGATCGGGTTCGGTGGCGACTCGCCCTGGAAGGTGATCGTGCCTTTCTCGAGGTCGAACTTCTTCCCCTGGACGTCGACCCATCCGCCTTCCGTGAGCGTGATCCGTCCCTCGAGCTTCGTCTCGCCACCTTCGATGATCACCTTCGGGTTGCCCGTCAGGCCGACGCGGAGCTGGTTGCCCCGCTCGATGGTGATCCTGCCGAGTCGCACGTCGACATCGAGGCGCGTCTCCTCGCCAGGCTCCGGCTCCGCGGCGACACGCTTCAAGTCGGACTTCTCGAGCGGCAGCTCGACGAACTTCCGATTGCCTCGATACACGCCGACGCGGATGTTCTCCTTCTCCTCGAGCGCCTGGAGGCCGCTCTTCATCACCTGCGGCAGCTCGACGTTCATCTTCGGGATGTCGACGGAGACGAACGTGTTCTTCGCGTCGGCGCTCTGCTTCGCATTGACCTTGAACGCGCCGGAGATCTGCCCCATCGGCTGGCCCTGGACCGCGAGCGCCATCGGGCTCTTCTGCGGGATGCCGATGTTCGCCGTCGCATCGGCGAGGCGCATCCCATCGAGCGTCGCCTGCGCGTCGGCGTGCAGCTCGCCCTGCGTGCCGCGCGCATAGACGTCGCTGACACGGATCGTCCCGTCGGGAGCGAGCGCGACGGAAGCCCTGACGTTTCGGAGCTCCTCGCCGAGCGCCGCGAGCTGCACGACACCGTCGCGGAACCTCACCGTGCCGTCGAGCGATGCGCCGGTCTGGCCCGGGACGATGCGTGCCTTCGCGTTGGCCTCGATGCGCCCGTCCAGAACCGGTAGCTGTGCTTCGACGAACGGCTGGAGGGCAGCAGCGCGGAAGGCCCTCGCCTCGATCGTTGCCTCGAGCGGCTGCGTCGAATCGAGCTTCGGCGCGACGTCGGCCCCCCACACGAGGCCGTTCGACAGTGTCGCGTCGAGAAAGCCGTCCTTCTGATCGAGGTGCAACATCGCCGCGAGCTTGCCAGCGCCCGCGTCGACCGTGACGACGGCCTTCGTGTACTCGGCCATGCCGACGGCGAGCTTGTCGAAATTGATCCGGCCCTGCACGCGAGCGTCCTTGTGGAGATCGGCGAGCGAGACCTCTCCGCTCACGACCCCGCGGATGCGCCGATCCGCGAGCTGCGGCAGCGTCTCGAGCGGGAACGAGGCAAGGCGTACGTTGCCGGACGCGGTCCATGGGAGACCTCGATTGCCGGTGCCACTTCCGACGATGGCGTCGCGGGCTCGTGCCTCGACACGCGCAGCGAGGTCGAGCATCTCCTGACCCTCTGCGTGCATCTTCGCGGAGAGGTCGGCGACGCGGCCGTCGTAGTCGAGCGTGATGTCGGCATCGGCCTTCGTGTTCGGCGGCATCGCCGGCGAGCGCACGCCGCGTGTTCTCGCGACGAACCGGACTTCGGGATCGAGCACCGTACCCGTCGCGTCCAGCTCGGCCTCCATCGCGCCCTGCACGTCCTTCACGCCGAGCACGGCCGGAAGCTGATCGAGACGACGCGGCGGGATCGACACCTTCACGTTGACCGGCGCCTCGAGAAGATGTGCGCGCGCGCTGGCGGGGTTCGCCGCGATCGCCGCGTACGGAAGCACCGACTTCGCGTCGAACGCGACCACCACGCCGTGCCGATCGGTCGCGTGGAATGCAACGTCGGTGAGCCCGCTCTTGCCGTCGTTGCGGACGTCGAAGGCGACATCGAGATCGTTCGATCGCCAACGCGGCGGGCCGGTGACCTCGACGCCACCGACCTTCTCCGTGGGCCCGTGCGGCCCGGCGACGGCCAGCCCGTTCGTGTGCGCGTGCAGCTGCACCTCGGGCGGAGCATCCGGCGTGTCGCGTCCGACCCGGCCCTGGACCGTGAGGAGCCCGCGCACGTCGGCGAACGGCAACGCGTTCGCAGGCAAGAGCGCGCCTCCTCGCTCGAGGTCGATCTCGCTGGCGAGCCGGACTCGACCGGAGGCGCGCTTCCACGAGCGCGCGTCGTCCACGCGGCCGCCAATGACGAGATTCTCGGTGTGGAGCGCGAGCTTGCCGGCGTGGTCGATGTCCGCGTCCATCGAGAGCTCGACGTTCCTGTCGTCGATCGAAACATCGACGATCGCGCGGCCGCCGCTCGACGTCCGCATCGCGAAGTCCTTCAGATCGGCGTGTACCTTCCCCTTCGCGACGCCGCCGCGAAGGACCGCCTCGCCCTGGATCCCGAGGCTGCCGCGCCGGAGCCCGAGCTCGTCCTTCTTCCCGAGGATGCGCGCGACGATCGGGAGGTCGATCCGCGGAGCATCGATCTTCGCTCGCGTCTCGCGCGGATCCCTCGACAGCTCGGCGCGGATCGGATCGCCGACGCCTCGGACCTCGGCGCCTTCGACGCGCAGGCTGGGACCGTGGATGCGCACCAGACGAGCGCTCGCGCTGATCTTCTCGTTCGCGGACCGCTCTGCGTCGACGTTCGCATCGCGGATCGTCACCACCTTCTCGGCGATCTCGACGCGCGCGCGCGCGTCCAACGACGCGAGAGGGAGCGTTCCGGTGACGAGCTGGCTTCCGTGGACCTCCGCATCGATGACGGGACGGTCGAGCGTCCCGCGCGCGTGGGCATTCGCCTCGATGCGACCGAGGGAGAGGTTCTCCTGCTTCACCTTCGTGAGGGCGACGCGCACCTGCGCGGAGTCGATCTCCTTCTCGGGCAGGAGCATCCGCGCGGAGGCGCTCACCTCGGCGCTGCCGCTGAGCTTGGTGCCGACCTCGGGAACGCGCTCCAGGTCCGGGATCCGCGAACGCACGGCCGCCGTCAGGACCTGCGCGTCGGGCGCGCCCGCGCGTGGCGCGAGATCGACGGCGATCTCCGTCGGCATCGTCTTCTCGTGGATGCGGGCGCGGACCTGCGCGGCTTTGCCCTCGAACCGTCCGCGCACCTCGACGCGCGGGATCTCCTGGCGATCGACGGTTCCCGGCAGAGTGTCGATCGACGCCTCGCCGTGGACTCCGTCCTCAGCGAGCGTGACGTCGGCCCGAGCATCGAGCCCGACGTTCGTCTCCGGAGCGCCGGGGCTCACTGCCGACACATCGACGCTCCGCGCCGAGATGCTGCCCTTGATCTGCGTCGTCGTGCTCGCGACCACGACGGCATCGGCATTGACGGTCGCCTTCCCGAGCAAGAGCTTCGCTGTCCCTTCGACGCGCGGGAGATCGCCGTGCGCTTCGGCGTGCAGCGAGATCGGGTCGCGGATCGCGAGCTCGTTCACGACCGAGCTCGTCTGCGCTCCGGTCGCGTCGTGCGCATCGATCCGCGCATCGATCCGCCGATCGTTCATGCGCGCCTCCGCAGTGGTCGGGATCCCGGCGATGTGCCCGTCGAAGACCGCCTGGACGTCGATGCCCTGACCATTCGCCGCCGGGATCGCGAGCTTCCCGCCGATCGTGCCCTTCGGATCGACCTGACGCGGGAGCGACCGGGCGACGAGGTGCACGCGATCGAGCTCGGCGCGCGTGACGGATGGATCGACGTGCGCGCGCGCAGCGAGGTCCGAGAGATCGGCGTCGACGAGCGGCGCTCCCGGCGGAGTGCCGTGGACCCACGCATGGTCGAGCCGCACATCGGGCGCCGCCACCCGGACGCCTCGCCCCGGCGGCTCGTTCGGCTTCTTCGGCTCGGGCGGCGTCTTCGAGGCGAACGCGTTCGCGATGCGGAGGTTGCCCGCGGCGTCGGCATCGAGGTTCGCGTCGACGTTGCCGACCGACGCGGACGGCACGTCGATCACGATCGGGCCTTTGCCGAAGAGCGCCGACCTCGCCGCGTCGAGCGCACGGATGCGGACGCGAACGCCGTCGACGTGCAGCACCTGGACGCCTTCGGGATCGGCCACGCGGACGCGCACGCCATCCACGCCGCGCAGGCCGAGCCCCGCGATGTGCTCGATCTGGACCTTGCCCGCGAGCGTGCTCTCGAGGATGCCGTTCACGTGCGTCGCGACGAGCCGCCTCGTCGCAGGCAGATCGAGATGCACCAAGGCAGCGCTCGCTGTCGCCGCGACGAAGGTGACGGTGACGCCGACGACGGAGCCGATCACACCTACGACGCGACGTGCGCGGCTGCGCTTGGGCTCCGAAGTCATCAGTATGCCTCGCCGATGCCGATCGAGACTGCGATTGGAATGCCAAGCGGAAATGTCTCCGGGCGCCGCTCGTCCGGCGGCAGCCCTCCGATGACCTGCACGCCGGGGATCCGGTAGCCGATGTCGAGACGAACGGGGCCGACCGGGGTGTCGTAACGTCCTCCCGCACCGCAGGAGAGGTGCGGTCGGTTCAGCCGGATGTCCGTCGTCCGTGGCGAAACGTCACTGGCGTCACAGAAGGTCGCCGCGGAGAGGGGCCCCGTGATCTTGAACCGGAACTCGGCGGACGCCTCCCAGAGCGTGAAGCCGCCCGTAGGCGTCCGGCAATCGACTCCGTTCCCGCACGCGGTGGTGAGCCTCTGGACCTCGAGCTCCGGCGAGATGAACGGGACGATGTCGTGCGGACCGACACCGCGAAGCGGGTAACCGCGGTTCGACGTCGGACCGCCGGAGAAGAACCCGCGGAAGAACGTGAGCTGATAGTCGCGCGTGCGCGCCGCCGACGCTTCGAACGTGCTCGGGTGATGTTTCACTTGCTCGCCGTAGTTGCGCGGGAAGAGCAAGCCGACGGAGCCGCGAACGGCGAAGACGACTCCCTTGCTCAAGGGTACGTAGGCGCGGAGATCCGGCTGGACCTTCACGTCGTCCGCCTGTCCGCCGAACGGTCCGCCCGCGACCTGCAGCGTGTTCAGCAGGTAGAAGCCTTTGCGCGGATGGACGCGGTCGTTGCGGAAATCGAGCGACGTGATGAGCTCTGGATACGAGATGACGAGCGTTCCGAGCGTCGGATCGCGCTCGCCGACGTAGACGAAGGGGTAATCGACCTGGAGGTTGTGCGAGATCGCGCCGTACAAGCGCCAGTACGTTCGATCGAGGCCGATGCCGTTGCGCGCTTCGGCGTAGCCGATGACGTTCTGGTTCGGAGGTGGATTCGGGCTGAGCAGAAGCGCCTGGACGTTGAACTCCGGACGGATGAACGCGTTCGTGCGTGCCTCGAGGAAGCCCGGCTGACGGAGCTCCATCCGAAGGCGCTCCTCGGGCAGGAATTTGTGCGGCGCCTCGATGTTGTTGAAGCGCAATGGGTAGAGGACGAGGCCCGGTTTGATGTCCACGCGGAACGTGCGGAGGCCGCCGAGGAAGTTGCGGTGCTCCCAGCCGAAGATGCCGTGCACGTCCGTCTTGAGCGCGTCGAACTCGATACCGCCGCCGATGCGTAGGGTCCTGAGGCGCGTCGGCTCGAGCTTCACCTTGATCGGGACAACGCGATCGGGCCTCGGTGGCTCCGGCAGATCCGGCGACACCTCGACGGACGCAAAGACGCCGAGGTCGAGGACGGCCTGCTGCGCGGCGTCGAGCGCGGCCTCCGAGTACTTCTCGCCCGGCGCGAGATCGAGCGCGCGACGGACGGGCGCCTCGGGGAGGTCGCCGAGGCCTTCGATCGTGACGGCGCCGACGATGCACGGCTCGCCGGGGCTCGCCGTGAGGATGATGTCCGCCTTGCGCTGGACGATGTCGACGGCGGCGTCGTTCTTCACCTTCGCGTAGGCGTACCCACGGTCGCTGAGCGCACGACGGACGGCGCCAACCGCCTTGTCGAAGTTCTCCTCCTCGAACGGAGCACCTTCCTTCAGCGTCGCGAGCGCCGCGCGCCGTGCGGTATCGGCGATGTCCTTCGGGACGTGCTGGAGCCCATCGACCCGCACGCTTCGCACGAGCACCGGCTCACCTTCTTCGACGACGATCTCGACGCGCACGCGCTTGTCGTCGACGACGTGCACGCGGCCCGCGCGTGCGTGCGCGTCGTAGTAGCCCTTCGCTCGATAGAATGCCTCGACGCGCGCGAGATCACGCTGGAGGACGTTGCGATCGAAGAGCGAATACTCGTAGAGGACGCCCTGGAAGAGCCCGAGGAACTTCTCGCTCTGGGTCGTCGCGATCTTGTCGGTGATGTCGCCGTCGTCGACCTTCTTCGCGCCGCGAATGGTGACGTCGTCGACGGCCATGCGGCCGCGAGGCACCGTCTTGCAGCCGATGAGGGAGAGGAGCAGGGCCAGCGCGCCGAGCACACGCACGAGACAAGCGGCGAGGTGGACGAACGATCGCTGCCTGTGCGGCGCGTTGCGCAGGAGACCTGTCATCGAGAGAAGCCCGCGTTCGCGGTAGCAAGCGCGGCACCAGCGAGTTTGTCCGCGTGGACCGGGGCAAACGATGCTCACGCGTGTCCGATCTTGCCCCACGATGTGGCGCCGCTGGCGTCCATCACCGCCGACCGAGACGCGAGCACGCGGCTGCGCTCACGCCGTTCACGATGGTGGTACACGCCATGCTCGTGAGCGGCGCGATGCGTGGTCGTTTCCTCGTGGCTCTCGGGCTCGTGCTGGGAACCGCCGCGGCCGTCGCTTGCGGAGCACCGAAGCTCCCTGCGCCGCCGTTCACGAGCCAGCCGACGAGCGCGCTCACGGAAGTGCCGTATCCGCCGCCCCCCGCCCGCGTCGAAGGCGTCCCTCCGCGTCCGAAGGACGAAGGCGCCGTCTGGATCGACGGCGAGTGGACCTGGCAGACGCGACGCTGGGCGTGGAAGCCCGGTCGATGGGTGAAGCCCACGCCAGGCGCGCGCTTCGCGCCATGGACGACGGTTCGCGATCGGATCGGCACCCTCTACTTCGCAGGCGGTACGTGGCGCGACGCGAACGGCAGCGAGGTCGCCGAGCCGCAGCCGCTCGCCGTCGGCGGACCTGCGCCTGCCGCGGTGATCTCGCCAGCCGGTGAGGAGGTCCGAGAAGGACCGATCGCTCCGCTCGACGCGGGCGCCCAGACCGCCCACGACGTGGACGCAGGGTCGAACGCCGCCATCGAAGAGCTCGATGCTTCGCGCCCGCCGACGCCGGACGGCGCTACGATGGACGCCGGTAACGACCAATGAAGGACATGATCATCGTCGCGCTCCTCGTCGTGGCGTTCGCGTTCGTCGTCACGATGCACGTGGCGATCGCCTTCGGCCTCGCCAAGCGC
>JAEXCN010000091.1 GCA_023402175.1 Pseudomonadota bacterium | reverse complement strand
CTACGAGACCGTGCAGCTGAAGAGCGCGGACGCGGGCGCTCTCGAGACGTGGCTCACGCAGAACGGCTTCAACGTCCCCGACGACATCAAGCCGGTCATCAACCAGTACGTCGACGAGAAGTTCAATTTCCTCGCCCTCCGCCTCAGGCCCGGACTGGGCGTGCAGTCGATGCGTCCGGTCCGCGTGACGACGCAGGGTGCGAGCGCGGTTCTCCCGCTTCGGATGGTCGCGGCCGGCACGGGCGCGAACGTCGGCATCACGCTCTGGGTCGTCGGTGAAGGCCGCTACGAGCCGCAGAACTTCCAGTCGTTCGTCATCAAGGACCAGGACCTCGTCTGGGACTGGAACACCGGGACGAGCAACTACAAGACGCTCCGCGCCGAGCGCTCGTCGACGCAGCCCGGCAAGATGTGGGAAATCGAGAGCTCGAGGGCGATCTTCCGCGGACAGGTCACGAACGCGGTCTACTCCGGGGGCTTCGTGCCGGGCCGCCCGTCGCCGCCGCCCGGAGGTGACTACGCGCCCATCGAGGACGAGAACGGGCAGGTGACGAAGAGCGCGGATGCGGTTCGCGACGAGGACATCGAAACGGTGTTCGCCGGCATCGCGAACGGACGCGAGCACCTCACGCGCATGCGCGCGGATCTGTCGCGCGCCGCGCTGAGCACGGATCTCACCGTGATGGCGTCGCTCGACCAGGCGGAGATCCCGGTGCAGCGCAACGCGAATGGCGGCGAGATCGGGCAGCCGCTCTGTCCGGTGTACGACGGCTGCCGGCAGACGGGCCAGCTTCCACGCGATCAGGCGCAGGCGCGTGCGGCGCAGCAGTCCGGCGGCGAGACGTTCACCTGCCAGACGAGCACGACGCATCCAGGCTTCGGCGGAGCGAGCGCGATCGGCGTGTTCGTCGCGCTCGGCATGGTTCGCGCGATCCGGAACCGCCGCCGAGTACGGTGACGGCAGCTCTCGTCGTCGCGGCTGCCATGCTAACTACTGCGCCATGCGCTTCGCTTCCAATCTCCCGATGGCCGTCGGTACGCTGCTCTCGATGATCGCCTTCGCCGTCCCGCTCGGCGGTTGCCCCGGTGACGACAAGGCGGTCTGCAAGGACTACTCGCCACCGGCATCGTTCGATGCGCAGAACCCGACAGTGACGTTCGCGAAAGACGTGATGCCCATCTTCTCGCAGAGCTGTGCGTTCACGTCGTGCCACGGCTCCGCATCGGGGAACGCGAACGGCGTGTTCCTCGGAGCGGCAGATCCCGTGCGGGTGTACCAGGCGATCGTCGACGTGCGCTCGAGCAAGCTCCCGACGATGTCTTACGTGAAGCCTGGCGATCCACACGAGAGCTTCCTCATGCGGAAGATGGACGGAAGCCACTGCGTGCTCGACGCGCAGTGCACGGGCACCGACTGCGGGCAGTCGATGCCGAAGAACGACGAGACGCTCCCGATCGAGTCGCGCGACATCGTTCGACGCTGGATCGCGCAGGGCGCGAAGAACGACTGAAGGCCTGAAGAACAGCGAAACGAGCACGAGGAGGGTCGACGATGCGTACACGCAACGTGGTGGGGTTTGGTCTTGCGGCGACTGCCTTCCTGCTCGCTTCGCTCGAACGCGACGCCGCGGCGTGCGGCGGCTGCTTCAATCCGCCGGAGAACCCGACGGTCGTGACGGACCATCGGATGATCTTCAGCATCTCGAAGGAGCAGTCGACGCTCTACGACCAGATCCGCTACCAGGGCGATCCGGCGAGCTTCGCGTGGGTGCTCCCGATCTCGGGTGAGGTCTCGGTCGGCTTGTCGGCCGACATCGTGTTCGCGGCGCTCGATCAGCTCACGCAGACGCAGCTCGTCCCGCCGCCGCGGAACTGCCCGGGACCGCCGGCGGGATGCGGCGCGTTCGGAGCGTCTGCGCCCACCGCGAGCGACGATGCCGAGGGCGTGAACGTCATCAAGAAAGAGGTCGTCGGCCCGTACGAGACGGTGCAGCTCCAGGCGTCGAACCCGACCGCGCTGAACGACTGGCTCGCCGACAACGGGTTCAAGGTTCCGCCGGACGTCGTGCCGGTGATCACGCAATACCAGCAGGAGCACTTCAACTTCCTCGCGCTCAAGCTCGTCCCCGGCAAGGGCGTGCAGGACATGCGGCCGGTGCGCGTGTCGACGAAGGGCGCGAACGTGGCGCTGCCGCTCCGGATGGTCGCTGCCGGTACGGGTCCGAACGTCGGCATCTCGCTCTGGATCGTCGGCGAGGGGCGCTACGAGCCTTCGAACTTCGGCTCGTTCACGATCGCGACCGACGAGATCGTGTGGGACTGGAACCAGAGCAAGAGCAACTACACCGAGCTGCGCGCGCAGAAGACCGCCGCCGGTAACGGGCGCGCGTGGGAGGTCGAGAGCTCGACGATCCTCTATCGGCAGCAGCTCGAAGGCATCGTCCAGCAGGGCACGTACAACGGTAATGGCCCCTACCCGGAGACCGACGAGGAGCGCGCGGCGCAGGACTATCTGCCCGTGAAGGACGGGCAGGACAACGTCACGAAGACGGCCGCAGAGGTCCGGAACGACGACATGAACACCCTCTTCTACGGGATCGCCACGTCGACCTCGCGCATCACGCGTTTGCGTGCGGATCTCGTGCACGCCGCGCTCGACGCCGATCTCGTGATGCGGGCATCGGGCGACCAGAGTGTCCTCTCGAACGTCCGGCAGCTCTCGAAGGAAGTCGGGCAGCCGCAATGTCCGGTCTACAACGGCTGCAACCAGACCGGGACGGCGCCGCGCGATCAGATCTCGGCCACGTCGGCGGGCGGCGGCGGCACGTTCACGTGCGCGACGGGCTCGCGGAGCGGCAACGCGTGGATGGGCGTCGGACTGGGCTTCGTGGCCGTCGCGGCCGCCCACGCCATCCGTCGCCGCCGGCGCTAGCGCGTACGGTGGCGCTGCGGGCGCGACGACGTCCACGACGACGTGCACGACGACGTGCACGACGATCACACGTTGATGCTCGTGGTCACGCACGCGCTGGCGCGCGCGCGGGAGTTGGCGCGGCGCTCCGCGATGTCACGGCGCGGCATGCGGGTTGCTCCCCCTTGCTGCGCCATGTCTACGAAGTCGAAACGCCGTCATGCCCGCCGACACCACGGCTCGCCGCCGCCGAGCCGTCGTCACGAGGAAAGCGGCCTGTCGCCGAAGGATCGCCGGGTCGCCGGTGAGCTCATGAGCGCGATCCTCGAGGCATTCTCGTTCGGCGCGCTCGCACACGAGCAGTGACCGCGCTTTTTTCGATGCGCGCACGCCATCGAGAACGCCATTAAGAACGACGCGATGCGGCCGTTGGAGCGGAGCACATGCTCCTCTCTCCCCAGCGCGTCGCCGTTTCTTGTCTTCTTCCGCTCCTCGCCGCGACGGCAGGCTGCACGGTCAATCTCGAATCCGACCAGAGAGCGCCGTCCGAGCCCGAGATCGTCACGCCCGGCGAGGTCGCGCCCACGACGTGGACGATCTTCGTGTACGGCCACGGCGACCACAATCTGTCGCCGAGCCTCGCGAACGACATCGAGAAGATGGGCAAGGCCGAGCTCGGCCCGAACGTGAACGTGATCGTCCTCGCCGATTGGAACGCGAGCGCCGCCGACGACGAAGGAAAGCCCATCTACGCGTCTGGTTCGGAGTGGTACCGGATCCGGGGGAGCGGGCTCGAGCCTGAGCTCCTGCGCACCGAGCCGGAGCAGGACCTCGACGACGGCGCCACGCTGAGCGGTGCCATCGCGCGCGCATTCCGTGACTACCCCGCCGATCGGTATGGCCTCGTGCTCTGGGACCACGGCGGATCGTGGGACGGCGGATACGGCAGCGACACGCAGAACGGCACGCGGCCGAAGCCGAAGGGGATGTCGGTTCCGACCGTCGCTCAGGCGGTTCGGGCGGGGCTCGCGGCGGCGGACCTCGAGGGAGATCGACGCCTCGAGTTCCTCGCGTTCGACACTTGCCTCATGGGCGGCGCGGAGGTCGCGTATGCGATGGAGAAGCTCGCGAAGGTCTACATCGCGAACGCCGAGATCGACTACGGCAGCGGCCTCAACTACGCGGACACGCTCACGCACATCGCCCGAGTCCCCGATGCAACCGCACAGGGTCTCGCGCGCTACGAGGTGCACTCGTGGGACGCGCTCCACAGCACGGCTGGCGCAGACGACGCGCTGCTCCGCTCTCACATCGCGATCGACACGGCGAAGATCGAGGCATTCGCGGCCGCGACATCGAGCTTCGCGACCATCGTCGCGAACGCCCCCGACGGCGCCGAGCGCATGGCCGCCAGCGGCTACTTCGCGCTGCCTGCCTATTTCGCGACGCTCGCCGACGGCGTCATCGAACCGCGTTACCGCGATTACGGGCAGGTCCTCGGCGCGCTCGCGAACGACGCCTCGGGCGACCCGATCGCGACCGCGGCACAAGAGGTCGAGCGACGGCTCTCCGAGATGACGCTCGGCATGACATCGGGCACGCTCCGCGAGGGACAGGCGGGATTCCACATCGCCTTCCCGCCGCCGAAGAAGCTCTCATCGGCGTGGTTCGACTCTTACTCGCACCTCGCGAGCGACTGGGCGCAGTCGAGCCGCTGGGACGTGCTCCTCCAGAGCATCTTCACGAAGCGCGACGTCACTCCACCCGTGCTCACGACGGACATCGTGAACAGCGACTGCGCGACGGCCGACAGCTGCGACGCGCATACGACCGTGAGCCTCGAGAGCCCGGATCGCGACATCGGGATCGCGACGCTTTCGCTGTTCGCGCCGGATGAGGCCGATCCGTCGATGACGATCCGCTACGGGCTCGTCGGCACGACGGCCATGAAGGCGGGCGAGACGCGCCGCATGCGTTGGGACGGCACGGCGCTCGCCGTCGAAGGACAGCCGGCGACGGTCGTTCCGTGGATGACGACCGGACGTGAGGCGGACGGCGCCGTTCGACCCAGCGTCGTCGCGGTGCTCGGAACGCTGTCGTTCGGCGGCGAGGAGATGGAAGGCGCGCTTCTCTGCTCCGAGGGCGACGACACCGCGGAGGTGGTGATGCTCACGACGCCGAGCGGCCAGAGCGCGGCGCTGACGATGGCGGAGCTCATCGCCGACGATCCGACCGCGACCTTCACGCCGGCAGTCGTCGTCAAATCGGCATCGGGCGGCGCCGGACTTCGCGCGGGCTCTCCGATTACGCTCGCCAAGGAAGGTCTTTCGATTGCCGCGAAGCCGCTGCCGGCCGGCAGCTACGGGCTGCGGGTCGAGGCCGAGGACATCTGGGGGAACACGACGACGGTCGAGCGCCCCGTCGAGGTGAAGAGGTGAAAGACCCGAAGCCGGCTCCGCGGCGCGCGCGGATCACGATCGCCATCGGCATCGCCGTGCTCGCCGTGTCTTCCCTCGCGCTCCTCGAGCGGCGCGTCCCGCCGCAGGCCGACGCCCGTACCGCATCATCTCAGGTGCCCGCGCGGCCACTCGAGGAACGTCCGCGCGCAAGTGTCGCGGCCACGGGGACGGACGTGCCCGCTCCCGCGACCTCGTCCGCGAGTGCTGCGCCGAGCAGCACGTCCGTCGTCGGGCGATTGATGGCGCGTTACCGATCCGAAGACCTCGATCTGCTCTCGACGATCGCTCGGCGGACGAGCGCGCCGCCTTCGAAGGCCGTGTACCGACTGCTCGACGCAGCTCGTGCGGGTGTCGACGACGCCACGCTCGAACGCATGATCCGCAACGACATCGACGGCGCGCTCGTACGGCACGATTGCTTCGAGTGGCTACGCGCGCGGCGCGGCGAACCTCGACGAAAAGCGCCAGCTCTCGCATCGCGAGCGCACGCGCGCTGAAGCAACACGAGCGCCCGTACGGATCGAGCTCACCCGCGAACGACGAGCAAGCGCTCTTCGGTCATGTCCTGGATCGCGTAGCGAACACCTTCGCGACCGACGCCGGAGCCCTTCACACCGCCGTACGGCATGTTGTCGACACGGAAGCTCGGGATGTCGCCGATGATGACGCCTCCGACCTCGAGCTCGTCCCATGCAGCGAGCGTGTGAGGAAGGCTGTCGGTGAAGACGCCCGCTTGGAGCCCGTACTGGCTGTCGTTCACGCGACGGAGCGCGTCGCCGAAGTCGGAGAAGCTCTCGAGCACAGCGACCGGTCCGAACGCCTCCTCTTCGCGGAGCGGCTCGTCACGCGGGACGTCTTCGACGAGCGTCGCCTCGAGCATGGCGCCCTTGCGCCCGCCGCCCGTGAGGATGCGAGCGCCCCGGCGCGCGGCCTGCGTGATCCAGCCCTCCAGGCGAACGGCCGCAGCCTCGTCGATCATCGGCCCGAGGAACGTGTCTTCCTCGCGTGGGTCGCCCGAGCGTAGCGCCGCGACGCGCGCGACGAGCCGATCGCGAAGAGGCGCGTAGAGCCGCTCGTGCACGAGGATGCGCTGCACTCCGATGCACGACTGGCCCGACTGGTAGAACGCGCCGAAGACGAGCCGGTCGACGACGGCGTCGAGCTTCGACTCCTGATCCTGGTCGACGATGCACGCGGCATTTCCGCCGAGCTCGAGGACGACCTTCTTCCGGCCGGCGCGCGCGCGGAGGTCCCAGCCCACCGTCGACGATCCCGTGAACGAGAGGAGCGCGAGCCGCGGATCTTCGACGAACGGCCCGACATCGCCGAGCCGGCAGTTGATGACCGAAAACGCGCCGGGCGGCAAATCGGTCTCGGCGAGGATCTCACCGATGACGAGCGCGCCGATCGGCGTGCGCTCGGAAGGCTTGAGGACGAACGGACACCCCGCGGCGATCGCAGGCGCGACCTTGTGCGCGACGAGGTTCAGCGGGAAGTTGAACGGCGTGATGAACGAACACGCGCCGATCGGGACGCGCTTCGTGAACCCGCGGTAGCCCGCGGCACGAGGCGATATCGCGAGCGTGAGCGTCTCGCCGTCGATCCGCACCGACTCCTCGGCCGCGACCTGGAACGTGTCGACGAGTCGCGTCACTTCGCCACGCGAGTCGCGGATCGGCTTGCCTGCCTCGACGCAGAGCGCGAGCGCGAGCTCGTCGGCGCGCTCGCGCAGACGGCGGACGCAATGCTCGAGGACGGCTTTACGCGCGTGCGGCGAGAGCTTGCGCATCGGAGCCGTCGCCGCGGATGCAGCGGCGATCGCCTTCTCGATCGTGGCGCGATCCGCGTACGGCACGCGCGTGACCGTCTCGCCGGAGTACTTGTCGAGAACGGGCATCTCGTCCGTTCCGGTGAAAGGACGATTGGCGACGTAGAGCGGGTAGCGATCCTTCAACATGGTCCAGGGCACCTTTCCGGTGTGTGTCCTCGTTCTCGTTCAGACGCGCGCCGCTGCGTCCGCCAGCTCTTGTCCTAGCGCGCGGCCGTCCTCGGAGTAGTCGATCGGTACGTCGAGCACGTGGACGCCCGGCGTCGCGAGGCAGCGCTCGAGCATCGGTCCGAGCTCGGCTGCGCTCGAGGGCCGATGCCCGTGCGCGCCGAACGCTTCGGCGTAACGGACGAAGTCCGGGTTGCCGACGCCCATCCCGAATCCGGAGAAGCCCATCTCCGCCTGCTTCCACCGGATCATGCCGTAGCCATCGTCGCGCACGACGAGGACGGTGAGGTCGAGGCCGAGACGAACGGCGGTCTCGAGCTCCTGCGAGCTCATCATGAAGCCGCCGTCGCCCGCGACCGCGACCACCTTGCGCTCGGGGTACACGAGCTTCGCCGCGATCGCCGACGGCAAGCCCGCGCCCATCGTCGCGAGCGCGTTGTCGAGGAGCAGCGTCCCCGGCACGCGGCACGCGTAGTGGCGCGCGAACCATATCTTGTACATGCCGTTGTCGAGGCAGACGATCCCGTCGGCGGGCATTGCCCTCCGCACCTCGGCGACGAGCCGCTGCGGGTGGATCGGGAAGCGATCGTCGCTGTCGCGCTCGGCAACGTGCGCCTCGAACGCCTTCCGCGCGCGGAGGAACGAGGAGAAGTCCCAGTGAGCGGCCGGCGTGAGCCCCTCCGACAGGCGCCACACCGCGTTCGCGATGTCGCCGGTGACCTCGAGGTCGGGGTGATACACGGAGCCCACCTCGGCGGAGGAGAAGTCGACGTGCACGATCGTGCGCCGCTCCCTGCCCATGAGTACATCGGATCCCTCGTGCACGAAGAACGGCGGTTTCTCGACGACGTCGTGACCGATGCTGATGATGCAATCGGCGTCGTCGATCGCACGGTGGACGAAGTCGCCGCGTGAGAGCGCCGCCGTTCCGAGGAAGCGAGGATGCGTCTCGTCGACGACGCCCTTGCCCATCTGCGTGCTGAAGAACGGGATGCCGGTCCGCTCGACGAGCGCGGCGAGCGCCTGGGACGTCCGCTTCCGGTTCGCTCCCGCGCCGATCATGATGAGCGGTCGCTTCGCCGACGAGATCGCGTCGATCGCGCGGACGATCGCGCCTTCGTCAGCGACCGCACGACGGGCCGCGCTCGGAGGAATGGGCGTTCGCTCGGTCGTGTCGCGGGCGACGTCCTCGGGGAGCTCGAGGTGGACCGCGCCGGGGCGCTCTTCCTGCGCACGGCGGAACGCCTCGCGCACGCGCGCAGGGACGCCGTCCGCGGAGACGATCGTCTGCGTGTACTTCGTGAGCGGACGCATCATCGGCACCACGTCGACGAGCTGGAATTGTCCCTGCTTGCTCGTCCGGATCGGCTTCTGGCCGGTGATCATGAGCATCGGCATCGCGCCGAGCTCCGCGTATGCAGCGGCGGTGACGAGGTTCGTCGCGCCCGGTCCGAGCGTCGAGAGGCATACGCCTGCTCTTCCGGTGAGGCGCCCCCACGTCGCCGCCATGATCCCGGCAGCCTGCTCGTGGCGCGTGACGACGAAGCGGATACGCGACGTGCGGAGCGACTCGAGCAAATCGAGGTTCTCCTCGCCGGGCAGGCCGAAAACCGTGGTGACACCCTCGGCCTCGAGCGAGCGAACGAACAGATCGGCGGCCTTCATGCCCGAGAGCTTGGCGCCGGCGCGGCCATAGTTCCATTCCTTTGTTTGGAAGGACCCGATAGGTACCATCTATCGCGTGGAGCTACGCCACCTCCGCTACTTCCTCGCCGTCGCTGACGCGCTCCATTTCGGCCGCGCCGCGCGCACGTTGCACGTCTCGCAGCCGACGTTGTCGCAGCAAATCCAGAAGCTCGAAGAGGAGCTCGGAACGCCGCTGTTCGAGCGCGGCACGAAGGTCCGCCTCACGCAGGCGGGCGAGCTGTTCCGGACGTACGCGTCGCGCGCCGTCGAGGACGTGCTCGCCGGAGAGCAGGCGCTCGGTGCGCTGCGTGGGCTCGCGACGGGCACGCTCCGCTTCGGGTACATGCCGAGCCTTCGCGGGCTGGTCGTTCCCGCGCTCGCGGCGGTCATGCGACGGCATCCGGGGATCCGCGTCAGGACGGAAGAGGCCGTGGGCGCCCGGATCGAGCGGCGCGTCGCCGAGGGACGGCTCGAGCTCGGCGTCGCTCATGCGATGCCACGCAGACCGGAGCTCGAGATCGAGCCGCTCTTCGAGAGCCGGCTCGGGCTCGTCGTCGGTCCGCGCCACCCGCTCGCGGCCGAAGCGAAGGTGAGCGTTTCGAAGCTCGAGGGAGAGTCGTTCGCGCTGCTCTCGCGCGGCCTCCGCGCGCGGACGACGATCGACGCTTATCTCGCGAGCGCGCGGTTCCAGCCGAGGATCGTGCTCGAGGCAGACGCGGTCGCGACGGTCCTCGATCTCGTGCGCAGCGGGCTCGCGATCACGATGCTGCCGGAGCCGCGCGTCACCGTCGCCGATCGCTTGCCGGTGCTCGCGTTGTCCCCTGCGCCGCCTTCGCAGCTCACCGCGCTCGTCTGGCGGCGCGCCGCCCCCCGAAGCGCCGCGGCGCTCGCGTTCGCCGAGGAGCTCCGTGCGAGGACCACGTAGCGTTGGGGCGGCGACGACGAACGCGCGGTCTCGAGCCTCGTCGCGGACGACCGGTTCGGTCGATCACGCTCGCTTCCCGAGGAGGGTCGCCCACGTGAGCGCGCCGCCGAAGAGCGAGATGTCCTTGAGCAGCCCCATCATCGCCATCTGCTGCATCTGCGGGTTGCTGAGGCCCGGCACGTGCACGCCGAGGATGAACGTGAGGAGCAGCGCTGCGAGGCCGAACGCCGCGAGGCGGCCGAGGATGCCGGTGATGAGCCCGATGCTGCCTGCGATCAGCGCCGCACCGGTGAAGTAGATCCAGAACACGCCGCCCGGGACGGGGACCATGCCGGCCATCGCGCTCGCGTTGAGGAAGTGGAAGAGCCCGAAGACCGCGAACGGCAGCGCGAACGTCACGCGGGCCACCTTCGAGGTCAGGACATCGAGGCCGCGGCTCGAAGAAGAAGACTCGGACCGAACGACTGCATCGAAATCACGAACATGCGACGCCATGACGACAGCTCCTTGATGGTTCTCGTGAACGCCTTCGCTCACGTCCTCCATCATGGATCGTTGCCGTAGAAGCATTAGACCCCGCGCACGAGTCTCACTGTTCCTCTATTGGAACAGTGAGCGGAGCTGGCCTCGACTCGGGTAAGGTCGCACACCGATGATCGGCCGCCTCACAGGCAAGGTCTTCGAAGAAGACGACGGCACCACGGTGCTCGACGTGAACGGTGTCGGCTACGAGCTCGTGACGCCGCTCGGAACGATCGGGCGATCGAAGACGGACGCGGACGGACGCGTCACGCTCTACGTCCACACCCACGTCCGCGAGGACCAGCTCTCGCTGTTCGGCTTCGCGTCCGAAGGCGATCGCCTCGCGTTCCGGACGCTCATCGGCGTCAGCAGCGTCGGGCCGAAGACCGCGATCGCCGTCCTCTCGGCGCTTCCCGCGCACGAGCTCGGTCAGGCGATTGCGCGCAAGGAGCTCGGCAAGCTCACCTCGATCAGCGGCATCGGCAAGAAGACCGCCGAGCGCCTGCTCCTCGAGCTGAAGGACAAGCTGCCCGTCTTGCAAGCCGCGACGCCGCGCACGGACACGGTGGGCACGCCCATCGCGGCCCCGACGGCGAGCTCGAATGCGGAGCTCCTCGCGCGAGCCCTCGTCAACATGGGCTACAAGTCCGGCGAGGCCGACCGTGCGATCGACCAGCTCGGCGGGAAGGTCGTCGAGCTTCCGCTCCCGGATCTCCTGAAAGAAGCGCTCGCGGTCCTCTCGAAGTGATCGGCCTTCGCGCCCGGCATCGGCCGAGCACAGCCGCCGCGGCGTAGCCCCGGGACGTGTTTCCCGCTAGAAGGAACGTCGCGAAGACCCGGTCATGTCCAAGAAGACCCAAGGAAAGCAGACCTCGAAGAAGGACAAGCGGCGCGGGGGCGAACGCCGGCAAGAGCGTCGCTTCGTGTCCCAGGCATCGACGAACCCCACGATCGTCCGCCTGATCGGCGCGCTCGCGGCGCTCCTCCTCGGCGCCGGGCTCTGGGGCTACTTCTACGCGACGAGCTTCGCCGAAGACGAGAAGCTGAGGGCGATCCCCTCGTACCTCATCGCGGCCGGTGCGGTGCTCTTGGGCATCACGATCTGGATCGGGACGAGCAGCGAGTCGCCGATTCGTGTCGGCGCGCCCGGCATCTCCGTCGAGAAGGGCGAGCTGCGGCGCATGCCGTGGTGGGGAGTCGACAAGATCTTGTTCGAGTCGGGTGCGCTCGCGCTCGTGATCGTCGGAAAGGACGAGGCGGGAGCGAACTGGACGTTCAAGGTGCCCATCAAGGCGCATCCCGAGGCCGCCGCGTGGATCGTGAAGGAAGCGCTCGACCGCATCCCGCGCCGCGTCGACATCGCGGACGAGGTCATCGAGAAGCTCCCTGAGGCGTACGAGCACGCGGGGCAGCGCCTCGACCTCGAGCCGCTCCAGGTGGTCGGCAAGAAGGACGCGATCTCCGGCAAGGCGATCTCGTACGAGCCCGACGCGCGCGTGTGTCCGCGCTGCGAGCGTGTGTACTTCAAGCGCTCGGTGCCGAAGAAGTGCAAGTGCGGCAACTCGCTCGTCCACTTGCGACCGAAGATCGAGGATCTCGACGCGACCGACGCGGACGAGCTCGAGGACGAGGACGAGGAGAGCGGCACGTCGAATGCTGACGAGCGATCGTCCACGACGTCCGAGGCTGCAGAAGAGACGACCGAGCGCTGAGGGCGCGAGCCGCGCTGGATCACCACGAGACTGGAGGAGCGATGGCCAAGCAGCTACTTGCGAAGGGTATGGGCGCGAGCCCCGGCACTGCGACGGGAGTCATCGCGTTCCGATCGGAGGACGCGGAGGAGCTGGCCGCGCAAGGCAAGGCCGTCATCCTCGTGCGGATCGAGACGACACCCGAAGACGTGCCCGGGATGAAGATCGCTGCCGGCATCGTCACCACGCGCGGCGGGATCACCGGCGACGCCGCGATCGTCGCGCGCAGCCTCGGCAAGCCGTGCATCGCGTCGTGTTCACCGCTGCATGTCGACTACGCCGCGAACACCATCACCGTGTGGGCCGACTCCTCCGAGGAGGGCAACGACATCGTCCTGAAGAAGGGCGACCTCGTCACGATCGACGGAGCGAAGGGCGAGATCTGGATCGGCTGACCGCGTCGACGCGTTCGTCGCGCCGTCAATTCTTCTGCACGACCCAGACGCGGTCGACGCCGAACTTACGAATCTGCGCGGCCTGCACCCGGATGTAGAACGCCGATCCTGGCGTGATGGTGGTGGTTCCCTTCGTCGTGGTCCAGCTGCCGTCGGCCGGTAGCACCGGCGGCGCTGCGACGCCGGTCGAGCCCGTGGTGATGTCCCCGAGCACCACCTCGACCTGGCTGAAATCGCCGTCGAGCGATCGCACCGACGCGCCGAACTCCACCTCGACCTTGCCCATCGCACCGGGAGTGAGCGAGCTCAGATCGAGGTTCTGGTGCACCCGCCCGTAGGCGGCCGTCGTCTGTACTTCCACGAACGCGGCGCAGTCCGCAGGCCCGTCGGTACGCACCTTCGCGTCGGCATCGCTCTCGAGCCACGGCGGAAAGCCATTCTCGAAAGACGGGTTCTGGACGAGGTTCCCGGGAATCGCCTCACACGCGACGGTGGCGTCGGGACCGGTGCCGCCTGCGTCAGCTCCCGCAGCATCGTCCTTCGGAGCAGGCGCGCCGTCCTCTGCACCTGCATCGACAGCACCGGCATCCCGTTCGGACGAGAGGCCATCCGGGTCTTCACCGACGCACGCGGCGACGGCGACGACCGACAGCGATGCCCCGAGCACGAACGGCCACCCCACACGCCTGCGCAACATCGTCGAGCGATCGTACGGCGGCCGTGGGGACGCTGACAACGGCTCACTGTGAGGGATGTGCTCGCGTGCGCCCAGCCTGCCGCGAATCGTCGATCGGGACGTGACGGCGATGCCAAGGCGGCTGCCTCATGCAGGCAACTGCTCCTGATCGGCCCGCGGAATCAGCCCGTCTCGACGCGGTTACGTCCGCGATGTTTCGCGGCGTACATCGCCTTGTCGGCGCGACCGAGCAGGTCGTCGATCTGCCAGCTCGGCCCCTCGGCGCTCGCGAGGCCGACGGATGCGGTCGCGCGATGCTCCTTGCCGTTCGGCAGCACGTACCTCGCCTCGGCGATCGCGCGCCGGACACGCTCGGCGGCGACGCGCGCTCCGGCTTCGGCCGTCTGCGCGAGCGCGACGACGAACTCCTCGCCACCCCAGCGAGCCACGAAATCGCTCTTCCGCGCGATGCTCGAGAGCACGCGAGCAACGCCCTGGAGGACGGCATCGCCGGCGTCGTGACCGAGTGTGTCGTTGACCTTCTTGAAGTGATCGACGTCGAGCAAGAGCATGCTCATCGGGAAGAGCCGCTTCTCCGATGCGGCGCGCGCTTTTTCGATGCGCTCGACGAACGCGCGCCGGTTCAAGAGACCCGTGAGGGTGTCCGTCGACGCGAGGCGGCGCGCCTCCGCGACGAGCGACGCCATGCGGAGCGGCCCACCGAGCTCGTTCGAGAGCAGCGCGATGAAGCGTCGATCGTCGTGTGAAGCACCGCGCCGGCTCGGTGACAGGGCGACCTTTCCGATCGAGGTCGTGCCGAACTTCACCGGCAGCAGGATCGGCGCGGTCGACCATTCGGCCTCGACCGGCCGCTTGTCCGCGATGATCACCGCATCGCCTTCCGCAGGCTTCCGCCGCTCCGGCGGGTGCGGGATGTCGAGCGCATCGCGCGCTTCACGCTCCGCGGCCTGGCGTTGATCCACGTGCGTGTGGATGAACAGCCGCGTCTTGTATTTCACCTGCGGAGGGGCAGCGCTGTCGGTCGAGAGCGCGAGCCAGCGGTAGCCCGCGACGTCGGACGAGAGCGCGGCGAGCCCTTCGAACAACTGTTCGAGCTCCTCCGCCTTCTGCGCGAGCGCACGGACCTCGCCTGCGATCGTCGACTCGAAGAGCGACGCATCGAGGAGCTGCGAGAGCCGCTCCTGGACGTTGCCGCGCGTCACGACCGGCGGCGTCATCGCCGGCGGGGGCCGCGTCTTCGGCGAGGAGGTCAGATCGCCGAGCACGTCGATCAGCCGATCGATCTCCGTCTTCGTGACGTACGCGGTCGCGCCTGCGTTTCGTGCCCAGAACCGAGACCGCCGATCGTCCGACGCGGTGAGCAGAACGACCGGCACGTGCGCCGTGACCGGCTCGGCGCGGAGCAGGCGACAGAGCTGGAGGCCCGAGATGCCGGGCATCCAGAGGTCGGTGACGACGGCGTCCGGCTGCTTGTCGATCGCCAGCTCGGCAGCTTCCGCCGCGGTCGCGACCTCGACGACGTCATGGCCCTTCTCTCGGAGCCGGACACCGAGAAGCGCGCGAGCGCTCGCGCTATCGTCGACCAGGAGGACTCGCGCCACGGGTAGTTCGACTATGGTCGCGCCGAAGACGCCACAAAGCAAAGGAGCTGTCGGTCAAATGAGTGGAATCAGCCTCACGGTCACCGTCCTCGGCACGGGCACGATG
>JAEXCN010000054.1 GCA_023402175.1 Pseudomonadota bacterium | reverse complement strand
CCCCCCCCCCCCCCCCCCCCCCCCCCCCCCCCCCCCCCAAGAGGCTCGCGTGGGCGCACCCCGAGGGGGTGGGGACGCTACGCGGGCCTCTTACTTTTGTCCTTCGTCTGCTGCCCCAGCGCGTCCCGCTGCGCGCGACGAAGCTCCGTCGAGTGGCTCGTGCGCAGCCTCGTCCTCGCCCGGTGATGATCCTTCGCGTGCTTCCAGCGGCTCGTGCGCAGCTCGGACCTAATATGACGTATGAATCGCAATTTGCGTATTGTTCGAATTTGTCATTTTGAAGCGAGCGTGCTCGTGATAGCCAATCGATAGGGCTCGCGAGGGGCGCGAGCCCGCATGAACCCGCTCGTCACGAGCGGTGACCCAAACCATTTAGGGGACGCATGAACGCTTCGACGAAGGGCGTTGGCATCGCGCGCGCGCGGCGCACCGCGTGGGCATTGGCTGCAGCGGTCGTCGGCGGCCTTGCCGCGTGCACGGCCGATGCGACCGATCCCGGACCGAAACCGGCGCCGGAGCCCGCGCCGACGGCCACGACGACCACGACAGAGCAACCGCCGGCTCCAGCGCCGAACATGCCGCTCGAGCCGGGGACGTTCGAGAGCCCGCTCGTGCAGCTGAAACGCCTTCAGGGGCAGGTCGGGCATCTACACGTCGACGAAGTTCGTTATCGCGCGAGCGACAAGAAGCTCTTTCAGTGCAGCTACACGTTCGGCGTCATGGATGCGTCGGACCCGACGAAGCTCCGGTACCTGTCGGAGAATCTGAAGCACGCCGTCCCCAACGACAGCCGCAGCCCGGGATGCATCCACCTCGCGTGGGATGGTGACATCGTCTACACGACCCATCGCGGGAACCTGAGCAACCCGACCTTCGTCTCCGGATGGAACATCGCGAAGCCGGAGAAGCCGGTACAGATCCCCGTCCTCCAGGAGCCGGGCGAGAGTTACGAAGGCATCGACGTCGCGGACGGGAAGGTGTTCGTCGCGCTCCGTGACAACGGCCTCGGCGTCTACTCGCGTGACGTCGCGACCAACGTCCTGTCGCGCGTGGGCTCGCTCTCTGGGCTCGGAAGCACGTGGGGAGTTCGCGTCCGCGGCGACAAGGTCTTCGTGACCGACATCCTCGGCGGCCTCTCGATCGTGGACGTCGCCGACCCGGCTGCGCCCACGCTCGTCGGAAAGGTCGCCATTCCCGGTGTCGCCAAGGGCCTCGTCGTCGAGGGAAACATCGCTTACGTCGCAGCCGGCAACGCCGGGCTCGCCGTCGTCGACATCGCCGATCTGACCAAGCCGAAGGTCATCGCCCAGGTCGATACGCATGGCGCCGCGATCCGCGTGGCCTATTCGGAGGGGCACGTGTTCGTCGCTGCCTGGAACGACGCGCGCGTCTACGATGTGAGCAAGCCGGAGTCTCCGCGATTCATCGGCGCGGTCCGTCTGACGACCGAGGTCGCCTATCCCGATGACGGTCATCCGCCGGTGACCGCTCGAACGATGGGCATTGCCGCGAACGGGCGCGACGTCTTCGTCGGCAACTGGTGGGTGAACTATGCGTTCCGCCTCTACCCCGAGCGCGTCGCACCGCACATCGTGCTGCCCGAGACGGTGAACCTCCTCGACTTCGGACCGGTCGCGGCCGGCGCGACGAGCAGCGTGAAGATCCCCGTCGAGAATCAGGGCACCGCTCCGCTGACGCTGTTCCAGAACTGGGCATCCGGCACGAGCTTCAGCGTGACACCGAAGCAGCTCCGGCTCGCGCCCGGTCAGCGCGGCGAGCTCACGGTCCAGTACAAGGCGGCGGGGACGAGCAAGGAGACGGGCATCCTCTACATCAGGAGCGACGACCCTGCCGAGCCCGTGCGCACCGCGTTCCTCACCGGCAACCAGCCCGGCGTCGGCATCGGCAAGCCCTTGCCCGAGACCAAGGCGACGCTCCTCGACGGCACCGAGTGGAGCACGTCGCAGGCTTCGGGGAAGGTGATGTTGCTCGGCTACTTCGCGACGTTCTGCCCGGTGTGCAGCGTCGAAGTTCGCGACTTCGAGAGCCGCTTCAAGGCGAAGTACGGCAACGACGTCGAGATCGTCCTCTTGAACGCGAACGGCGATCCGATCGACGGCGTCCAGAACTACGTCAAGAACCTGCACATCTCGTATGTGCTCGGCCTCGAAGATCCGACGACGCAGACGTACGCGAAGGTCAACGAGAACTACAAGGGCGCGAACCCATTTCCTGTCGACATCGTCGTCGGCAAGGACGGCAACATCCGTTACATCGCGCGGGAGTACGATCCGGACGCGATCGAAGCTGCCGTCGATGCGGAGCTCGCGAAGTGATCGCCCGCGCTGCGTTCGTGCCCGCCACCGTCGGCGTGATCGCCGTCGTGACGGGCACGAGCGTCGGCTGTGGTGACGAGCGCTCTCCGTCCTCGGAGACGGCGCCGCACGTAGACGCCGCCGCCGCGCCCGTCGACGCCGGCGCGGATGTGTCCGCCCGAGAGGCAGCGGCCGACCCGGATCCGGACGGGCCCGGGCTGCACGGCACCGTCGTCGACGAGAGCGGCAAACCGCTCGGCGATCACTCCGTCACGCTGTGCAGCGCGTCGGTCTGTCAGTTCACGACCTCTGGGCCGACAGGGCGCTTCGTGTTCCCTGTTCCGGCTACGGGCACGCAGTTCCTCCTGAAGACGCAGGAGGATTTCGCATCGATGCCCGCTCGCGGCTCGGCGATCTTGCCCGTTCACCTTTCAGGTGAGGAGCGCCTCGATCTCGGCGAGCTCTTCGTCCCGGCGCTGCCGACGATCGTTCCGCTCGGGCCGACCGCGGACGATCCTCAGACGTTGCAGGTGGGCGACGGACTCGAGCTGACGCTTCGACGCGCGGACCTGCTCGGACC
>JAEXCN010000466.1 GCA_023402175.1 Pseudomonadota bacterium | reverse complement strand
GGATCGCGCTCCTTCGGATCGTCGGCAGCCAGCAAGAACAGGATCTGCGCCTGGAGCGGATCGGTGTCCTGGAACTCGTCGACGAGCAGGTGGCTGAAGCGAATCTGCAGCTCGGCCCGCACCGACGCGTCGTTCTCGAGCAGCTCGCGCGTGAGGAGGAGGAGATCGAGGAAGTCGAGCTTCCCGGACGTCTTCTTGATGCCCTCGTAGACGTCGACGATGCCCCAGAGCTCGTCGTGGAGCGACGCGGCGAGATCGGCGTCGGCGGCGGTGAGGACCTCGTCGAGGTGCTCGCGTGCGTTGGCCCGCTGGTCGAGGACGTCCTGCCGCGTGATGCCCTCCGCGCGGTTGTACCACTGCCCCGAGCCTTTCCAGCCCCACAGGCGCGCGCGCTGCAGCGTCCGGAGCTGCGCTTCCACGGCGTCGTGATCGCGCGGCTCACCGGGCTGCTCCCGGCGTTCGATCTCGTAGATGCAGCGCTCGATCTCGAGGAGCGACTTCGTCAGCCAGCTGTCGGGGAAGCCCTTCGGACGAAGCTGCACGAGCTGCTTCAGCCGATCGACGACGGCGTCGATCGATGCCGCGCGATTGAACGTCGGCCGGTCGTACGACGTCGGGAAGTCGCGCTGCTCGACGAGGTTCCGTCCGGCCTTCCGCAGCGCCGCCTTTGGTCCATCCTGGTCGCGCTCGCGCGTCGCGCGTCGGAGGACACGCGAGACGCCGGGAACCTCGCTCGAAGGCCGCGCGAGCGTCGCCTGGAACCACTGAGTGAAGGCTTCTTCGTAGAGACGATCCTGCTCGTCCTCCGCAGCGACTTCGAACAAGGGATCGATCCGCGCTTCGACGGGACGCTCGCGCAGGATGTCCGAGCAGAACGCGTGGATGGTCCCGATGCGCGCGGCCTCGAGCTGCTCGAGCGCTTGATCGAGCCGCTCCTTCTCGAGGACGCCTTGCTCGCTCAGGTCCTTCGCGGCGACCGTGCGAGCGCGCTCGATCTCGGTCCGGAGGCGGAGCTTCATCTCGCCTGCGGCCTTCTCGGTGAAGGTCACGGCGACGAGATCGCCTTTCCCACTCGCGAGCGTGGCAGTGCCGGTTCGGAGGAGCGAGAGGATGCGCTCGACGAGCGCCGTCGTCTTGCCGGTGCCCGCGGCGGCCTCGACGACGAGCGTCGACCCGAGGTCGTTCGCGATCCGCTCGCGCGCGCTGCTGTCGACGAGCGGCTTCCTGTCCGAGCTGACGGCGCTCATTTCTTCTTCCTCAGATCGGCGAGCACCTTGAGGGGTCCCTGCGGCTTCTTCTTCGTCCGGATCTCTTCGTACGGACCGCAGACGGGCCGGAAGTCACACCATGTGCAGGCGCTCTGGCCCTTCTTCTCGACGTTCGGCGCGGCGGGGAGGAAGCCCTTCACGAGCGCATCGCTGACGGTCTTCGCGACCATCCCGGCGGCTGCGCGCGCTCCGTCGTCGAGCGGGACGCGCACCTGCTCGAAGCCGCCGGCGGAGGTGCAGTAGTAGAGGACGCCGTCCTCGACCTTCTGACCGGGGAAGAGCTTCTCGAGTGTGAGCGCGTAGAGGACGGGCTGGAGGATCTCGCCGCCGCCGATCACGGTCTCGTCCTTCTTCGCCTTCACCTTGCCGGTCTTGTGATCGGTCGCGCGGAGCACGCCGGACTTCTTCTTCTCGACGAGGTCGATCGAGCCGCGGAGGCGCAAGCCGATGTCGAGCTTGACCGGATCGTCGGTGCTCTTCGCGTCCTGCGCGCGTGGGTCCTTGAGGCCGAAGGAGAGCTCGAAGTGCGCCGGCATCCATTCGGGCTCGTCGACCATGCGCCGGAGCCACTCGCGGAGGTCGGCGCCGATGCCGGTGATCGCGTCGTCCCACACGCGCGCGATCGCGGGGCTGAGGCGGTCTTCGTATTCCCGCGCGACCTCGGGAAGCACGTCGTCGAGCCGTTCGCGCGCCGCATCGAGCGTCGCCTTCGTCACGGGCAGGAGGTTTTCGTCGCGCAGGCGCGTCAGCAGTCGGTACTGCACCTCGTGGACGAGCGAGCCCTTCGTGAGCGCGTCCATGTCTTCGATCGCGTCCGGCTCCTCGCGCGGCGCGAGCTTGTGCACGGCGGAGAGGAGAAAACGGTACGGGCACGCGGCGAAGTTCTGGAGCGCCGTCGGTGAGAACGAGCGCTTGTCGGTCGTGTGCTCGTGGATCGCTGCGAGCGCTTCGGGAGGCGGACCGACGAGGCCATCGGAGGAGTGGAGCGACTTCGGGTTCCAGCGCATCCACCGGAAACGGAGCGCGCGTGCGAGGTGCGGGTTCGCGTCTTTCGGGTCGACGAGGTAGCGGCCTTCGCCGTTGACCTCGCTCTCGGGCTTCTCGAGGACGTCCTTGAGCAGCGCGAGGTCGTACTCCGCTTCGTCGATCGCGTCGTCGCGCCTCTTCGGCGCGGGCCAACCAAGGCGAGCTTCGGCGGTGAGCGCCGCCTTGCTCGCGAGGTGCTCGAAGTCGCCGAGCTGTCCCTCCGCGACGCGAAGCACCTCGAGGCCGTAGAAAGAAGGCGTGCGCGGGCGCGCCTGGTCGACGTCGACGCGCGGGTAGGAAAGGACGACGCGTCGCGACGCTGCGCCGATCGCGAGGCGGAGCGCGAGACGTTCGTCGTCGGTGCGCTCCTTGTTCGTCGGCAGATCGGGCGAGAGCTTCCGCCGAACGGCATCGAGCAGGAGCGGATCTTCGACGACCTTCTGCGGGAAGATCTTCTCCGCCAGGCCCGGGACGAAGACGACGTCGAAGGAGAGGCCGCGTGCCTCTTCGGTCGTCGCGACGAAGACCTTGCCGTAGCGACGTCCGAGCTCGGGGACGCGCAGCTGCGAGAGACGCGCCTCGAGCACGAGCCGCACCTCGCTGATCCCGACGTCCGCGACCTTCGACATCGGCTCGAGCTCGGCGAGCACCGCGAGCACGCGATCGCGCCTGCGGAGCGCGCGCGAGGCGAGCGCGCCGAGCTTGTCGATCCATTCGCCCCACGTCGCGCGCTTCGGCAGCGCGGCGAGGTCGTCGACGAGCGGCAGCGCGAACCGGCGGAGCGACTCGAGCGCGGCGAGCTCGCGTCGCGAGGCGTCGGCGAGGGCGGTCTCGTCCTTCTTGTCGTACGCCTCGATGTCGTTCGCGAGCTTTGCCGCGAGCCCGCCGAGGCGGCTCCGCCAGCGATCGGCCTCGCCGATGACCGCCGCCTCGACGAGGAGGCGCTCCCAGTGCCGTGGCGTGCGCAGCGTTCCGAACGCCGCGCCTTGATCCTCCTCCGCGATCGGCGGCGGCTTGGGCTCTTCCACGAGCGCGAGGACCGCGTCGTCTTGCTCCGGCTTCTGCTCGGCGGCGCCGGCGCCGACGAGCGCATGCAGCGTCTCGTCGTCCGGCGCGGCGACGCGCTCGGCGCGTGGGAGCGCGGGCGGGGGAGCGCCGTTCTCTCCTTCGTCGGGCACCTCTCCGAGCGAGAGGTACTCGGAGAATCGCCGCGCGGAGAGCTGCTCGGCGGCGCATGCGAGGAGCGCGAGGAACGCACGTCCGGACGGATCGGGCCGCTTCGTCCCGCGTGCGAAGAAGACTGGGATCTTCGCTCGACGAAACGCCTCCGCGACGAGCGGACCGTATTGCCCTGCGCGAAGGAGCACGGCCATGCGGTCGAACGGCGTGCCTCGTGCGGCCTCCGCGAGCACGAGCCGCGCGATCTCGACACACTCGCGGCTCTCACCCGGCGCCGAGAGGACGGTCACTGCCTCCTCCGGCACGCGCGTCGTCTGATCGCTCGCCGCCGCGCCGAACAGCCCTGCGTAGAGGTTCGCGAGCGGGCCCTCGTTCGGCTGCGGGATGTGCTCCTCTCGTTCGGTGATCCCGAACGCCGCGGACGTGAGCTCGAGAGCGCGGTCGTCGCCTTTCGGGACGACGGCGAGCGCCGCGGGAGCGTTCGATGCGAGCGCCTCGACGAGATCGCGCTCGGCACGCGTACGGAGCGGGACGTCGACCAGCAGCAATGCGCCGAGGTCCGTCCGCGTCCTCGCGACGTCGGTCGCGAGCGCGAGCGTGCGCGCGCGGTCGGCGAGCTTCGCCGCGTCGAGCTCGGCCTCGTACGCGGCGAGCAGCTTTGCGAGATCGGGATCGGCGAGGTCTTCGGCCCGCGCGAGTCGCAGCTCGCCGAGAGTTCGCGCGAGCGCGCGCGGCAGTCCGGGACGCTCGCGGATCGGCGCAAAGCGTCCGAGAGCGTCGAAGTGATCGTGGACGACGCGCGCGCAGATCGCCTCGAGGGCGAGTGCGCTCGCGGGCGCGAGCCCGAGCCGCGCCAGCTCGGTGCGTGCGAGCGATGCCGCCATCGCGCCGAGCGTCGTCCGCTGCCAGCCGAGCGAGGCGCGCGACTCCTTCGTGGCCGTGATGATGGCCCGTCGCGCGACCTCCGCGGCGGCGTCGATCGAAGCGGCGACGATCGTCACGTGAGCCTCGCGCCGGGAGCCGAGCCACCGTGCGGCGCGATCGACGCGCGCTGCGGCGCTGGGACTCTCGAGGACGACGCGCGACATCGAAGCTCTCTCCTACACGTCCTGTCGAAGACCCGCCATGGTGAGCGCCATCGATCCCGCACTTCGGCCGCGCGCGCCGCGAGTTCACTGAAAAGTGCGATGGGGATGTCGATCGCCTGCGACGGCATCCGTCGCAGCGCCGCGCTCCACCTCCTCGGTGCGCGAGCCCGTGGCGGAGCACCTCACTGTCGTGACCTGGAGCGCCCGACTCCGGCCCTCGAAACGCCCGTCCCATGGCGGAATCCCGAGGATCGGCGCGCCCGTGTCCATGCTGGCGCTTCAGGAACGGAAACGGCATAGACGAGAGCCGCAGGCCACGCTACCTCACCGTGACCGTTCGAGGTCCTCTGCCGACCGTTCGTCGAGAAGGGGCCTTTCGCGAGCGTCAACCGCCCCTATAAAAACGAAAGCCATGTCCAAGTCCGTCGTCGCCGTCCTCAAAACCAAGCCGGCCACCGTCCTCGAGGACTACCACCGCCTGATGAACCTGGCGGGGTACCAGCAGGTCGTCGACAAGAGCGCGGACACCGCGCTGAAGGTCAACATCTCCTGGCACTTCTTCTATCCGTCGTCCTCGACGGTGCCGTGGCAGCTCGATGGCGTCATCAAGGCGATGAAGCGGGACGGCTACGATCCCAACCTCATCCATGCATGCCACAACCGGACCGTCGTCATCGACGCTCACCTCGGCGAGCGCGAGAACAAGCAGGTCGACGTCGTGCAGGCGCATGGCCTCCGCAACGTGCACCTCTACGAGGGCGAGGAGTGGATCGACATCCGCGACGCGGTCGGTGACCTCACGAAGAAGTTCCTCTGCTTGAACGAGGTCTATCCGAAGGGCTTCTCGATCCCGAAGCGCTTCATCAGCGAGAACATCATCCACCTGCCGACCGTGAAGACGCACATCTTCACGACGACGACGGGCGCGATGAAGAACGCGTTCGGCGGCCTCCTCAACGAGCACCGTCACTGGACGCACCCGGTCATCCACGAGACGCTCGTCGACCTCCTCATGATCCAGAAGAAGATCCATCGCGGGGTCTTCGCGGTCATGGACGGCACGTTCGCCGGCGACGGCCCGGGCCCGCGCTGCATGATCCCGTACACGAAGGACATCATCCTCGCGTCGGCCGATCAGGTCGCGATCGACGCGGTCGCGGCGAAGCTGATGGGCATGGACCCGATGAAGGACTGCAAGTTCATCCGTCTCGCCCACGAGCAGGGCCTCGGCTGCGGCGATCCGCGCGACATCGAGATCGTCGGCGACGTCGAGGCGGCGAAGGAGAACTGGCGCTTCGACGGCCCGTTCAAGAAGATGACGTTCGCCTCGCGGAACCAGCACCGCATCTATTGGGGCCCGCTGAAGAAGCCCGTCGAGTGGTCGCTGAAGACGTGGCTCGCGCCGTGGGCGTACGTCGCGAGCGTCACGTACCACGACATGTTCTGGTACCCGCGCTTCGCGAGGGAGAAGATGGCGCCCGTGCTCGAGAGCCCGTGGGGCAAGCTCTTCGCGAACTGGGGCAGGGTGAAGGCGAACGAGCTCGGCTTCCCCGACGTCGGCGACGCGAACCCGGAGCTCGTCCAGATGGGCATGAAGCACTTCCTCGAGGGCATGCGCCTCATCGGCATGGCCGTCGCGGAGTCGCCGGAGCTGAAGGCGCGCCAGCGCCGCAAGGAAGCGACGGCTGCCGTTCCGTACTGATCGGTTCAGCTCCTGACGGCATGCCTGGTGCTCGCCGCTTTTGCGGAGGTGCTGGCATGTCCATCAGCGCGATCGAGAATGTGATCGGTGCACAGCTCGCATCGATCACGGCGGTGGTCCCCGAAGGCGTCGGGCGGTTCGTGGCGCACCCACGTGAATCGCTCGAGAAGATGGCACCCGAGAAGGCGAACGTGGTGAAGCCCACGATCGCCATCTCGGCCGTGTGTCTCGGAGCGCTGGTGCTCGGGGCATTGCGACGTCGGCCGAGCGTGCGGGAGCGGCTGGACGCGATGACCGACCGGCTGCCGTTCGTCTCCACGCGACGGAGGAAAGCGAAGCGCGCGCTCGACGCGATCGGCGGCATCGGTATCGCGCTGGCCTCGTCGGTGATGGTCGCGCTCGTGCAGGGCGTGATCGGAAAGAAGGTCAGCAAGATCGGCGAGAGCAAAGCGGCGCGCGGCGCAGGCGCTGCAGCGGTCATGATGGCGCTCGATGGCGCGCTCTCGCGGGGAGGGGAGGCGCTCGGGCTTGCGGCGAAGGCCGCGAAGTATGCCGCGATCGGCACGGCGTACGCGCTGACGTCGAAGCCGGAGAAGAAGCCGGACCCGAGCGGTGGCGACATCGCCGCGGGCGTCCCGGCGATGTGAGCGTCGCGGCCGCGAGCGGCGTTGGGTTCGACGCGAAGCAGCCCCTACTGGCCGCGCCGGACCCCCGTGTCCGCGCCGGCGAGGTTCCGGGCCGCGTTCACGAGCGTCAGATGCGAGAGCGCCTGCGGGAAGTTGCCGACGAGGCAGCTCCGCTCGACGTCGTACTCCTCGGACAGCAGGCCGACGTCGTTCGCGATCGCGATCGCCCCCTCGAAGACCTTGCACGCGTCGTCATGACGCCCGCAAAGCGTGAGCGCGTTCACCAGCCAGAACGTGCAGGCGATGAACGCACCTTCTCGTCCGGGCAGTCCGTCGACGTTGTCTTCGTCGTCGTGCGTCGCGTAGCGGAACACGAGGCCGTCCTGCACGAGGTGCCGCTCGATCGCGGCGATCGTCCCCTGGACGCGCGGGTCGTCGGCAGGCAGGAACCCCACCATGGGGATCAAGAGGCCGCTCGCGTCGAGCACCTTCGCGCCGTAGCTCTGCGTGAAGCTGCCTAGCTCGCGATCGAAGCCCTTCTCGCAGACGTCGTCGTGGATCTCTTGGCGCGTGCGCCGGAAGCGCTCGACCGGGCCGTCGAAGCCGTCGCGCTCGATCGCCCGGGTCAGGCGATCCATCGCGACCCACGCCATGACCTTGGAGTGGACGTAAGGGCGGCGGTCTCCGTGGATCTCCCAGAGCCCGTTGTCGTCCTCGCGCCAGTGCGACGCGAGCCACTCTCCGAGGTCGCGCTGCAGCACCCAGGCGTCGGGCTCGGTGTGGAACCCCATGTCGCGCGCCCAGTGCTGCGTGTTGAGGACCTCTCCGTAGATGTCGATCTGGAACTGCTTGGCGGCCTTCGTCCCGATGCGGATCGGTCGCGAGCCCGCGTAGCCCGGCAGCCAGTCGACCGAGTGCTCGGTGAGATCACGCTCGCCGGCGGGCCCGTACACGGTCTGGAGATCGCCCGGATCGCCGCCGGCCGCACGGAGCAGCCACTCCGACCAGGCCTTCGCCTCGTCCATGTATCCTGCATGCATCAGGGCGAACAGCGTGAACGTCGAGTCGCGCAGCCAGCACGAGCGGTAGTCCCAGTTGCGGACGCCGCCGAGGTGCTCGGGAAGAGAGGTCGTCGGCGCCGCGAGGATCCCGCCGGTGGGCGCGTACGTCAGCGCCTTCAGCGTCAAGAGCGAGCGCACGACCATGTCCCGATACGGACCCGACATACGTGCGCGCTGCGCCCAGTCGCGCCACCAGCGGTCCGCCTTCTCGATCGCGTCGAACGGCCGGACCTCCTCGGTCATCGCCTCGTACGACGGGCGCCACGTGAGCACGAACGGCAGGCGGTCTCCCTTCCGCACCGTCATCTCGGCCGAAAGACCATGCTTGTCACCGCGGAGCTCGATCGGAGTCGAGATGACGAGGGCGCTCGGTCCGGAGATCGCGTGCAGACAGCCGTCCGCTGCTCGAAGCCAGGGAACGATGTGCCCGTAGTCGAAGCGAATGACCAGCTCGACGCGCATCGGCACCGCGCCGTCGATGCCCTCGACGATCCGGACGATGTCCGGATGACGCCCGCGGATCGGCATCCCGTCCACGACCCGCACGGACCCTTCGTCCGTCACGTACTCGGTCTCGAGGATGAGCGAGTCCTCCCGGTAACGGCGGCGGATCGCGCGCGGCTCGCCCACAGGCCGGATCGAGTAGTGGCCGTGCTCCGGGCGGCCGAGCAGCGCCGCGAAGAAGGCGGGCGAGTCGAACCGAGGGAGGCAGAGCCAGTCGATCGAGCCGGTCCGCCCGACGAGCGCGACGGAATGCGTGTCGCCGATGATTGCGTAGTCCTCGAGCTTCATCGTCACGTCCTAGGCGGCGAACTTCTTCGCATCGGCGCGCTTCAGCTCGAGGCCGATGCCGGGACGCGAGAGATCGGGGACGAGCGCGCCGCCGCGCGGAGAAAGGGCGCCGTCGAAGAGCATCTGCTCGATGCGAGCGTGGTCGTGGAAGTACTCGAGGTGAACGAGGTTCACCGCCGCGCACGCGACGTGAGCGTGGAGCGCCGGTGCGCAGTGCCCGGAGAGCTCGATCGCGTGTGCGCGGCTGAGCGCGCCGACCTCGAGAAAGCCGGTGACGCCGCCGCAGCGGGTCATGTCCGCCTGGAGCGTGTCGACGGCGCGCTCTGCGAGCATGCGCTCGAAGTAGAATGTGTCGTAGCCGTATTCGCCGGCGGCGATCTGCATGTCGCCGGGCCCGCGATCGCGCAGCAGGCGGAGGCCCGCGAGGTCGTCGGACGAGACGGGCTCCTCGAACCATTTCACCTCGAGCTCGTGGTACCGCTCCGCGAATGCGAGCGCCTGCTTGCGGTCGTAGGCGCCGTTCGCGTCGACGAAGAGCTGTGCGTGGTCGCCGATCGCCCGTCGCACCGCGCGCACCCGTCCGAGGTCCGCCGCGGGATCGCGACCGACCTTCATCTTCACGCGCTCGATGCCCTGCGCGACCCAGCCGGCGAGCTGCTCGCAGAGCCTCTTCTCCGAATACGAGGTGAAGCCGCCGCTGCCGTAGATGGGCGCCTCGCTCCGCTGCCTGCCGAGAAGCGCCGCGAGCGAGAGACCGAGCACGCGCGCCTTGAGGTCCCACAGCGCCGAGTCGACCGCGGAGATCGCCATCGCGGAGATGCCCGGCCGTCCCATGTTGCGGATGCGATGGAGCATGCGCGCATACGCTCCCGGCACGTCCATGACGGCGCGGCCGGTGACGACCTCGTCGAGGTATTCCTTGATCATCTCGCCGGTCGCCTTGTTCGCGTACGTGTAGCCGAGCCCCGTCTTGCCCGCCGCGCGCGCCTCGACCAGGACGAGGGTCGTCTTGTCCCATTCGAACGTCCCGTCCGACTCCTTTCCGTCGGTCGGGATGACGAACACGGAGACGTCGAGGGCCTCGACGAGCGGGCCACCAGGCTCGGTGATGAAGCCCATCGTCACACCTTCGAGGCAATGGTCGGGAACATGTCGCGGAGGGTCTGCCTGACGATCGCGAGCTCGTTCGGATCTCCCTTTGCGAGGCTCGAGGCGAAGCCCTTCGCTTGCTTGAGCCGGATGTGCGGCGGGAGCGGAGGCACCTCGGGATCGACCACGGCCTCGAACACGACAGGCTTCTTCGAGGCGAGCGCCTCGTCCCAGGCGGCATCGACGTCCTCGGGCTTGTCGACGCGAATGCCCTTGAACCCGATGAGCTCGGCGTACTTCGCGTAGGGGAAGTCGGGGAGGTCCTGCGACGCCTTGAACTTCGGGTCGCCGGACATGACGCGCATCTCCCACGTGACCTGGTTCAGGTCCCTGTTGTTCAGGATGAGCGCGATGAAGCGGGGATCGCGCCACTTGTCCATGTACTTCGCCGCGTCGATGAGGCTGTTGAGGCCGAGCATCTGCGTTGCGCCGTCGCCGACACATGCGATCACGGGCCGGTCGGGGTGCGCGAGCTTCGCCGCGACCGCGTACGGCATCCCGCAGGCCATCGAAGCGAGGTTGCCCGAGATCGACGCCTTCATCCCCTCGCGCATCTTGAGGTCGCGCGCCCACCAGTTCGCCGACGAGCCCGAGTCGGCGGTGACGATCGCGCCGTCCGGAAGACGCGACGAGAGCGAGAAGAAGACGAGCTGCGGGTTGAGCGGATTTGCCTTCGTGTGGGCGCGCAGATCCATCAGCGTCCACCAGTCGGCGATCTCGGACTCGAGCGACTGGCGCCATTTCCGATCGCTCTTTTCTTCGAGCATCGGGATGAGCTGCTTCAGCGTCTCGCGGCTGTCGCCGATGAGGTTCACCTCGTTGGGGTAGCGAATGCCGAGCTGCTTGCCGTCGATGTCGATCTGGATGCCGCGGGCCTGGCCCTCTTTCGGGAGGAACTCCGAGTACGGGAAGCCGGTGCCGATCATGAGGAGCGTGTCGCACTCGTTCATCAGGTCCCAGCTCGGCTTCGTCCCGAGCAGGCCGATCGCTCCGGTTACGTACGGGAGCGTGTCCGGCAACACCGTGCGACCGAGCAGCGCCTTCGCGACGCCTCCACTGACGACCTCAGCGACGCGCTGGACCTCATCGGACGCGCCGAGCGCGCCGGCACCGACCAGGATGGCGACGCGCTTGCCCGAGTTCAGTACCTCGGCCGCGGAGCGCAGATCCTGATCGCGGGGCACGACCTTCGGCCGGCGGTATCCCGCGCTCGAGTGGATGGAGCCGTGCTTGCGCGGGGGCTCCTCGTAGGGCATTTCCTGGACGTCCTTCGGCACGATGATGCACGTGACCGTGCGCTCGACGAGCGCGATGCGGAACGCGCGATCGATGAGATGCCGCGTCTGCGTGGGCGCCATGCAGGTCTGCACGTACTCGCGTGCGACGTCCTTGAAGAGCGAGTTGAGATCGACCTCTTGCTGGTACGTGCCCCCGAGCGCGGCGCGGTCCTGCTGTCCGATGATCGCGACGACGGGCTGGTGATCCATCATCGCGTCGTAGAGCCCGTTCAGGAGGTGAATGGCGCCCGGCCCGGACGTGGCGATGCAGACGCCGACCTCGCCCGTGAACTTCGCGTGCGCGCACGCCATGAAGGCGGCGAGCTCTTCATGGCGCGTCTGGATGAACTCGATCTCGTGCTGACCGCGACCGAACGCGCCCATGAGCCCGTTGATGCCATCACCCGGATAGCCAAAAACGCGACGCACGCCCCAGTGCGCCATGCGCCTGACGAAGTAATCGCTCACCAACTCGCCCATCGCGCACCTCCATCTGGACTCGTTGGCATCGCTACAAGCCATGTGCCGCGGCGCGGACCGGCTCGGCTTTGGACATGCACCCATGAGCTGCGGAGGTCGGCACCAAGCCGCGAGCACCTCCGTGCGCGCCCACCCACGCTTGTGTCCTGGTTCACTGAACTGGGAAACAAGCAGTGAGCGCCTCCGTGCGCGCCCACCCACGCTAGTGTCCTGGTTCACTGAACTGGGAAACAAGCAGTGAGGGCCGCCTCGCGACGCTGGCCTGCTGCCTACCCGTCGATCGGACGGACGCCGGCTTCACCGACGCCGAACGCGACGCCACTCGCGGGCGGGCCTGCGAGCCATTCGGCCACGCGCTCGCCGTACGTGCGCGCGGTCATCGTCGTGCCGTAACGCTCGGCGACGTGCGCTTCGACGGAGAGCCCGCGGCGGCGTGCATACTCGCCAGCGACGGTGCGTCCGAGCGGCGTATCGGCCATGAGCTGCATCGGAAGCAGCGCTTGAAACCGGATCGAGAGCCCGCGCTCCTCGGCGATCGCATTCGCATCCCGCGCCATGAGCCAGATCATTCGCTTCGCGCCCGCATACGAGCCCGAGAGCGGCGCTCCGATCATCGCCGCCCCGCTCGACAGCGCGATGACGCGACTGCCCGGCGCCATCGGCAAGGCGAACGCAGCCTGGAACCCGTGAAGCGTCGCCTTCACGTCGGTGCTCCAGACGCGATCGAAGGTGTCCCAGGTCTGTTCATCGAGCGCCGCCATGAACGGCGTCGCGCCCGCATTGAGGATCAGCGTCGTCGGCTTGGTCTCGGCGACGGCGAGGGCGATCGTGGCCCGGTCGGTGGCGTCGCCACGGCGAGCCGTCGCGCCGAGGCGCCGGACTTCTTCGAGCCTCGCTGGATCGCGACCCAGCACGGTCACCCGTGTCGATCGTGCCAAGAGCGCTTCCACGATGCCGCGGCCGAGGCCGCTCGTACCGCCGGTGATGAACACGCTTTCCATTTTTCGACTCCTCCGTTCGAAGCCACATACCGACCGGAGGGTGTCGACTCATCGCTGGACCGGTCGATTTTTCGCTGCCACCCTCGGCCGGGTGACGACGAACGAAGCGTTCGAGCAGCAAGCAGAGCCGTATCGGCGCGAGGTCCTGGCGCTCTGCTATCGAATGATGGGCTCGATCGCGGACGCCGAGGATGTGCTCCAGGAGACGTGGGTGCGCGCGTGGCGGGCGTTCGAGCGCTTCGACGAGAATCGGGCCTCGCTTCGGACCTGGCTTCATCGGATCGCGACCAACGCGTGCCTCAACGCTCTGGAAGGACGGCGTCATCGGCCGCTCCCCTCGGGGCTCGGCCTGCCACCGACGAACGGTGACGCTCCGATCGCGCCTGGAGCCGACGACATTCCGTGGCTCGAGCCGATCCCGGACGCGCTCTTCGGCGCGAGCTTGACCGATCCCGCAGAAGCACTCCTCGCGCGGGGCCAGCTCCGACTCGCGGTGGTCGCAGCCACGCAGGTCCTCCCGCCGCGCCAGCGTGCCATTCTCCTACTCCGCGAGGTCCTCGATCTTCCCGCAAGCGAGGTCGCCGAAGCGCTCGAGACGACGGTGGCCGCCGTGAACAGCGGGCTCCAGCGAGCGCGCGTCCAGCTGAGCCAAGCGGGGGTCGGGCCGGACGATGTTCTCGAGCCCACCGATCCCGAGCGACGTGCGCTCGTCGAGAAATACGTCACCGCGTTCGAACGCGCCGACGTCGGAGCGCTGCGAGCGCTGCTGACGGAGGACGCCATCCTCGAAATGCCGCCCTTTGCGATCTGGCTTCGTGGTCGCGACGACTACGCGCGCTTCGTGGAGCGCGTCTTCGAGATGCGGGGCCGCGATTGGCGTGTCATCGGCACCGCTGCCAACGGCCAGCTCGCGTTCGCGGCGTACGCCGGGACGGCAGCGGGAACGCGCACGCTTCACACTTTGCAAGTCCTCGAAGTCACCCGACGCGGCATCTCAGGCAACGTGGTCTTCCAGGATCCACGCCTCATGGAGCGGTTCGGCCTTCCCGCGACCCTGTGAAGAGAGTCGCAGACTCTGTCCTGCTGAGCGGCCGGATCACGCTCGAACGACTACAAGGCGACGCGGATCTGTGCGAGCGTCACGCCCATGATCCGTCGTGTCCGCTTCGCCGCCATGCTCGCGCTCGTGGGCGCGTGCGCGCCTTCACCTTCGGCACCGGAAGCAGCGTCTCCGGCTTCCGCGACCTCGCCACCGAGCGCGCCCGCACCGAGCGCCCCCACTCCGGCGGCGACGACCGCGCACGCCCCGTCGCCGAAGGCCGCCGCGATGAAGAAAAAGGTCGCCCAGTTCGCCGACGCGACGCTCACCGCGGACACCTCCCGCCTGCCGGCCTCCGAGCGCGAGACGCTCGCTCTCTTGATCCAAGCGAGCCGCCTGCTCGATCCGATCTTCGATCGCCAGGCCTTCGGCGGGAACCGCGAGCTCCGCGCCGCGCTCGCGAAGGACACGAGTGAAGAGGGGAAGCTCACGCTCGAGTACTTCGACATCATGCGCGGGCCGTGGGATCGGCAGGAGGAGTTCGCGCCCTTCGCGATCGCGACGCCTCGCCCCGCCGGCGCCGGCTTCTACCCGTCGGATCTGACGAAGGCCGAGCTCGAGGCCTACGTCAAAGCGCATCCCAGCGAGCGCGCCGCGATCGAGGGACTCCTCACGGTCGTCGAGCGAGACCCGAAGGACCCGAAGAAGCTCCTCGCGGTGCCGTACAGCGAGGCCTACAAGGAGTGGCTCGTGCCGGCGGCGGAGCTCCTCACGCAGGCCGAAAGGCGCACGAAGAACAAGACGCTCGCGAAGTTCCTCGCGTCGCGCGCCAAGGCCTTCACGTCGAACGACTATTACGTCTCGGACAAGGACTGGATGGACCTCGACAGCGACGTCGAGGTCACGATCGGGCCGTACGAGACGTACGAGGACTCACTCCTCGGAGCGAAGGCGGCGTTCGAGTCGTTCGTCACGGTGAACGACCCGACCGAGTCCGCCAAGCTTGTAAAATACAAGTCGCTCCTTCCCGCGATGGAAGATCACCTTCCGATCCCCAAGGAGATGAAGACGAAGCGCGGCGCCGAGAGCCCGATCCGCGTCGTCGACCTCGTCTACTCGTCCGGCGACGCGCGAAAGAGCGTCCAGACGATCGCGTTCAACCTCCCGAACGACGAGAAGGTGCGCGCGGAGAAGGGCGCGAAGAAGGTGATGCTCCGGAACCTGATCGAGAAGAAGTTCGAGCTCATCATGAAGCCCATCGGCGAGCGGATCCTCGCCGAAGATCAGGTCCGCCACCTCTCGTCCGAGGCGTTTTTCGACGAGACGCTCTTTCACGAGCTCTCGCACTCCTTGGGCCCGGCGTTCGTGAACAAGGACGGCAAGAAGGTGGAGGTTCGCGTCGCGCTCGGCGCGAGCGCGTCGACGCTCGAGGAGACGAAGGCCGACGTGATGGGCGCCTACAACGTGCTCTTCATGATCGAGAAGAAGGTGCTCCCGGAAGAGCTCCGGCAGAAGCTCCTCGTCTCGTACTTCGCGGGCCTCTTCCGGAGCGTCCGCTTCGGCGTCGCCGAGGCGCACGGCCAGGGCGGCGCGCTCCAGATCAACTGGTTCCTCGAGAAGGGCGGCGCGCGCTTCGACGAGAAGACCGGCCGCTTCACCGTCGACGAAGCGAAGCTCACGAGCGCGATCACCGAGCTCGTCACGACGATCTGCGTCTTGCAGCACCACGGCGACAAGGCCGGCGTCGAAGCGTTGCTCGCGAAATACGGTGTCATGAGCCCGCCGATGTCCGCCGCGCTCGCGAAGCTCGAAGGCATCGCGGTCGACCTCCGCCCGGTCTACCCTCTGGCCGCTGACGAGGCGAAGTAACGGGCGGCTCGAGCGAAGCGCGGTGTACGTACGCATCGACTCCATCGAGCAAGCTTTGCGTCGCGCTGGATGGAACGTCGAAGGGGAGGGCTACGCCGTCGCGTACGCGGTCGCGGAAGACAACGTTCGCGTCGGCCGTGTCGTCGTCGCCGACTGCGTGAACCCATGGCCGCTCACGCGGAACGAGTGGCGAGCCGTCGCGGCCCGCGCAGGTGTGCGCGCCGTCGATGTCGAGGTCGTCTGCTCCGACCGGGCCGAGCATCGGCGACGGATCGAATCGCGGACGGCGGACATTCCCGGCCACGTTTTGCCAACCTGGTCCGAGGTGAGCCAGCGGGACTATCGCCCGTGGGAAGGCGACCGGCTCGTCGTCGACATCGCGCGGTCGACCGTCGACGAGAATGTGAAGGCCATCCTCGTGGCCGCGCGCGCCGCGTGAGCTGACCGTAGCAGGGTACGATGTGGAAGCGATGAAGCCCTACCAAGAGGTCGCCGTCGCGTTCGCAGCTGCGTTGGTCGAGCGAGACTTCGCGCGGGCGCGCGAGCAGCTTGCACCAGACCTTCGAGAGAAACTCTCCGAGAGCGACATTCAGGAGCGGCTCACGAGCATGTACCGCGGCCATGCCGACTGCCTGCCATCCCGAAGTCAGTTCGTCCCGGAGGGCTCCTTCGAGACGTGGCCGGGTCGGCAGCCTGGCGATCTCGGTTGGGCCTACGTGAGTATCGAAGGCGACGACTTCAATGAAGCCGTCTTCGTGCTCGTCAGCGACGTAAACGGTGCGCCCATGATCAAGGAGATCGAATGGGGCCGGCCGTAGCCATCGTCGCCGTACGGTCTTCAGGTTTGCCGAGCTGCGTAGGCGACGCACGCGTCGGTTCATTTGTTCAGAAACTTGGAGAGTGTAGAACCGCGCTCGTCGAGAGCCAGCGAGCCGCGTGAATCGTCGCGCCGCTACGGTGTCTCCTCGGTGAACGACTCAACCGCCTCACGAAGCGCAGCAACGATCCGTTCCCGTTTTGAACCCTTGAGGGTGCGCGGACCGTACTTGCGCCACGGTTCACCGCGGCGGCGGCGATCGCCATCGCGCACGCGGCAGCGTTCGCCATCGTGCACGCGACCGTTCGGCCGCCGTCGCTCAGCGAGGCCTCAGGTCGAGGCAGACGATCTTCGAAATTGGCGGCAGATGCGCGGAGATCGAAGGAAGGCGTCCCTACGTGGACGAATGTAGAACCGCCGTCGTCGAGGTGGCTCAGGCAGCGTGAGCGACGAGAAGTCGAGACGTCACCGCCAGATCACGGGCACGTACGAGGTACGGTACCAGGATTTGCAAACGCAGAGCATATGGGCGCGACGAAGGTGCCTTTCAGCGAGCCATCGGTGAACGTCGCGTCGAAGCTGCCTTCGATGGTCTCGGCTGTGACCTTCGTGAGCACGATCGTGCCACGCATCGCTGCGGGAGTTCCGAGGAATCCACCGCCGGCGTCGAGCGCGACTTGGTTCTCGCATTGCGAGTCGAAGCGCCGGTACTCGACGCCGATATGCTCCACGGTACCTTCAGGCCCTGGCGAGTCGCTGTTGAATCCGAAGCCATCAGGAGACTCGTTGATCGCATAGGTGCCTGGCTGGAACGCTGGTATTGGCCGGACTACGGACGACGGCTCCCCAATGGCCTCTGCGGGGAACTGACGATCGATTTGAATCGTGATGACGCGCGTGTCCTTGGTCCGGTAGCCGGCTTCGTCCTTGGCGCAGGTGCCTGCGGTATCGGTTATGAAAACGTACAGCGTGAGATGCGGATTTCCCAACGCTGTCTGTGCCCTGACGCCCCCGATGCAGTCGGTCGCGATCAGCGTTTCGCCGCCGACGCTTCCGGTGACGGATGCGGCCGCGGACGGCGGCGCGGAAGCATCGGCGATCGTCTGAGTCGAGGAGCACGCGACTAGCGGACCGGCAAGTGGCAAGGAGCGAAGCGCCTGAAGCACGAGCCAGCGCCCCATGATGCCAACCTGCGGAGTCCGTGACGGGTGACCGTTCATCGTTCGATCTCGTTCAATGCTACGCGGTTTTCTTGCGTCGGCGGCATGCACGGGCGAACCCTCGACAGCCGTCCGGAATTCCACCAGTTCGCTCGAGGAGATTTCCAAGTGGACGAATTCAGAGCGGCCGTGACGGCGACCGGCGACGCCGCTTAGGCCCTCGACCTTCCCGATCGAGCCCCCTACGAAACGCTCGGACTATGGGAGGATGGGGCCGTCGGAGGCTATCACCTGCGCGCTGTAGGTGCCGGCGGCCACTTTCTGTAGTGCGAACCGGTCCTGTCGGAGGTGGCAGGCTCCCAGGACGTCGGCGGTGCGTTTGGTCCTTTCGCCGTCCGAGTCTCGGCAAGTCAGCTCGGTGCCCGAGAGGTAGCAGCCGGTGCGGGCGCCGTCGCTCCACGCGGGGACACTGCGTCCGTACCACGATGTGTCGGCGGACACCGCGGCGCGCCAGCGCCAGCGCAGTGAGAGGTCGCCGGGTGCGATCTCGAGCGCCGCTTCGCCGCCGTCGTTGCCAGCCACCAGAACGTGCAGCGGGTCGACCGCCTCCTTGCCGATGCCATTCTCGCCGCGTGCAAGATGCACGTACGCGAGGCCGTCGGGGAGAGAGAGCTCGTCTCGTACGGTGCCTGCGTCGGCCGCCAGACGTACGAGGCTCCACGCCCCTTGGCGCTGGATCACCGTAGCGACGCCCGGGGGATCGTCGGCCAGCTCGAGGACATGGCTTGCCCCCGCAATCGGTGCGAGCGCACTGCGTACGAAGCGTGTGGGCGATTCTTCGGTGTAGAATGCAATGCCGTCGGGATCGCGAACCATCCATACCGCGCGACGGGCGCCGGTGGGGCCGGCCACACTGACGACGTCGGCCGTGGTTCGACAGGTCGAGGGTGCCGTACAAAACTCGATCGCCGCGCCGATGCCCTCGGGGGTGACGGCTCGCAGGCTGGCATCGCGCAGGGCCACGTACACTCGAGGAGGCTCGCGTAGAGACGTTTCCGCGACGCTGTAGCCATGAAGCGCCTGGAAGGCAGCGCCGTCGCGCTCGAACGACACCGCCGGGCCCCATTGGTGCCCCTCGTAGTAGGGCGAGCCGGGTCGCAGCCAGAGGCGGTTCTCCGAGCCGAGCACTGCATAGACCGTGCTTTCGCCGACGACCGCGAGCATCGAGGGTGGTTCGTCGAACGGAAGTGGTTCGAAGGCGAGCGACGTTTCGCTAGGCGCAAGCACGAAGGCGTTCGCGTCAGGGAGGATCGGCACGGCGTCTTTCGCGGTGCGCCCGCCGCACAGCGCCGTGGCGATCGTGGAGGGAGGCTCACATTGCGCCGATGCGATGAAACCGAGACCCCGAGGAGCCGCGCAGGAGGCAGGGGAGAAGATGACCGTGCGCGACGAACCATCGAATGTGTAATCGATGCCAGGCGTGAGCGTACGGCCGAAGCCTCCAACGGTGGTGTTCGTGGCACCTTCGAGGCGTAGGAACGCCGGGGTGCTGCGCTCGTCGAGGCGCCCGGGCAGCTCGATCCTGCAGCTTCCATTGTCGCGAGCGATGCTCGAGTCGTTGCCGTAGGTGAGCGCAAGACGGTTGCACGACGCGTAGCCGTTGCATACGGGATCGTCGCTGTCCGCGAAGCAGGTCGCGGGAAAGCACGCGTCGGGCGGCGGACTCTTCGGATCCACCGCGGGTAGGTCGAGGGCAACGCTCGTGAGCGCTACGCAGCGTCCGCGGTCGTCTTCGGTCTCCTGCGCTGCGCAGCGGCCTGGCCGGATGGCAGCGGCGGTCTCGACCGACACGGGCAGCCTCAACCTGGCGTTGGCAGTGTTGGCCACGTGGTTCTTGGTCAGGCCGAGGCGCAGCATGCGGCCGTCTGCCGGCCACGCGAGCTCCGCACGCCGCATCGCCAGCGCCCGCACCTCCCCAGCCGCACCACCGTGAGGGGAAGCGTACGCGATGACGGTGATTCGCACGCGGTCGCCTGGCCGGGCACCGACGCTTGGAATCACGTCGAACGGCGCGACGAAGTGCGTGTCGTCGGCGTTGACCTCGGCGCCGAAGCTGCCGATCGTCTTGCCATCGCCATCGAGCCGCTCGGCGTACACGCCGACGGCGTACACCTCGTCCGGAACCTCGAGACCGAGCGCAGCGCGCACCACGAGGCTTCCGTCCGGCCCCGGTTCCGTGGAGCAGGCCGCGAACAGATAGGTGCTGAGCGCGGCGCCAACCAGCGCGCGCGCGATGGCATGCATGGAACCAAGCTAGACAGTCCGCATCGGCGGTCAATTCAAAGCGTGACAAGGGTGAATTCTGCGGATTTGTGGCGCGAGCCCCAAATCGGACGTCAATGCCCGCGTAGCGACAGGCTGCGCGTGCACCCGACGCCGCGCAAGGCTGACGAGTTTCACGCCTCGACCCAGGCCCAGAACACCACTCACCGAGACCTAATGAGAACCACGCTTGGCTCCCGCTCGAGGTACGCGTCAAACGGACGCCGCTTCTGGCTCTCCGGAGAGGCCAGCTTCGGCGTCCTGTTCACCAGCGATTTCAGCGGGGATGGTCGCGGACCAGCGAGTCACCCCCAACGTTGCGTCCCCGGCAGGATTCGAACCTGCGACCGCCGCTTTAGGAAAGCGGTGCTCTATCCAGCTGAGCTACAGGGACCAGCGACGGTTCCGACTTAGCCGACCATGGCGCCCGCGTCGAGCATCACCTTGCTCGTGGACGCGCAGGGCGCGAGGTCCAGCATGCCTGAGCGCACGCGTGCGTCTCGCTCCTCACGGCAGCGAGCCGTTGTGAACCGCGCGCCGCTGTGCGGGACCGTTTCTAGCTCATGCTGGACGGATGTCGAGACCAGAGCGGGGGCCGCGCGTCGTGCGCTCGAACGTGAGCTGATGCTACGCGTGACCGGAAGAACAGGCCGCCAGCTCGAATCCGGCGTTTTGAAGGGATCCCCCTGTCTGGCGCGTGGAGGCCGACAACCTAGGACGTCACGGATCTGCCGTCCGCTCGAACGTCGACACCGGGCACCCGAGGCTCGAGTGCATCCACGAGCGCTCGAACGCGCGGATGCGCGCTTCGTGGACGAGGCGGTACGGGAGGGTGCCGCGGAAGAGGCCCTGGAAGAACTCCGTCGCGTCCGGATCGCTCGCGTCCAGACGTTGGGTTGCCGGGACGACGTGGCCTGTGTGGAGGTCGAGATCGTTCCGCTCGAGAAAGCGCCACACGTAACACTCGCTGACGACGACGAACCGCGGCTTCCGCTGCTCGATGTCGCCGAGCGGAGCCATGACCTCCTCGACACCGGGGATGGGGCCGCGACGCTTCGGATCGTTCTTGCCCACGCGGACGACGTGGGGCCCCGGCGGGAAACGTGGAAGATACACGTTCAGGCCGTGCGTCTCGATCGTGTCGGTGGGCTTCGCATTGCCCGCAAGGAACGCTTCGGTGTCGTAGCGAGGCTCGGCGAGCAGCGTCGCGTCCACGCGGATGCACTCGACGAGCGCGAGCACGAGGAGCGCCGTCGTCGAGACGCGCGCGATCCAGCGGACGACGCCCGGCCGAACGTTCCAGAGCGCGTCGATGCCGGAGCCCGCGAAGACGGCGGCCATCAGCATCTGCGGCAGCGTGAAGCGCTCCTCCGCACGCAGCGCGGCGACGTTGAAGCAGATCGAGAACGACACGGCCACGCAGACGGGCACGAGGGCCGCCGAAAGCGCCTCGCGTCCAGCCTTTCGCGCGCGAGCGATGCCGATCGGTAGCCCGATCGCGACCAGCACCGCGACGACGGGCGGGTAATGCCGCCGGAAGTAGAGGAAGCTGTCCGCGAACGCGAGCAGGCGCCCGTGCGTGTCGCGCGAGAGCATCTCGAAGTCCTTGCTCGCGGGGCCGGTGAGGAACGCGACGCGTGCGCGGAAGCCCGAGGGGTTGAACACCGCTCCGTCGACGACCGCGACGAGGCCGAGCCCGATCGCCGCCGCGACGGCGATCTCGCGGAGGAGGCGCCCCACGTTCTTCCTCGGCCACGGGTCGAGCGCCGCCCACGAGACGAGCGCCGCCGGGGCGCCGAGCAGGAACATCGCGTACGCCTGATCCTTCGTCCCGACGGCCAATGCGGCGAACACGGCGAAGAGTCGGAGGCGGCGCGGCTCGTGACGCGCGATCGCGCGCTCGAGCCAGAGCACCGCGAGGCACGCCCAGAATAGGTACGGAACGTCGAGGTTCGACGTGTGCGAGTAATACGAGAACGCCCAGTTGAGCGTCGCGAACAGCGCCGCGAACGTCATCACCGATCGCCGCCGCTCGCGTGGCGCGAGATCGGCCGCGATGAGCGCGATCACGGTGACGATCCCGAGCGACATGAGCAGCGTCACGATGCGCGCGGTCATCGTGATCGTCGTCATGTACGGAGGCTTCAGGATCTCCTCGATGACCGCCGGCACCGACGTCGTGCCTGCGTTGACCACCGCGAGCACCGTAACGGGCAGCGTGAGCACGCCGACGATCACGAGCTGCAGCGGCGGATACGTGTAGTAGTCGCCCGGCGAGAACGTCGCGGCGAGCCCGGGGATGATGTCGCGCGGAGCGACCCCGTCGACGTCCCACGAATCCGAGGACGGCATTCCCCACGACAGGCCGATCCCATGGAGGGCCGCGGCGAGGAAGAGGACGACCCGGAGCTCGAATGGGAGGCTCGCGATCGCGAGAAGAGCGCGCCGCCACCACGACATGCGCGACGCCTTACCGATGGCCGGCTCCCGCGGCAAGGCGCTGATCACTCGGGCAACGCCGGCCCGCCCGCGATCTGGCTCGAGCGTACACGGATGAACTGAACGCGTCCTTCGGCCGGAAGTCGCGTCTCCGCGACCGGCGGGCCGAAGCGCGCGTAGAACGCTTCCGGGCAGCCTGGCGGAAGGAGATCGACGTAGAGGTTGATGCCGGCGAAGTCGTGCGAGCGGAAGAAGCCCTCGAACAGCGCCATTTCACTGTCGTCGAAGCAGCGCGTCTGATGCCGGGCCGTGCGGATCTCCGGGTGGTCCGGCGCGAAGAGCTTCGGCAGGCCGAGGTCGTAGAACGGCTGCGCCTGTGACATCGACATTCGGGCGAGGAGCAGTCCCACGACGTTCTTGTGATGGAACCGGCGGTACGCGAACGTCGTCGACGTGAGCGCGTAATACGGGCAGAGGTCTTTCGTCGCGATGCCGTTCCCGCCGGCGATGCAGAACGGCCAGTCGAGCACGGCCTCCCCCGGCGACTCCCTGACCGTGCGCATGAAGGCCCAGAACGACGCGTCGGGGCGGAAGGCTCGATACGCCATCGCCGCGTGCGCCGTCACCGTCTCGAGCGCAGCGAGGAGGCCGAGCGCAGCGATGCCCTTCTTCACGCGATCGCGATCGAGCGCCGGCCGCCAGCCGAGGCCGACGAGCGCGAACCAGATCGGGAAGAGGAGCGTCGCGCGTCCCGCGACGCGGTTGAACTGGAACCACGGGAAGATGCGGAGCGTCGGCAGATGGCGCGGGTGGTACGCGAACGAGAGCAAGAACGCCGCGACGATCGGCAGGAAGACGACGAGCTGCCGATCGCGACGCGCATCACGCAGGCCGAGGACCGCCACGGCGAGCAGCGCCCAGCCCGTCGAGAACTCGCCCGTACCTTCGGCGTACCCGAAGATGCGCTGCACGAGCGGCGATGCGGGATGGACGCCTGGCAGGTACGGGAAGAGGAGCCGGAGCTGGCTGGCCCAGAAGCTCCCGCCCGGGCCCTCGAAGCGGAACGTCTTCGTGAACTGGACGATCTGCACGGCCAGCGGGACGTAGAGCGCGACGCTCGCGAACAGGATCGCGACGAGCACCACCGTGGCGAACGGGCGAGCGCGGAGATCGCGCAGCGGCGCCTCGGGCCACGCGCGATCGAGCGGGTGCCGACCACGAAGACGCTCGGCCGCGCACCACGCGAGCATTCCGAAGAGCGTCGTCGCGCCGGAGAGCAGGCCGAAGCCCGTCACGTACCCGAGATCGAGCCCGAAGAGCGCCGGCAGGAGCGCGAGGCGCGCGAGCAGCAGATGCGTGCTCCAGCGACGCTTCGTCACGAGGCGATGAAACAGGACGAAGTCGACGACGACGGACGCGATCGTCCAGTGCAGGACGGCGACGTTCATGTGATGCGGATACTTGTAGACCGCATAGAAGTTCATGAACGTACCGGCGAAAGCCACGAGCAGCGCCCGGAGCGCCCCGTGGTCACGACGGAGGAGGAAGTACGTCGCGCACGACGAGATCGCGACGCTGACGGTCTGGTAGAGCTGCAGCCACGGCCCATCGCCGAAGTGGCGATGAAAGACGACGTACCAGAGGTCTCGTTCGGGGCCCCAGGGGAGGAAGACGACGAGAGTCCCGAAGGGGTAGAGCACCTCTTTCGTGGGCGCGAACGTGACGCGCGGCGGGATCCCGAGGGTGACCTGCCGCTCGAACAGGAAGCTGTAGTGCTCCATCCCGTTCGCGTCGTCGATCCCGATCAGCGGACCGCCGAAGTGCTGGACGACGACGAGCGCATACACGAGGGTCGCCGCGAGGAGCGCGAGCACGCAGGCAACATCACGGCGTGTTTCGACCTTCACGACAACATGCTCGACGGGGACGCGAGGCCACCATGCAGCGAAGAGCGCGGTTTCGCAAGCCGGTGTGAGGCCGCCCACGCGAGCCGCCGTTGGCGCGCGCGGCTTGGGGGGGCGTTCGACTCTTCTGAGTCGCCTTGCTTGCGCTTGCCGGAGCGGGTAAAGACGCCGGATCCATGGGTTTGGGGTCGACGCGACGAACGGTACTGGTGACGGGGGCAGCCGGATTCCTCGGGTCGCACCTCACGGATCGCCTGCTCGCGGAGGGCTTCGAGGTCGTCGGCCTCGACAACCTCATGACGGGCGATCTCGGGAATCTCCGAAGCGCTGGGCGTGACCCGCACTTCCACTTCGAGATCGGCGACGTCCGAGAGAGCCTGAAGGTCTACGCCGAGGTGATCTTCAACCTCGCGTGTCCTGCGTCGCCGGTGCATTACCAGTCCGATCCCTACGCGACGCTGACGTCGAGCGTGCTCGGCGCGGTCCGCCTCGCAGAGCACGCGCGCAGCCGTCGCGTGCGGATCGTCCACACGAGCACCTCGGAGGTGTACGGCGATCCCCTCGAGCACCCGCAGAAGGAGAGCTACTGGGGACACGTCAATCCGATCGGCGAACGCGCCTGCTACGACGAGGGCAAGCGAGCCGCGGAGACGGTGCTCATGGATGCGCGGCGCGTCCACGGCGCGGACGCTCGCATCGTCCGCATCTTCAACACGTACGGGCCGCGCATGGCGCTCAATGACGGGCGCGTCGTGTCGAACTTCATCCGCCAGGCGATCGTCGGCGAGCCGATCACGATCTACGGCGACGGCTCGCAGTCGCGGTCGTTCTGCTTCGTGAGCGATCTCATCGACGGGATCGTGCGCTTCGCGGAAGCCGACACGAGCAAGCTCGAATTTCCGATCGTCAACCTCGGCAACCCGCGCGAGCTCACGATGCGGGAGCTCGCCGACGCCGTGATGCAGTGTGCCGGCAAACGCGTCGACCTCGTCACGAAGCCGCTGCCGCAGGACGATCCGCGCCGCCGCTGCCCCGACATCTCGCTCGCGAAACAGCTGCTCGGCTTCACGCCGAAGGTCCCTCTCGAGGACGGCATCGCGGCGACCTACGCCGACTTCAAGGAGCGTCTCTCGCGCTAGGCGAGGGGCGACCAAGCCATGACCAGCTCTGCATCGGCTCACGATCTGCAAATGACGAGCAACGTGCGCGTTCTCAACGACGGCGCGAGCGCGGAAGCACGCACGGACTACGTCGTCTCGGTCGTGATGCCTTGCTTCAACGAGCGCCGGACGATCGTCGCTGCGGTGCAGCGTGTGGTCGACGCGCCGTTCCCCAAGGAGATCGTCATCGTCGACGACGGCTCGACGGACGGCACGCGCGACGTCCTCGCCGCCGAGGTCGAGAAGCTCCCCGGCGTGCGCATCTTCTACCAGCCGAAGAACATGGGAAAGGGCGCGGCGCTCCGTCGTGGCTTCCGCGAAGCGACGGGCGACATCGTCATCGTCCAGGACGCCGACCTCGAATACGACCCGCGTGACATCCCCACCGTGGTGAGGCCGATCCTCGACGGCGACGCGGACGTCGTCTACGGCTCGCGGTTCCTCGGCGGTCCGCACCGCGTCCTCTACTACTGGCACTCCGTCGGCAATGCCCTGCTGACGACGGTCTCCAACATGATCTCCGACTTGAACCTCACCGACATGGAGACCTGTTACAAGGCGTTCCGCGCGGAGATCATCAAGAGCATCGCGATCGAGGAGGACCGCTTCGGCTTCGAACCCGAGGTGACCGTCAAGCTCGCGCGCCGGCCTGGCGTTCGCATCTACGAGGTCCCGATCTCGTATCGGGGACGCACGTATGCCGAGGGTAAGAAGATCGGCATGAAGGACGCCTTCCGCGCGATGTACTGCCTCGTCCGCTACGGCATCGTCGATCGGTCATGACGGTCGGCCCCATGGATTCATGGGGATCAGGACGAGCGGGCAGGGGAGCGAGCGCGCTCTCCGGGCGCATCGCCGCTCTCTTGGCGGTGGCGATCGCGTGCGGCGCTGCTCTTCGTCTCGTCTACCCGGAGGACATCGTCTACGCCGGCGACGAGTCGTGGACGTTCCAGCACGTCCAGGACGTGCGCGACGGCGGACCGTGGCCGCTCGTCGGGATGCCCTCTTCGCGAGGGGTCAACAACGCGGGGATGAGCGTCTGGGTGTTCGTCGCGCTCGGGGCGCTCGGCCAGGTGACGACCCCTGCGGGGCTCGCGCGCGCCGTCGCGATGCTCGCGATGGCGGCGCACGTCCTCGCGCTCGTGATCCCGTTCCGTCTCGTCAAGGACGAGCGCGAACGCGAGCCGTGGATCTGGGCCGTCGTCCTCGCGATGACGAACCCGATCCTCGTCTACCTCGAACGGAAGATCTGGGCGCAGTCCGTCCTGCCCATCTTCATCGTCCTCCTCTTCTGCGCTTGGTTCCGGCGGAAGACACGCGCGGGGGCCTTCACGTGGGGAGCGCTCGGCGCGCTCATCGGCCAGATCCACATGGCGGGCTTCTTCTTCACGCCTGCGCTCGCGGTCTGGACGTTCCTCTTCGGCGGCCGCATGAAGCACACGCGCTGGGGCTACTGGGCCGTCGGCAGCGCGCTCGGCGCAGCGCCGGCGGTCCCGTGGATCCTCTATCTCCTGCGAGAGCGTCCGCACGCCTCCGGCTCGCCGTGGTGGCACCGCTTTCGTCTCGAGTTCTATCAGTACTTCCTGAGCGATCCTTCGGGGCTCTGCGGCGAGTACTTCCTCGGCAAGGACGTGCTCCGGACGATGGCCCATCCCTTCGTCGCGGGCCATCCGACGTACCTCGTGCTCGTGGCGCACGTCGCGCTCGCGCTCGCCTCGTTCGCGCTCGCGCTGCGGGCCCTGCGCTTTCTCTGGGAGAGGCGAGCAGCCGTGCGAACGCTCGTCGGCGGAGGAGGGACGGAGACGGGGCTTCTCCTGTCGGCGATCCTCGTCGGGATGGGCGCGCTGATGACGCTGCCGGGGATCGCCATTCACCGGCACTACATGCTCGCGACGTTTCCGCTGCAGTACGTGTTCACGGCGCTCGTTGCCCTCCAGCGACCCGCCGGTCGCCGGTGGCTCCTCGTCTTGTTCTTCGGCGGCCTCGTCGTCTCCGCGGGGCAGCTGTCGTTCATCCACGCGACAGGCGCGTTCCGCACGCCGACACCGACGAGCGCGGTAGCGCCTCATCCGTGATGGGCTAACGATCGGCTCGGTCGCGCGCGCGATAGATCCAGTAACCAGCCTGCGTCGTCACGTGCTCGAAGCGTGTCGCGAGCGCACGACGGACCTCGGGGGAGAATCGATCGTGCGCGAGCTGGTCGTCGCTCGCCGGTCGCTCGAGCAGATCGTCCTGCATGACGAGGCACTCGACCCGCGGCGACGCGATGTCCGCGAGCCAGAGATTGATCGGGAACCGTCCGCGGCGCGCGAGATGCGTCGTCTGGAACGGCGTCGAGACGATGCGCCCGTCGAGGGCGAGCTCGAGGCCCGGCTCGTCGGCGAGGATGACGGAGTTCGGAGACGCGCCACATACCGTCCGCACGCTGGCGAGCGCCTGCGCCCGCTCGAACGCCTTGGGCACTCCGCGGCAAGCACCCGAGACCGAAGCGACGCCGTTCCACGTCACCTGCGCGAACGCGAGCGCGGCGACGGCGAGGCGCGGAGCCGATCCGATGCGCGGGAGATCGGCGCGCGAGAGCACGACGAGCATCGCGAAGCAGGGCTCCATGAAGTAGTTCGTCGCGCTTCCGATCTTCGCGAGCGACAGGAGCGACCATGAAAGGCTGGTCAGCAGCGCGCCGGTCGCGATCGCCGCGCCCGGATCGCGGCGGGCCCGGAGCCCGATCGCGAGCGTGACGACGAGCGGCAGGAGGAAGAAGGGCCCGCGTGTCGCGACCTGCTCGAGCCAGAGCGCGCCGTTCGGCGGCTGGCCTGTCGACGCGAGCAGGTGCTCGATCCATGCGCCCTTGCTCACGACGTGAAGCACGCTGCCGATCGCGATGCTCGTGACGGCGACCCCGGCGATCCCGGGCACGATGCTCCTCGCGCGCGCGCGCCAGGTTCCGTTCACGACCAAGAGACACGCGAGGAATGCGCCGGGCGCCGCGCCGAGCACGTTGGGCTTGATCCAGGCCGCGAGCGCGAAGAGCGCGCCGGACACGACGTCGATCGACGGCTGACCCGGCGACGTCGTGCTCGCGCGCGCAGCTCCGAGCCGTGCGGCGCGCTCGAGGGCCAGGCCGGACGCCAAGACGGCGACGGCGTCGGGTCTCGCATTCCCGCCGTAGAGCGCAAGCACCCAGCTGCCGGCGACGAACGCCGCCGCCGCGGCGACGAGAGGACGGCGGTGTCTCGGGGCGCGAATCACGACGAGCGCGATCACGCCGAACCATGCCGCCGACGCGATCAGTCGACCGGCGACCGTCGCGGCCGCACTCGGAACGAGCGAGAGGAACGCCGACCAGAGCGGCGGATACAAGACCAGGTAGCGCGCAGGCGGCGGGCCGTAGTCGTGCGCGCCGGCGATCGGATTGGTGTAGAGCGCAAGCCCCGTGCGGATCCGGTCTGCCTCGAAGAAGACGTCGCCTTCGACGCCGTCGAGCGGGCGAGCGGCGATCGTCGCGATGACCCACGCGAGCGTCGCGACGAGTGATGCCGCGAGCACGACCTTGCTGCCGAGCGACAAGGCGCGAACGAGCGTTCCTTGCGCGCGATCGGCATGCGTCGACATGCGGCGGCTTTACCGGTATCGCCGCGGCTCGGCAAGCTGGGACCGGACGAAGGGCAGGAAGACGAACGCCGCCGCGAGCGAGCTAGGATGGCGTCCGTGAGAATCAACCGTGGTGACGTGTTCTGGATCGCGCCCGACGAGTCGCGTGGGCCGGTCCCGGACTACTCCCATCCGCACGTCGTCGTCCAAGACGACGTGTTCAACCACTCGCGCGTCACGACCGTCATCGTCTGCGCGCTGACGACCAACCTCCACCGAGCGACCGAGCCGGGGAACGTCCTGCTCGAGCCGGGCGAGGGGGACCTTCCCAGGCAGAGCGTCGTCGTCGTGTCGCAGATCGCGTCCGTCGACAAGAGCCGCCTCGGAGAGCGCGTCGGAACGCTGTCCAGCGAGCGCGTCGAGCAGATCCTGGCTGGCCTTCGCTTCCAGCAGAGGTCGTTCTTCGACTCGCGCACGCGAGGCTGAGCTGTTCGCGAGGGACGCCGCGCGGTCTCCCGGAGTAAGCTCCCGCCGCCATGCCCAAGCTCACGCTCTACACCTACTGGCGATCGTCGGCTTCGCACCGCGTGCGCATCGCGCTCGGGTACAAGGGACTCTCGTACGAGCCCGTCTTCGTGAACCTGCTCGCAGGCGAGCAGCGTCAGGACGAGTACAAGAAGACGAACCCGATGGGGTACCTCCCGTGCCTCGAGATCGACGGCGTCAAGTACGTCGAGTCGACGGCGATCTTGGAGCTCCTCGAGGAGCTCTACCCGGACCCGCCGCTCCTTCCGAAGAAGCCGGAGGATCGGGCTCGCGTCCGGGCGCTCATGCAGATCGTCAACGCCGGCATCCAGCCTCTCCAGAACCTCGTCGTGCTCGACCGAATCGGTGACGACAAGGAGAAGCGGCTCGACTGGCTCCGGCACTTCATCACGCGTGGCCTCACCGCGTGGGAGGCGCTCGCTACGCGCTTCGCGGAGGAGACCGGACAGAAGGGACCGTTCGCCTACGGATCGACGTTCACCGCGGCGGACGCCGTGCTCATCCCGCAGCTGTACGCGGCTCGACGTTACGGGATCGACCTCGCCGCGTTCCCGACGATCGCGCGTGTCGACGACGCGACGAAGGATCTGCCGTTCGTGAAGGCGGCGTACCCGGACAATCAGCCCGACGCGAAGCCTTGACGGGCAGGCGGGAGCCTCGCGCCTGATCCGCTATGCTGCCAGCCGTGCGTAAGCTCGCGGCGCTCCTGGCTGGCATCGTTGCCGCCTGTGCGTGCCGCGACGCGTACGCAGGGCCGATCAAGACGTGGGGCGCCGACCCTCCGGAACAAAATCCCGAGCCACAACCTCCGTCGTCCGTCGCGCCCCCGCCGCC
>JAEXCN010000445.1 GCA_023402175.1 Pseudomonadota bacterium | reverse complement strand
CTTCGGAGATCGTCTCGATCTTCGGTGTGCGTATCGCGAACCTGCCGTATGCGCGGGGCCTCGAGGCCGTGACCGGGCTGCTCGCGCGGCGCGCAGCGCGCGGCGCAAATGGAGGCGCGGGCAAGCTATTCTTCTGCAACGCGAATACGCTGACCTTTGCCATGCGAGAATCTGCCTATGCCGCCGTCTTGAACCGCGCCGATCTCGTCTATGGCGACGGCACCGGCGTGCGGCTCGCGGCGGCAATGCGCGGCGTACGCATGAAGGCGAATCTCAACGGTACGGATATCATTCCCGAATTACTGAGAAGTCGAGATTGGGCAGGCAGTCGCTGCTTCCTTTTGGGCGGTGAGGAGACGGCGAACCGCACCGCCGCCGAGTATCTCAAAATCGCGTTTCCCGGCGTGGCGCTCGCAGGCCGTCATCACGGCTTTTTTGCCGATGCGGAGTCCTCGGGAGTCGTCCGCGCGATCAATGATGCGGCGCCGGATGTGCTGCTGGTCGGCATGGGCCACCCGCGTCAGGAGCGGTGGATCGACACGCACGCCCCCGCGCTGAAGGTGCCGCTGGTGGTGGCCGTTGGGGGACTTTTTGCCTATTGGGGCAACGGGCTCAAGCGCGCTTCGCGGCTATCACGCGAGTTCGGAGTCGAGTGGTTCGAAATCATGCTTCAGCAGCCAGCGAAAATGCGTCGTTACCTCCTGGGCGGCCCGCTGTTCCTTGCCGATGCAGTCCGTTCCGCATCTGTGGATTTGCGCGTCATGCGCGGGGTGGAGCGCTAGGCATGGCGAATCCTGCGCTTCGTTGGTGGGTGAAGAAGGCCGCACGTCACGGCATGCTGTTGTCGAGCTGCCTCAGCGGATCCATGGCGATCTCCGCGCTCATCGCGCGGCGTCCGCAGGTGCGGGTGCTGACCTACCACCGCTTCGGCAACATTCCGCGCGATCCCTTCTGCGTCACCGAAGCGGACTTCGAGCGCCAGGTCGCGCATCTCGCCGAGGTGGGCGTGGCGGTGAGCCTCGACGATCTCCTCGCCTTTCTCGACGGGCGCAAGGAGCTGTGCAGCAACGCCGTGCTCGTCACGATCGACGACGGCTATCGCAGCACCATGAGCATCGCCCACAAGGTGCTGCGCAAGTACGACGTACCCGCCATCGCCTTCGTCACGCCGTCGCTCATCGACGCGGGAGAGGCGGCTCATGGTGCGCCCATCGCGGACGGGCCGGAGCCCTATCTCAGCTGGGACGAGGTGCGCCAGATCGCCGACGAAGGCATGACCATCGGCTCGCACTCGTGGACCCATCGCTCGATGGGGAGCTTCAGCCTCGACGAGGCCGCCGAGGAAGCGAGGCGCTCGCGCGAGGCGCTCGAACGCGAGCTCCGTCGGCCGGTGCTGTCGTACGCCTATCCGTTCGGCACGCGCGCGGACTACTCCGAGGAGATCGCAAAACGTGTGGCGAACGCGGGCTACAAGGTTGCGTTCACGTCGCAGCACGGGCCGGTCCGGCGCACTCGCAATCCTTCGGGCCTCGCTTCGGGCCTCGATGCGCTCATGCTGCCGCGCATCAAGATTGAAGCGGGCGAGGGGCAGCTCGCTTTCCGCCTCGCCACCCGCGGCGGGCTCGACGCATGGCGCCTTGTCGACCACACCCTCTGGCGGCTGCAGACGGCGCACCGCTAACGTCGAGTGTCACGCCATCGCGGCGTGCGGTGCCTCGGCCTCCCGCACGGCAAGACGGGACGCCACCGCGAAGGCAACACCGAACATGACCATCGTGAGATAGCTGATGAAGCCTTGGTCGCCCCAGATCTGGACGACGCAGGCCGATACGCATCCGAGCGACGACAGCGCGGCGACGCGCTCGAGGGACGTTCCTGAACGACGATAAGCGCGCGTCGCGAGGGTCCCCGCGAGCGGATATACGAGCCACAGCAACGTGAAGCCGATGACCCCCGCGGTCGACCAGAGCCAGAGCACACCGTTGTGCGCGATCAGCCGGTACTCCTTGAAGACGTCGGACAGATCGATGGGGGGATTGTCCGGAGAGTATTCGTATTCGTGGCCGAAGCCCGTGGCGAGTACTGGATTGCGGCTGAGGGTGTAGATCAGGTTCGAGTTCTCGATGTCTCGCGAGATCGAGGACACGTCGCGCTGGGTGAATACCGATGAAATTCCTTTTGCCGGTTTCCATAGTGGCGAATCGGAGGTCGCCTCCGCGCCGACCAGCACGTAGCCGAGGAGTAGCGGGACGAGCAGCGCCAGCGCTGTCGTCACCTTTCGCTTTCGCCTGCTCGGATCGATGGCGAGGTAGGTGACGAGCAACGCCATCGCGAGGCTCACGAACGCGAGCCGGCGGTTGTTGAGGACGATCCCGACCACGATCACTGCGCCGAACGCGACCGCTTGCAACAGGGCCTTCCTCCGCCGCAGCTCGAACGCGCGAGCGCCGAGGATCGTGAGGGCGCTGACGAACAAGACGGTATCGGAGTGCGTCGTGCACCACTCCGGCTTGCCGGGGAGGGCGGTGATGCCGTTCGGCATGCAGACGGCCACGTAGACCCAGATGACGAGAAGGCTCCGCACGACCGCGACGAAAACGACTGTCGTGCCGATCGCGGCCAGGTCGTTCGGAACACGCAGTGCGTAGAGGAACAACAGGCCGACGAGTGGAAGCTGCGCCAGGTAGATCGCCTGTTGGAAGACCCATTCGATCCGACCGCCGCGGGCGAGGCCGAGCGCCGATAGGGCGACGATCGTCCCTAGAAAGAGCAAGAGGGCGTTCTTGGCAAACCTCGGCGGGGGCACCGAGTCGGTGCGCTTCTTCGCCCAAGCCGCACGGTAAAGGAGCCCGATCGTGACGAAGAAGAAGACGGAGAGCGAAGCTCCGGGCAGGCCCGAGAAGTCCTTCAGCGTACCGAAAAAGGCGACCGCGGCCGGCCACAGGACCGAATCCCAGTAGCCACCCTCTCCTTGCTCGCGAAACATCGTCTCGCTGAACGCTTCGATGAACAACGCCAGCACGAGGTATGTGTGAACACTGTTGGCGAGCCGCCGGCGGGCCATCGTGATGTAGAGGAGTGGTCCCCATACGACGACCGCCAGAGTGTCCAGTCTGAAGGAGCTCGCCCACGCGGTCCCATGGATCCACGTCGGTCGCGATACGAGAGAGAGAAGCAGCGACCCCGCCAAAACGCCGGCAACGGTCCATACCGTCGACCGCAAGCGCGTGTCCGTCCACACGCGGCGCTCGTCGAGCGCGTCGTCGTCCGGGCGTTTGCCGAACGTGCCATATGCCCGTCCCACGCGATCGTACAAGTCGTCGAGCGCCATCGGCGTTCCGCCCGTCGGCGACACGTCGTCGCTCGGGAGCGCCGTCGCTGCCCGCTCGGACGTGCCACGGTCTTCCGCAGATGCTTCGTCGAGAAGAGTCGCGAGGGGCTGGGCGTCGTCAGACATCGGACCTGCTCGTGTCAGGGAGCCCGCACGGCACGAGGCGACGCGCCGCCCCACGCTCGAACGGATGACCTCCCCGCCTCCGCCGTGAGCACGTTCTGGACCGAACGCGGCCGGCGCGAGCTCGCCCGCTGCGCGCCGAACGAATCGTTCACGAACGCTTGGGGCGACGGCGCGACGGCGCCGGTCTCGAATCAACCTACGTCATCACCGGCGTGAGGCGTCGATCTCCGAATTGGACAGCGCGCATGGCCGTTCTCCGACATCGTGGCGATTCGCGCCGAGGTGAGGGCGACGACAGCGGGGGCTCCTGAGGAACGAGTCGACAGAGGTGCCGACGCCGGTGCCCGATCGATGCCCGATCGCAGGGAGGGCAGCATCGCGAATGCTGCGCGGTACCGGCCCGGGCCCGCGTCCACGCCGCACCGCGGGCGTGATCGTCGTCAACTGCGGCGCAGCCGAATGCGCGGTCGGTCGGATGGGAAGCGTCCAGAATGCGGACAGATCGACGAGCATGCAGATCGACGAACATGCAGATCGTCATTCCAAATAGGCGAGAGCGCCACGGCGAAGGGGCCGTGGCGCTCTCTATTCGGATTGCGAAGCAGTCTTAGTGCGCGATCCCTTCGATCTTCATCTTGAGCTGCCAGATCTTCGAGCCGGTGGTCGTGATGAAGAGGGTCTTCATGTCTTTGCCGCCGAACGTCATGCCGGTCGGCGGCTCCGGGACGGCGAGGACGCCCCACTTGTCGCCCGACGGCTTGTAGACCTCGATGCCGGCCTTCGTGGCGACGTAGAGGTTACCGACCTTGTCGATGGCGAGACCGTCGGGCGACGAGTCCTCCGGACCGATGTCGACGAACTTCGTCCACTCGCCGAGCGTACCGTCGTCGTTGACGGTGTACTTGCGGACGAAGGGCAGCGTGCCCTGGATCGGCCGCTCGAAGCCGACGTAGAGCGCCTTCTCGTCGGGCGAGAGAACGATACCGTTCGGGCGCGGGACGTCGTCGAACGCCTCGACGACCTGCACCACTGCGCCGTCCGGGGAGATGCGGTAGATGCGGTTTACGGCCGGCCCGGGATCCGGCACGAAGTACCCTGGATCGGTCACGTAGAGCGTGCCGTCCGAGCGCGCGACGACGTCGTTGAGCGTATCGAACGGACCGGTCTGCTGGGCCGGCGGCGGCGCATCCGGATTGAGCGGGTCCTTCGGCGGAGCGTCGGCGCCCGTGTACTGCGTCGCGATGACGGTCGGCTCACCAATCGCCTCGGCCGCCTGGCGGACGACACGCTTGGCCTCGACGGTGATGATCTCGCCGGCAGCGTTGACGGTGTTGCCGATCGGCTGCGTTCCCTGCGCGAGCACGCCATCGCGGATCTTGATCTGACGGCCGTCGTCGGGGAGCATGCGGTAGAGCGCGCCTTGGTCGAGCGGCGTCGTGTAGAAGACGGCGCCCATCCCAGCGTGCCAGACGGGCCCATCGGTGAACTGGCCGACCTCGAGCACCGCCGTCGCGGGCTCGATGCCCTCGGTCGGGTTCGTATTGGCCTCTTCGGCGGAGGGCGTCCCAGGACCTCCAGGAGTGCCGGGCTGTCCGCCACCACCACCGCCGGGGTTACTGGGATCGCCGGAAGAGTCATGGTTGTTGTTGTTATCCGACTTGTCTTTGCAGCCGAACGCCGTGGCGCCGAGTGAAAGGACAAGCAGTAGCGGCAGAATGCGTTTCATCGTTCGCTCCGAAATCCGAAAGTTGGTGAAGTCAGCGGAGCTCGTTTCGGATCGAGAGATTCGAGTCGATGGCTCCGGGCTCTGATGTCTGAGGCTCAAGCAGGACGCGTACCCAGCTCGTCGGTGGCGAACATCCACGCTTTTCGTCAACTTGGGCGCGCGCGCCTGTGGCGAAGGCCGACAAGGATCAGACGTGTCACCGCGCGCCCCCTTCGGCTTGCGTGATTCTGTCGCGTCGCGCAGCGATCGAACGCTAGCGCGAGCATTCGAAGCCGCTTCTGAAGCGCGGCCGTGACACTTCTCCGTGCGGCAGCGCCCGTTGCAGTCATGCACGAGCTTGCATCGCGGAGGAGCGAGCCTCTCTCCTCGCGGTTCACCACGTATATGGAGCGCGGGCCGAAGAGCGCGCGCGACACGTGCTGGCGTGGCGATCTTTGGCGTAGCTCGGCGCGTGAGCGCGCGAGCGCGCGCTCGACCTCGAGCTGTCGCGCGGTGGTCGCGTTTCGTCGCGAGCGCGTCCTCGCCGTTCGCGAGCGCGTCGAACGCCGCCTTCAGTCGACGCCGGTCGAGCGCGTCGGACGCCGCCTTCAGTCGACGCCGTTCGTGCTCGCGCCCTTGCCGCCGGCGTCGCCGGAAGCGCTGTTCGTGCGCTCGTGGATCTTCGCCGGAATGCCCGTCGCGATCGCGCCCGGAGGAACGTCGGTGAGGACGACCGCGTTCGCGCCGATGAACGCGCCGCGCCCGATGCGGACCGGGCCGAGCACGCGCGCGCCGCAACCGATGACGACGTCGTCCTCGATGACCGGGCAGCCGTTGTCCTTCGCTGTTCCGATCGTGTTGTTGCCCATGAACTTCACGCGCGCGCCGACCTTCGACGTGCCGCCGATCACGGTCCCGAGCGTGTGTGTGAAGTTGATGCCCTCGCCGAGCTCGATGTCGTTGCCGATCTCGACGCTGTAGAGCACCGTCGTGACGAGACGAAGGGCATGGTTCACGCCGGGGACGTGCCAGCGGCGCGCGCTCTCGCGGATGCGGCTCATCAACAGGACCTTGTACCCGTCCTGCGTGAGAGCAGCCTTCACTGCCTCTTTGACGGATGGGGGGCCCGACGCTGGCTCCTTGCGCAGCGCTCGTGCGAGCTCGAAGGCATCAGCGGTGATCTTCCGGAGAAGGCCCATGAGGACAATCCTAGCGCGGTCAGTCGGGGTTCGACGGGCTCAGACGCCCGAGCCCTTGATCACGACACCAAACGTCTTGGCGAGGATGTGGATGTCGAGCCACGGCGACCAGTTGCGGACGTAGTAGACGTCGATCTGGACGCGCTGCGCGAACGACGTCGCGTTGCGATCCGAGACCTGCCACATGCCGGTCATGCCCGGCGGCGCGCGAAGGATGATCTTCTCCTGGCCGCCCATCTCGGTGAGCTCGCGCTCGATGTACGGGCGCGGTCCGACGAGGCTCATGTCGCCCTTGACGACGTTGAGGAGCTGCGGGAACTCGTCGAGGCTGAACTTCCGGAGGATCCGACCGATCCGCGTGACGCGCGGGTCCTTCTGAAGCTTGTGATAGATGTCGTATTCGGCCTTGAGCGCGGGGTCGGCATCGAGGATCGCCTTGAGGCGCGCCTCTCCGTCGCCGTGCATCGTGCGGAACTTGTATGCCTTGAAGTACGTCCCGTCCTTGCCGAGCCGCTTCTGCGTGTAGAAGACGGGCCCCTTCGAGTCGAGCTTGATGAGCGCTGCGATGAGCAGCAGGAACGGCAGCACGAACATGCCGCCGAAGCACGTCAGCGCGATGTCCATCACGCGCTTCGCGAGGCGCGGGCCGGGCAGGAGCAGCTGCTGCCGGACCTCGACGCCGAGGATTCCACCGAGGCTCTTCGCGGGGACGCCCATCGTGGCGAAGCCGAAGAGGTCCGGGATGATCAAGAGGTGAGTGAACTTGCCGCCGATGCGCTCGACGATCTGGAGCAGCTTCGACGACTCGATGCCCGGCATCGCGAGCACCGCGTACGGGATCTTCAGGCGCGCCGCGAGTACCGGAGCGAGCGAGAGATCGCCGACGAGCGGTACGCCGTCGACCTCGGCAAACTTGCCGCGCGGGAACTGCGAGGCGTCCTTCGTGATCTGCGAGCGCGTCATGCGCTGGCTGTCGGGATTGAAGAAGTCCGTCTCGCTCCTGCGTTCGCCCTTGGAGCTCGGCGTCGGCACGTTGACGTCGACCTTCGTTTGCGGCGCGACCGGGATGTGATCGGAGCTGATCGGCTGGCTCGCGCGCTCGACGTCGTCGCCGAAGATGTCGTGCGCGAGCTCGGCGCGCTGCGAGTCCGTGAGGAAGTGCGCGGCCGAGACGTTCACCGAGTAGACGTCCATCACCTCGTTCGTGAAGCTCGCGCGGAGCGTCCCGTACTTGCTCTTGTCGTCGTCGAGGAGCATGACGGGCTTGAGGCCCGAGCGCGGCTGCGCCTTCAGCGTGCGGACGACGAGGCGGCCCGTCTTGGCTGCGCCGAGGACGCAGACGGGGATGCCCCACCACGGCTGCACGGAGAAGTAGTTCCGCACGAGCGAGCGGATCACCGGCACGAGGAAGAGCGTGGCCGCCCACCATACGCCGCGGACGAAGACGCCCCATTTGACGATCGGCAGATCGCCGAGCGTCGAGAGGAGCGACGCGCCGAGGTGAACGAGCGACGCGGCGAACGTGATGTCGCGGATCTCGTCGGGCGTGCTCTTCGCCATCGGCGAATAGAGCTCGAGCCCGAGGAACGTGAGCATGCAGAGCGCGATCGACGGGCCGACCACGAGCCATGCCGTCCAGTCGAGCGTCTGGAGCTCGGAGTACGTCCGGATCCAGTGCACGCTCGTCGCGAGGAGCGCCGCGAGCAAGAGCGAGAACATGTCCGTGAGCAGCAACGTCGCGACGGTGCGGCCGGGCCTCGTGAGGACCTTCAGGCCGACGACGTCTTTCTGCTCGCGAGCCGCCGCCGAGATGTCGCTGAGAAGGCCCTCGTGCTTGCGGATCTTCAGCTGCTCGATGAGCGCTCGCGCGATCGCCTCTTCGGTGCAGGCGCCGAGCGAGACGAGGATGCGTCCGATCTGGCCACCGCGCTCTTCCTGCAGCGCGAGCGCCCTGTCGACCATCTCCTCGGTGACCGCGCCGTTCTTCAGGAGGATCTCGCAGATGAGCGTCCCGGCGCGCTTCGTCGTCGTGGGCGCCGACGAGCCGAGCAACCCGCCCTGCGGGATGCGGATGATCGGCGGCGGGACCGAGAGCCCGCCTTCGGCACGCGGCTCCTTCTCCTTCACGACCGGATCGGGGACCGACGAACCGAGGAGCGGCTCGGGCGGAGTGCCGGCCGCAGGCGTGATCTTCGGAATCACGGTGCCCGCCATCGGCGTGACCTTCGGCGAATATCCCGCTGCTCCCGGCGCAGGGGCCGCCACGGGGATCCCCGCTGCCGGCGTGCGACGGCGCGGGACGATTGGAGCCGGATTGTCCGGAATCACCGGCGGCGGAGGCGCCGTGCCGATGAGCGTCGCGGACCCGGGTTTCGGGCCCGCAGGGATCACCGGCGGTGGAGGCGCGCTCGGGCTCGGGCTCGTGCTCTTCGCCGCGGGGGCGAGCGAGTGATCGACAGTCGCAGGCTTTGCCGGCATAGGCACTGTGGCCGCAGGCGAGGCGACCGCGACGAGCGTGTCGGTGAAGGGCGACGGCGGCGAGCTCGTGCGGACGACCGGAGGCGGCGCGCTCGGCGTCGTAGACCGCGCGCTCGGTCCGAGGGGCCGCGTGCTCGGCACGGGCGGTGGTTTGCTCGCGACCACCGGCTCCCTGCTCGTCCGCGCCGCTGGAGCATTTGTCACCGCAGCGTTTTTTGCCTCAGGTGGCGCGTGACTTCCGAGCGCAGGCGGGGCGAGGCCGATCGTCGTCTGACCGAGCCGCTTCTTCGCTTCCGCGCGGGCCGCGAGTGCCTTGCCTTCCGCTGTCTGCAATGGGCTGATCGCGGACGCTTGCGTGGTCCCGACGTCGAGGGGCTCCTTCGGAGTCGGCACGGCGGACGAGGGCGCATTGGACACTGTCGACGATCCTCCTGGCATCCCGTCGGGATGCTGGGCCGTCTCCGTTGCCAACGCTGTGCCGTGCTTCGTGCTGTCGTGGCTCGATGACGACTTCTCCGAGCCCACCACCTCGTGGTCCTTCTCTTTCTCCCGGGAAGAGAGGGGCGGAGGTGATGCCGAAGACGCCACCGCGGACAGCCCCGGGGCGGTGCTCGACGACTTCCCCCCACCGTGCTCAGGGTCGCTCACCGCTCGCAGTATACCAGCGCGGGACGAGCCAGGATCGCAGCGTGTCGCCGATCAGATGAAGGTGGTCGAAATGGTCGCGGGGACCCGCGCCGCGGAACCCTCGAACGTGAAGGTCTCCTTCATCGACGATGAGGGATAGTCCCATCGATCGGCTGTTGGTCTCGGAAGCGGGGCGCGCGATCACGCCGACCTCGGTGAGGAGCGCCGCGGTCGCCTCCGATGTGCTCGCATAGTCCGGCGGAACGATCGCCGAGTGCGTGATCACCATCGTCTTCTTGCCGGCGACGGCATCGGCGGCGAACCGAACGAAGTGCCGGAGCATCTTCACGTCGACCTTCTCCGCTCCGCGGGCTGGCCCTTCACCATCCGTGTATTGCGCATGGAGGCTGTCGAGGAGGATGACCGTGTCGGTCGCGTCGTAATATTCCGCTACGGAGAGGATGCGGCTGACTGCGGCGAACCCCGCGCTCCACGACGCGAGCGCGAGCCGGCGGACGTGCACGTCATCGCGCTTCGCCTTGTTGCCGATGGTCCGCGTGAGGCGCTTCATCATCGAGCGGAACCGGGACGGGTCGTCGAACGCGCGCGAGTACCCCGTCGTCCCGATGCCGTAGCCGCAGGAAACGAACACTCCGCGGACGCCGCTCGCGCGCATCTCGCGCTCGGACATCTGGCCCGCGTGGAAGTGCCAGACCACGTCGATGCCGCCGTCGTCGCCGACGAGCTCTGCCTTCGGCGCGAGGTACGAGCAGCTCGCGACTCCGAACCCGCTCCAGTGTTCCTCCATCTCGACATCCGGCACGCGCGCCTCGAGCGTGGACGCGACTGGCGCCGGCGTCTCGATGACGGCGGCGGCGACGGCGACGGGCGGAGCGATCTTCGGCGGAGGGGCCTCGCGCGTGCAACCGCACGCGGCGAGAGCGATCACGGAGCCGACGAGTGAAGCACTCCGGAGCTGCATGGCCGCGCACCGTACTGACGGATGCGCTTGGTCCGACCTATCGAGTCCGTCTCAACTGGAATCGGTCGGAGGTGTGCGCACCTCCTCCCATCCATCTCGCAAACGCATCATCGTCGATGCACCGATGCACCAACGGATCGCGGCCGTTTCGCGACCCGACCGGATCACGAGGATTTCACTTGGCGCCCCGCTGCGACACGGCCAACAGGACCGCCGATGAGACCGCTTCGTGAGTCGTTGGCCGTCCTGCGAACGGTCCTCGTCGCCGCCGCGATCTTGCTCGGCGGTCGCGAGGCCTTCGCGCTCGACAAGCAGGGAAGCGCGCACGGCGGCACGGTCGGCGAAGCGCACGACCACGAGGCCGAGCTCAACGTGAGCGGCGCCCTGATGGCGGGCGTGTCCCTCGTCAATCGCTCGTATGCCGCGCGGCCGGACAACTCCGGCCTCGCGCTCATGCGCTACGCAGGACACGTCGACATCGACCTCATCGGTCGAAAGCTCTCGATTCCGCTCGACGTCAACTTGTTCAGCGATCGGGAGCGCCGCGGCGCGGGCATGTTCTCGCCGACGGAGCTCGATCTGATCGGCGGCGTGACGACGACGCACTCCGTAGCTCGCGGCGCGGACGTCGAGGTCGGTGCGCGCGTCGAGCACGATCGGCCGATCGATCGCGGCGGGTTCAGCCAGACGTACGCGGACGTCCGCGCGCGGGTCCTCTATTCGCTCGCCAAGTTCTGGCCCGGCCTCGCGCACGATCTCGTGGATGGCGACGTCTCCGGATACGCGACCCTCGGCTGGTTCGCCGTCAACCCGAGCTACGCCGCACGTCCGGACAACAGCGGAAGCGCCCTCCTGCGCTACGCCGGGCACGTCGAGCTCTCGGTCGTGAACGATGTTCTCTCGCTCGGGCTCGACGCGACGATGTTCAGCGATCGGCGCCGCACGAACCCCCTCGCGCCGTCGGAGATCGATCTGACGTACGAGGTGATCGTCCGTCGCGATCCCTTCGAGATCCATGTCGCCTACGAACGCGACATGCCGCTCGATCGTTCCGGCCTCGTCCAGTCGTTCGTCTATGCGCTGCTCGTGTTCAACTTCGATCTCCGCCACGACGTCCTTCAGCCGCTCGGCGCGCGCGGCGGCGTCCTCTCGCCGTAGCCCAAGCCTCGCCTACGCGAAGGGGCATCTGGGGTCGGCTGTCCTCTGCGTACGGGCGCCGCACGGGGAGACGGGGGCGGACACTTTCGCGGTCGCCGTCGCCTTGCGGCAAGTGGCACGAACACGCGAGCGAATGGCGCGTGATCACGCGACCACGACGAAAAATGCATCCGGAGTGATCACGAGGTCGCTGCTGCGGACATTGGACAAGTGATGGCCACGAACAGGTAGACCGGAGACCGCTTCGAACCCGGACCGAGCGAAGACGGTCAGGGCGGGCCTGTCCGTGGCGGATGGACCTGGGCCACGTCGGCGATGCCGGCGCGTTGAGGCGGTGCACGAGCAGGGATCAATGCTCATCGCGGGTGCAAACGAGTGCCTGCCTATCTCATGAGAATCAAGGCGGCAGTGCCTCGAAGGTAACCGAGAGCTCGGAATGGCAATCTATTCGCATTCGTTTCGTCGAGAAGTCACTTCGCTCCGCGCGTGGGGAATCGTCAGTACGCTCGGTATGGCTGCAGCTGTCGTGCATATCGGTTGCTCGGACATCTCAGGCGCCGACCAGGAGAGACACCTTGGTGCAGCGCAGCAGGCGATAGTCGGCGGCTGGGATGACCCCGACAGCGCAGCCAACAACGTCGTCGTCAAGCTGCGGAACGCTACGGGCAAGTCGTGCTCTGGGACGCTGATCACGCCGCAAATTGTTCTGACCGCTGCGCACTGTGTGGTCGGCTCGAATGAGAACTGTGGGGACGCAGGGTTCAGCGGGCCCGTCGAGGTCGAGGTCGGGCCAGGGCTCGCATTCGGAACTGGACGAACGTTCGTGACCCACCGTGGGTTCACTCAAGACTTCGGTCGACCAGCGCCATGCGCTCCGTTCGATGACGCTTACAGGCGTCAGGATGTTGCGCTGGTGTTCCTCCAAAAGCCTATCTCGCCAGCCGACTTCTCGACGAGTGGGCTCGGGATCATGCCGAAGGTCGTGCGGCCGACGTTTCCCAATGTCGGATCTCCCGCGACGCTCTCGATCGCGGGGTACTCCCCCGTGAAGCCTGACGGCGGACCCGTATCATTCACGCAGCGCCAGTGGGCTCCGGGAGATTGGTGGCTCTCCAACGACCTCTGGTGGGCGCCGAACGCGACGTTCGACGTTGTGAGCGGCGATTCTGGAGGACCGCTATTTCGAACGATGTTTTCGGGAGAGCGTCAACCCGTCGGGGTCGCCTCCTCCGGACCCAATTTCTTCACCAACATCGCGAGTGGGGGAAACCTTCGGTGGATCCTCGACCGCACCACGTACCAAGGACCGGCTGCGCCGGCTCTGCTCAAGAAGCAACTTTCGAGCAAGTGGTTCTCGAAGCACGAGAAGGACCCGAAAGACTACTGGTTCGGCGAGCTCGACTACACGGGCTTCGACGTGCCGCAAGGGAAGCGAGACTCTGACCATGATGGCTGGTACGACAGTCACGACAACTGCCCGTCTGTCGCGAACGCGGATCAGCTCGATAGTGACGATGACGGCATTGGTGATGCGTGCGACAATTGCCCACTCGCCGCGAATCCGCTCCAGGCGAACTGTAACCGAGCTGCTGAGCTAGCTCATGACATGCCGGTCCGCGGTGACGTGTGCGATCCGGTCATTTGCCCGGACGGCGAGTCGGTCAAGGGCGGCGAGCCGAACGAGAAGTGCGAACCGATCCCCGGCACCGGCGGGGGGCTCGCTTGCGTCTCGCGTCTTGCCCAGTCGATCGTTCGAACGACGACCCTTGGATCGTACGAACCTGATGGCACACTGTTTTTCGGTCCGAAGAAGGTTCGGTCGCACGCGAGGTTTTGTCAGGAGAAGAAGTACATTACTGATCCATTCGACTGCACGGTTCGGGCGGTCATCGCTGACGACCAGTTGAACTTCCCCGAGACGGCCGACGATCCCTTGCGCCCCTGGCACAAGATCACGTTCGGCTCGAAGTTCTCTGAGCCGACGTTGCGCGGCACGCCGTTCGACTGGGACTACGGCATTGCGCCCTCTTCGTTTGGTTCTCCACTTCCCTACTGGTCACGATGGTCCTACGAAGAGGACTTCAAGTTCTGGACGTCGTCGACACCTGCGAAGATCCCACTCCCTGACAGCTATCCAGATTGCACCGTCGGAGGGGGCACGTGTCTCCGAGGGAAGATCTGGTTGCATGCCGACTATGACGCGACCTTCTTCGGCACGTCATTTAGAAATCTCACCAATCACTACGCGGACATGGTGCCGGACCAGGCGCTCCTCTACTGCAGGGGACCCAACATCTGGGCGCTCCCGAAAGGCAACTCTGCAAGTCCGACGATGGGGCAGACGGCGCCAACGCCGGCCGTTCATCCTCAGCTCATGCGCGCCTCGGTGCTCCGCGAGCAACCACCGGTGACGGACGAACCGTACGCACCGACCAGGAGCGCGGAGGCGTCGCGAGCGACTACGCTTGCGAGCGCAATGACGCTTGCGAGCCCAACAGGATCGTTCGATGCCGAATTCCTGCTACCTGCCCTCGATCGCACTCATGTCTTCGACGTCAGCGGAAGTGGCGCGACGGTCGTCGTCATGCCAGCGCCGTACGGGCGACTCGGCGCGCTTCAGTTCGACGGAACGCTCGTTGCCCTTGGCAAGGATGATCGGGGCGACTGCGCCGGCAGCACGGTCGGTGACGAAGTTGCAAACGCGATCGACAGATGGCGTGTTCTCTCGAGCGCGATAGAAACAGACCTTTCTGTTTCCGGCCTAGCGTCGTCCGTGCTTGCGCTGGGACTGGGCCTCGACGAGAGCGGGAAGTCTCTGAGGCTCGAGGATGGCTTGATCTATGACGACGGCGCCATCGTGCGGGCGTCGAACCACCCCGACTACCGCGAGCTCATCGCGTCCTCCCAGTCCAGTGGAAAGTTCTTTCCCGCAGGCGACGGCGTCGTCACCTTGTTCTCCCGGCGTGCGTGGAGCCTCTTTCGGATCGGCGGATACGATGCTGACGGGAGAGCCCTCGGCGTGTGGCGACAGCCGATCGGAGAGACAGCGACGAAGCTAGCGGGCGCCGACACCGTCGGAACGGCTCTCGCGGCGACCTACGCCTGGGGCGACGATCACTTGTATGTGATCGATGACATAACCTACGCCGGCGGCGGCCGTGTCGTGCGGCTCCTGAGGCAGTCACTCGGCGGCTCCGCCGAAGCGATCGCCAAGAGTGAGATTCGACGAGCTTCGTCGCTCTACCTCTCTGTCGATCGAGACGGGGGCGTACTGGTGGCCGCCGCCGACGAAGACGGCTTCGCACTCTTCCACGTGGGCTTCAGCCGCAATGGGGTCTCGGTGCATCGCTACCGGAGCGAGCGAGGCCGGCTCGTTCGCGCACCGATCGTCGACAAGGGCGGATACTCGTTCGTCCTGAAAGACGATACAAAAGGGCTCATCGTAGTGCGCAGAGATCGCCTGGTGGCGGTGGCCTGCGAAAACGACAAGTTCGGCGATGATCCCGAGACTCCCGGCATCGAGCCTGCGCCGGAGTGCGATCCTCAGTGGATTGCCGGGAGGTTCTGATGAACCGGTGTGCTGTCGTCCTTGGCGCCGCCTTCGTCGCTGCGGGCCTCGCGTATGCGTGCTCGGCGGGCGACGGTGGAGGGACGACGTCGACTCCCGTCGAGGCGGGCGCTTCGGCGCGGGTGGACTCGGGCACGCCGGGCAGGCCCGACGGCGGCGGCGTGCGCGAGCCGCCGATACCGGAAGGCGTTCCGCAAGGCTGGGTGCGCGATCAGACGTACGATCCGTCCTGCTTGTTCTACGTCCCGACGAATGGCGCTCAGCTGCCTCCTCCTCCGACCTGGGAAGCGTGCCCGTCGCATGCACTACCGACCGGGACGGACTGCCGACTCATGGCCGTCGACTGGACGCCGGTGAGCCAGACCGACGGCGGAGCGGCGGAGACGGGGTGGTACCGCGCCGACGGGTCGCTCGTCTTGGCCATTCGCCGCGCCGTCAACACGCCTCCAAACTCGATGTACGAGCTGTTCACCTCACCGGACGGGCCGGTTTACAGTGCCCTCCTCATTACCTCGCATCCGACCTGTAGTGCCGCGTTTGCGCGCGGGTACGACGATCGATTTGTTCTAGGCGTGTATGAGCGTGGCGAGTCGAGGGGAGGTCTCTTCGGGCGGCTCGATGCGGTCGCGCCGACCGTGGGTGTTCACTTGCCCAAACAGGAGATCTCGTACGCGTTCTATGCGAGTGCTTTCGGGCCGATTGTAGGGACGATCTCGTCGAATCATTTCTATTCGTGGGAAGGAAGTGATCTCGGAGCATTCTGGTCGCGAGCTCAAGACGATGGGCTGGCGCTCGGAGACGTCCAGGCAACTGCCACGGCCTTGTTCTGGCCAGCGTCGGATCAGTATCGACACAAGGTGAACGTCTACACGCCCGGCGGGGGCGTGCGCTCGTTCCTTTCGAAGGACTTCGAGCTCGATCGCGGCTACACGAGTCTCGGCACGGACGGTCATGATCTCGTGTGGCTCGAAGGTATGGGCCGCCCGAAGGGAGCGGCGCTGTTCGATAGCCTGAGGATCATGACGGCGCCGTACACCACGGACCCTGCGGCAGTGACTCCCCGCCGACTGCGGAGTGAGGTCGGAGGTGTCTTGTCGTCGGCGGACGCGTTTGTCGTGGGGTGCGGTCACGCCGCGATCAGCACGTCAGAGCACATTCGAGTCGTGCGTCTGTCGGACGGTCAGTCGTGGATACTCCCGAAGCCGGAGAGCGGGCCGTGGTCATGGAGAAGACCGATCGCAGTCACCTGCGACGAGATCTTCGCGATGGCTACTTCTGCGGGCGCGAGCCGCCTCGCTCGGATCCGGATCGACTCGCTCGGTCCCGGTATCGCCGCCGATTGACCGCGAACACCGGCGCATCCGTCAGCAGCCTGCTTCGTCTCGGCGAGCGGCGCATGCCCGCTCGATTCAACGCGTGAGCAGCGGGAGCGGGGAAAGCACGGCTGCGCGTTCGAGATCGGCTTCGGCGGTCGCCATCTGGCGCTCGAGATCGAGCTCCTGCGAGCGCGCGCTCCACATCGTCTGGTACGCGTCGAACAGCTCCGTGATCGAGAACTTGCCCGCCTGATAGGTGATCTCGGCACGCGCGAGGAGCTCGGTCACCGCCTGCAGGCTGCGATCCCTGAACTGCTCGAGCGCGATGCGTGCGTTGCGACGCGCGCGCCACGCGCCCGAGACCTCCTGGCGGACGCGCGTCTCGAGCGCGCGCGCGAGGAGCTCTTGTCCTTGCGCCTCGGAGAGCGAGCGCCCGACGGCGCCCTGGTTCCGATCGAACAGCGGAAGCGGAAAGCTCACGCCGCCACTGAGGTCGAAGCCGCTCGGTCCGCGCGAACGGCTCCCTCCGACGAAGAGGCTCGGCGTCGGCACTGCGTCGCGACGCCAGCGCTTCGCCGCGAGCTCGGCGGCATTGACGCCACGTCGAGCGAGCTCGAGATCGGGCCGCCGCTCGAGCGCTCCGGCGATGAGCTGCCCCTCGTCGTCGCTGCCGCGGAACGCCTTCAACCCTTCACGTGTGATCGGAGCGGTCGTCAGTGCCGGATCGGCGACGAGCGCGAGGATCGTCGCCTCTGCGCGATCGCGCTCGATGATCGCCTCGTTCACGGCACCTCGGAGCGTCGCCGTGGACGTGGTCACGCGAAGCGAGTCGTACGTGCTGTTCGCCCCGGCGGCGGCGCGGCGCGAGACGATGCCCTCGATGCGATCGAGCTCTCGCAGGTTCTGCTGGAGCATCGCGAGCGTCGCATCGGCGAACGCACGCGCGACCATCGCGCTCTGGATCTCCGCTGCGCGCGCCCAGACCTGCCCTGCCACGGTCGCCTCCGCGACGCTGACGAGCGCGCGTGCCGCTTCTCTTCGGGCGCCGACCTGTCCGAAGACCGGCAGCGGCACGGTGAGCTGCGCGTCGTAATGGGAGTCACCGTTGACGGCGGTTCCCCAGACGTTCGCGCCTCCGCTGAGCGACAGCTCCGGGTTCGGCAAGACCCGCGCGGTGACGACGTCGAAGCGCGCGCCGCCGATCTGTGTCCGCCACGACGCGACCTCGGGGCTGCTCCGGAGCCAGCGGGCAAGGAGCTGCTCCTCGGTGATGGTCGGCGATGTGCTCTTCGGTGCCTCTACGCTCTTCGGAGCATCCGCGCTCGAGGGTACCTCTGGCTCCGCCGACGCCGGTGAGGTCGCTGCAAGTCCGACGAGAAGCGCGAAGGAGGCAGCCGACCATCGCGTGAAGCAGCTCATGCGACTTCCTCCGTGCGTGCGAAGACCTTGTAGAGCAGCGGGAGCATGAACAGCGAGAGGGTCAGCGACGAGAAGAGGCCACCGACGACGACGATCGCGAGCGGCTTCTGCGAGTCCGAGCCGATGCCGGTGCTGATCGCGGCCGGGACCAAGCCGAGCGTCGCGACGAGGGCGGTCATCATGATCGGACGGAGGCGAAGATCGGCCGCCTTCTGGATTGCGGCATCGATCCCGAGACCGCTCGCCCGCTGCTCCTGGACGTACGCGACGAGGATGACGCCCGTCTGGACGGACACACCGAAAAGCGCGAGGAACCCGACTCCGGACGAGACGGAGAAGTTCGTCCCTGTGAGGAGGAGCGCTGCCATTCCTCCGCACGGCGAAGTGAGAAGAACGTTCGCGAGGATCACGAGTGCTTCCCGCGGCCGTCGGAACATCGCGAACAGGAGGACGAAGATCGCGATGAAGGTGAGCGGGATGACGATCGCGAGCCGCCTGCTCGCGCGGCGCGCGCTCTCGAACTCGCCGCCCCAGGTCGAGGAATATCCGGGAGGAAGGCGAACCTCGCGGTCGACGAGACGCTGCGCCTCGTCGACGGTAGAGCCGAGGTCTCGCCCGCGAACACCGAACTTCACCGCGATGTAGCGACGATTCGACTCGCGATAGATGCGCGTCGCGCCTCCGATGATCGAGACGTCCGCCACCTGCGAGAGCGGGACGACGTTTCCTCCCGGAACGGGGATGAGCAGCGCCTTGATGGCGCCGACGTTGTCGCGAACGTCGGCCTGGTAGCGGATCACGAGGTCGTGGCGGAGCTCGCCTTCGATGATCTGTCCGACCGTGTGACCGCCGATGCCTTTTTCGATCGCGTCCTCGACGTCTTCGACGCTCATCCCGTAGCGCTCGGCGCGCTCGCGCACGATCGCGACGTGGACGTTGGATTGACCGAGCTCACGGAAGATGCCGAGGTCCACGACCCCGGGAACTTCCTTTATCGTGCGGGCGACCCGCTCCGCGATGTCGTCGAGGGCGTTGAGGTCGTCGCCGACGATCTTGACCGCCATCTGCCCCTTCACGCCCGTGAGCGCCTCCTCGACGTTGTCCGAGATCGGCTGCGAGAAGCCGAAGGAGACGCCGGGGATGACCGAGACGTCACGGTTGATCTCGGCGATGAGCGCTTCCTTGCTCTGGTGGAGCTCGGGCCGCCACGTCTTGCGGTCGTTCAGGACGAGAAGGAACTCCGCGTTGTAGAACCCGGTCGGGTCCGTGCCGTCGTCCGGCCTTCCGATCTGGGCGCTCAGTGTGCGGATCTCGGGGTAGCGGCCGAGGATCTCGCGGATGCCGTCCGTATTTCGCGTCTCGTTGTGGACGCCGTCGACGATCGCCTCCGCCTCGGGCAGCGAGATGTTCGCCGGCATCGAGGCACGCATCCAGATGGCCCCCTCGTCGAGATGCGGGAGGAACTCGCTTCCGATCGACTTCGCCATGAAGAGATCGGCGGTGAGGAGCGCGGCGCCGACGACCAGAACGAGGTGCGGCCGCCGGAGCGCGCGCCGGAGCGCCGGCAGGTAGAGCCTCCTGACGAGCATCAAGAGCGGATTGTGGAACTCCTTCATCCGCTTCTTGAACAGCAACGTCGTGAGCACCGGCACGAGCGTGATCGCGAGCACCAGTGATCCACCGAGCGCGAACGCGACGGTCCACGCCATCGGACGGAACAGCTTTCCTTCGACGCGCTCGAGCGTGAAGATCGGCATGTACGCCGTCACGATCATCGCGATCGCGAACACGACGGGGCGCGCGACCTCACGGCTCGCCGCGCGGACTATTGCGCGGAGATCGAACGACTCCTTCCTCTCCTGTCGCTCGGCGACCTGACGATAGACGTTCTCGACGACGACGATCGCGCCGTCGACGATCATCCCGAAGTCGACCGCGCCGATGGACAGCAGGTTCGCCGGGACCTTCGCCGCATCCATCAAGATGAACGCGATGAGGAGTGAGAGCGGGATCGTGACCGCGACGATGAGCGCGGCGCGCGTGTTTCCGAGGAAGAGGAAGAGCACGAGCGTCACGAGCGCGATCCCCTCGACGAGGTTCTTCGTGACGGTGTGCGTCGTGAGCTGCATCAGGTCGGTGCGATCGTTGTAGGGGCTGAGCTTCACGCCCCGCGGCAACGTCCGAGCGTTGAGGTCCGCGATCCGCTCGTGCAGCCGAGCGAGCACGGTCTGCGCCTGCTCTCCTTTGCGCAAGAGCACCGTGGCGGACACGACATCCGTATCGTCGTCGACCGATACCCGTCCGAGGCGCGGCTGGTGGCCGACCTGGACCTTCGCGACGTGGCGCACGCGCACCGGGGTCCCGTCGCGGACGGCGATCGAGACGTCGCCGATCTCGTCAGGCGAGAGGAGGCCGATCCCGCGCACGTTGAGGGCAGCACGGCCGAACGCGACGACGCCGCCGCCCGCGTTGCCGTTGGCCGCCGCGAGCGCCTTCTCGACATCTTCGAGCGTCAAGTTGCGCGCGGCGAGCTGCATCGGATCGACGAGCACCTGGTACTGCATCGTCGTCCCGCCGAAGCTGACGACGTCCGCGACACCGGGAGTCGCGAGGAGCTCGCGTTCGATCACCCACTCCTCGAGGTCCTTGAGCTCGGAGAGGCTCTTCGGCGCACTGGCCGCGTCCTCGTCGGTGCACTCGGCCGTGCGGGTGTTCGCGCAGTTGACCAAGCGGTACCGAAGGATCTCGCCGACCGGGCTCGCGAGCGGGCCGAGCGTCGGCGTCACGTTCGCCGGAAGGGAGGCCTGTCCCAGCCTCTCGACCACTTGCTGCCGCGCGAAGTAGCTGTCCGTCCCGTCCTCGAAGATGAGCGTGATGACGCTGAGGCCCGCGATCGACGTCGAACGGATCGCCGTCTGTTTCGGCACTCCGTTCATCACGCGTTCGGTGGGGATCGTGATCTCGCGTTCGACCTCTTCGGCGGCGTGCCCGGGCCACTGCGTGATCACCTGGACCCAGGTGTCCGCGACGTCCGGATAGGCCTCGATCGGGAGGCGCCGGAAGGCGTTCAACCCGAGGAGCACCAGGATCACAGCCGCGACGACGACTACCGCGCGCTGCTTGAGAGCGAGCTCGACGATGCGTTCGATCACGCTAAAGCGCCTCGTTCGCTTCGGCGTCGAGCAGGATCGCACCTTCGGTGACGATCTCGTCACCCGGCCGCACGCCGGTGAGGATGGTCGTGTGCTGACCGCGCTGGTCGCCGATCTTGACCTCGCGCTCGACGTACGAGCCGTCGGAGTTCTTCAAGAAGACGAAGAACTGATCGCGTCGCGCAAGGATGGCGCTCGTGGGGACGTCGGCGGCACCATCGCCGATACCTTTGATTTCGACGCGCGCGAACATGCCGGGGCGGAGCGCGAGATCGGCGTTCGAGAGCTCGATGCGCGCGCGTGCGGCGCGCGTCTGAGGATCGACGAGCCCCGAGATGTGCGCGATCTTTCCATCGAACCGGCGACCGGGATACGCGAACACCTGGACGACGGCCGAGTCGCCGACGTTCACGTGCGCGAGGTCTTGCTCGTAGACGTCGGCGAGCACCCAGACCGTCGAGAGGTCCGCCACCGTGACGAGGGGCGCGTCCTGGTCTGCGTGCACCTGCATACCGACGGCCGCGTTGCGTTCGACGACGGTTCCGGAGATCGGCGACCGGAGCGCATACACGGTCGAACCTTGCGCGCCGCCGATCGCGGCGAGGCTCGCGATCGCGCGCTGCTCCTCGTTCCGCGTCTGGACCAGCGCCGCTTCGGCCTGCTGGCGTTCCGCCTCGCTTCCGGCTCCGTCCTTCTCGAGCATCGCCGCGCGGGCGGCGTTTTTCTCGGCGAGCAGCCGGGCCGAGCGGGCTTGAGCGACCTGGGCCTGCGCCGACGCGATGTCCGGGGCGTGGAGCGTCAGGAGGACCGAGCCCGCCTTGACGCTGTCTCCCGTGATCACGTTCACGCTCGCGACGCGGCCTCCGATCGGCGGACCGATCTTCGCCCAGTGCCGTTCGTCGAACGACACGCGCGCGACGAGCGAGCGCGAGTGCTCGAGCTTCGCCGTGCCCACGGACTCGGTGCGCACGAACGCGGCGCTCTTGCCCGAGAGGACGATGGCGCGATCGGGACGACGCGAATGCGTCGGGGCCGCGTCCGGGGTCTCGCGGCCACGACAGCCGACCGCGAGAACGAGCATCGCGGCCAGGCCGAGACGATGAAAGGGAAGGGAAGGAAGCGAACGAAAGGGCGCGAACACGTGGGTTCCTCTGGGAAGATCCCACGCAGCGCGCCGAAGCGGTCCTTACGTTTGCGTAAGCTGACGGGAGCTCAGCTGGCGGCTCGCGAGCTCTTCTGGAACGACGCCCAAGACGCACAAAAGGACGACGCGACGAGGCAGCCGTCGTGGGCCGCCGCATCGCGTCCTCTTCTACTTGTTGCGCCGTTACCTGTTTGCGCCGTGCTTCGACTCGCGCTGCGTGCCGGGGGCGTTCAGTTGCAGGTACACACCACGGGCGTCGACGCGGCGTTGCGCGCCGACGGTGTGGCCGCGGTGAAGTCGTTCTCGTTGTTGTTGGTGTCGGTGCAGCCCTCCGCATTGCGGAAGACGGCCTTCGAATTGCTGCCGGCAGGCGCGGGGTGATTCCCCTCGGAGCAACTCGCGCCTCCGTAGCCCACCAGATCGACGACCGTGCCGTCGGTGCACGAGGTGCCGATTCCCGTCCTCGAGCTCACCAGCGCGACCTTGCCTTTCGTCGCCGAGAGGTTTTGGGCCGAGGTCACCGGCGAGCTTGGAAGATTGGCGCCGATGTTCCCGTCCGAGCCTGCCTTGACCAGGTAGTACGCGCCTGGCTCGATGCTCCCGGTCAGGTTGGCGACGACGCTGAAGCCGCTGGTGGCCCCGGAGGCTGCATACTGCACCGACCACTTCGAGACGTCGACCACGACGCTTCCGCGATTGTGAAGCTCGATGAAGTCGTTCTTGTACTGTGCACCGGAGTTTCCGCCGCCGCCGTAGACCTGGCTGATGACGACGCTCGGCGTGCACGTCGACGCCGCCGCGGTCGTGAAGCCGGTCGTCATCGAGTACGGGAGGATGGCCGCGCCGCCGGCTTTGTGCGCGACGGTCGTGACCTTGACCTTGTACGTCGTGGCGCTCGCGAGGGGCGCCGACGGCGTCAGCGTCGCGACGGTGTTGCCCGCCGAGAACGCCGGCGCGCCGAAGCCGATGCACGTGGTGAAGCCGTCCTTCGACAGCTGAATGCTGCCGGAGCACGCGCCCGTGCTCGTCTGAGCCGTGAGCGTCGCCGTATCCATCGGAGCGCTGAACGTGAGCTTGATCGTCGTGGAGACGCTCACGTTCGTGTCGCCGTCCGCCGGAGCGACGATGACGTCGGGCGGGCACGCGGGACAGGTGCTGCCGCCGCAATCGACGCCCATCTCGTCGCCGTCCTGGATCCCGTTGGTGCACGACGGGTCGACACAGGCGCCCGACCCGTTGCAGACCGAGCCGCCGTTCTCGGTGCACTCCGTGCCGCTCCCGACGTTCGAGTGCGAAGGGACGCCGTTCGTGCAGATGTCGGTCGTACACTCGTGACCGTCATTCGGGATGTCGCTGTCGTCGACGATGTTCTGGACGTTGCCGATGCCGTCACACTCCGTGCGGTGGCAATCGCCTGCCTGCTGGCTCTGCGCGATGCCCGCGCTTGCGTACGTGAAGCCACACGCGTTGGCCGTGCACGTGCGCGTCTTGCAGGCGTCGTCCTTGCCCGGACAGGTGCTCGCGGTGATGCACCCCTCGCACGCGCCGTTCAGGCACACGATGCTTTGCCCGCAGGCGGTACCGTTGGCCTTGCTCGGATGCGAGAGCGTTCCGTTGGTGCAGATGTCGTTCGTGCACGGGTTCGCGTCATCGGCGAAGTCCGAGTCGTCGTTCTGCTGCGTGGTGGCACCCGCGCCGTCGCAGACCACCTTCTTGCAGTCACCCGCGGTCTGGCCGCTCGTGAGGACCTTACCGAGCGGCGCATTCTGGCGCCCGCAAACGCCGCCGACACACGTGCGCGTGGAGCACTCCGAGTCCTGACCTGCGCAGTCGCTCGCGGCGATACATCCGACGCAGCTTCCGGCGGCATTGCACTTCAGCGCTCCGCCCGCGCCGCAAGCTGCGCCGACGGTCTTCTTCACGTGCGACGGGACGCCGTTCGTGCAGAAATCGTCCGTGCAGTCGTTGCCGTCGTCGGGCTTGTCGGTGTCGTCGGCGACGGTGACGACGTTCCCGTTCCCGTCACACTGCGCTCGCTTGCAGTCGCCTGCGGTCTGGGAGTCCACCGTGGTCCCCTCCGCTTTCGGCTGCTCGCCGCAGACGCCCGCGTTGCAGGTGCGCTCGACGCACGCGCTCGTCGGCGCGGGGCAGCTCTCCGGGGATGTGCACGACGAATCGGCATCGGAGCCAGCGTCCGTGCCGGCCTCGGGGACCTTGACGCTGTCGCGTCCGGCATCGCCCGCGTCCTTCGCGCCGCCGTCGACTTCCGGCAACGCGATGTCCGACTCGGTGCCGGCGCAGCCGATGACGCTCGCGGCGAAGGCAGCGAGGATGGTGATGCGTGTGAAACGATGAAGCATGATCGGGGCCCTCGCCACGTGAACGCCCCCCGGCCCAATAACTTTAGTCGGATCTAGCTCCTCCGCTCCAGTGTCGCAGAGACCGTGCGCGCGCGGACGCGGCGATCGCGGCCAATTCCGTGGAGATGGCGCGTTAGCGCGACTGCTGAATTCACCTGCGCGTCACACCCGTTGCGCGCGTGGGCGGGCTCAGGTCGGGTCGGCCTTCGGCGTCTTCGCGGTGCTCTTCGGGAGCGTGGGCTTCTCGATCGTCGGAAGCTCGCCGGTGAGGCTCTTCAGGAACGCGACGATGTTCTCGACGTCGCCGTCCGAGAGGTCCTTGCCGAGCTGGTGCCGGGCCATCAGCTTCACGGCTTCCTCGAGCGACGTGACGGACCCGTCATGGAAGTACGGACCGGTCTTCTCGATGTTCCGGAGCGACGGGACCTTGAAGACGTTCTTGTCGGCGGCGTCCTTCGTGACGTCGAAGCGGCCATTGTCCTTGATCTCGGTCGCCCACGCCTTCACCAGACCGAGCTTCTTGAAGTCGCGCCCACCAAGCGCAGGGCCCGCGTGGCAAGTATTGCAGCCCACGTCGAGGAACTTCGCGAGACCCGCGCGCTCCTTGTCCGTGAGCGATGCGTCGTCGCCGCCGAGGTACTTGTCGAAACGCGACGGCGTGACGAGCGTGCGCTCGAACGCGCCGATCGCCTTGCCGACGTTCGCGTACGTGACCGCGTCCTTGTCGGCCGGGAAGGCCGCCTTGAACGCCGTGACGTACTCGGGGATCGAGCGAAGAACCGCGAGCACCGCCGCCTCGTCCTTCATCGCCATTTCGACGGGGTTCAGGATGGGCCCGAGCGCCTGCGCCTCGACGTCCTTGGCGCGTCCGTCCCAGAACTGCGTTGCGTGCAGAGCGGCGTTGTAGACCGTCGGCGAGTTACGCACGCCGAGCTGCCCCTTGTGTCCCGGGCTCGTCGGCTTGTTGTCGACGCCGTACGTCTCGAGCCCGTGGCACGAGTTGCACGAGATGTCCTGGTTCTTCGAGAGGCGCGTCTCGAAATAGAGCTGCTTCCCGAGCGCGACGACCTCGGCGCTCGCGGCGCCCGTGGGCGCGGCCATCGTCTCCGGCAGCACCGCGAACGCGTTCAAGAGCGCGCGGTCGATCGTCACCGGCGGAGCGGCGTGCAAGGCTTCCTTCGAAGCGACGGGCGCGACGCTCGGCGCCGGAGGCGCTTCCTTCTTCGATTCACAACCTGTCGCGAGGCAGCTCGCGAGGAGCGGAACGAGGAGCAAACGAACCGAGATCGGAGAAGAGGCGTGAGACATCGCCGCGGCACCCTAACATGCTCGCCGCGGCGGCCAAGTCTGTGCGATCGGCCGTCCGCGCCGCGTGTCCGGGGACACGTCACCGAAGCTCAACCGGACCACCTGCGTGCTAGAAAATTCCGCGATGAAAACGGAGCTGACCTACCGCCTCGTGAACGTCTTCGCGCTCGAGGGCGAACGCTTCTCCGGCAATCCGCTCGCCGTGTTCGAAGACGGCCGCGGCCTCGACGACGCGACGATGCTCGCGATCGCGCGCGAGCTCAATCTCTCCGAGACGACGTTCGTGGTGCCGCCGAAGGACGCCAGTGCCACGGCCGGCGTACGCATCTTCACGCCCTCGTACGAGATGCCGTTCGCCGGGCATCCGACGCTCGGGACGGCGCACGTCGTTGCGGAGCGCGCGGGCGCGCGCGATCACGTCGTCCTCGAGATGAAGGCCGGTCTCGTGCGCGTGGCGACGGCGGGCTCGCTCCTCGAGCTACGAACGGCCCGCGCGCCGGTCACGCGTCCGTGGTCGGGTGGCGACATGGCCGCGCTGGCGCAGGCACTGAGCCTTCCCGCGAACGCGATCGCGGCTCCTCCTCTCTGGGTCGACACCGGCGTCGAGCAACTGATCGTTCGCCTCACGCGGCCCGAGCACGTCCTTGCGATGCGCGCCGACGCGGGCGCGCTCCTCCGGGTCGCGCGCTCCGAGCGCACGGACGAAGGCATGGTCTACGCGTTCGCCGAGCACGACGAGCACCGCGTCGAAGCGCGGTTCGTCTTCTCGCAGGGGACCTTGCTCGTCGAAGACCCCGCGACGGGCTCGGCGTGCGCGAACCTTGGCGGCTACTTCCTTGCGACGGGGGCGCGCGGCCCGCTCCGCCGCGTCGTCCGCCAGGGCGCCGCCGTCGAGCGGCCTTCCGAGCTCCATCTCCGGATCGATGACGCCGACAACATCCATGTCGCCGGCCGCGTGCACTCGGTGGGCAGCGGAACACTCACGATCGCGTGACGAGCTTCGTCGGCCCTGCGCGACGCGCGCACGTCGGCGGCCGATCGCGCTGAGCTCTCCGGACACCAGGCACCGATCGGTCGGTGATCCAGGTTGCCGCGAAATTCTGCAGCGAATTCGTTGGGTGTGGGCAGGCACGACGTCTGCCTACATTGGTGCCATGCTTCGACACCTTGTTGCCTTTTCTGGTCTTCTTGCCTTGTCCGCGATCGCCTGCACGGCGGAGTCGGACGACAACTCCGCGTCCTCGGAGGCGGCGCACACGGAGGCGCAGCACGTTCAGGAGAACAGCCCCTTCTTCTGGGCCGCCGAGCCGTACGACGACTTCCGGAACACGATGGCCATGCTCGGCAATCCGCTCGAGCCGGTCGTGCCCGACAACGATGCTCTGACCGTTCGCGTGCAGACGTGGCTCGACCGGATCGACGCGATCGTGCGCGCCGATGTCCAGCGCGAGACGGGACGGCCGCTCGTGGCGCCGAAGCCGATCGCGAAGGTCGTCCAATCCGCCACCACGTTCAACGCGTGGGTGAGCCCCAGCTTCACGTGCCTCGGCGCGCCGCTCGGGAGCTCCGCCGCCGATGCTTCGCGCGCTTTCCTCGGGCGCGACGCCGTCATGTCGCTCCCGCTCCCGACCTGCGCCCGCCCAGACTGGGATCGAAACGCCTTCGCTTCGTTCTGGAACGCGAGCCGCCCGGCTTGTGGGCTCTCGCTCGTCGGCGAGACGTTCGGAG
>JAEXCN010000420.1 GCA_023402175.1 Pseudomonadota bacterium | reverse complement strand
GCCGATGTGCGGCAAGCCCGGCGAGGTGATCCGTCTCGGCGACGTTCGTAAGAACTACGCCATCTACTGGCCGTACGCTTCGCGCGCTCCCTACGGTGGCGTCGCGAGCATCGGTGGTGACCCGCTCACGGGCGAGATGGTCGGCGTCACGGCGACGACGATGATGCGCTCGGCGACGTACGCCGCCGCGATGCAGCGCGACATCATCGCGCTCGCGCTCGGCGACCTCAAGATGGAGGAGCTCATCAGCGGCGTCCAGGCCGGTCGCTACGCGGACCGCGTCAAGAACGGCACCGTCGTCGACGAGATGTACAAGCCGAAGTCGCCGGCCGAGATCAACGAGGCGCTGAAGAGCATCGACCTCGCGAGCATCCAGGCTGCGGTTGGTGTGTCTTCCACCGAGATCGCCAACACCTCCCGTCAGCAGCGCCAGCTGAACGCCGCGCTCCTCCAGGCGAAGAGCTCGCCGATGGCGCCGGGCGTTGCGGCGGCGGACGCCCGCTTCAACGACGTCGTGAAGATGCTCGACGGTCTTCCGGAGATGCGCAACGTCACGAACCGCACCCTGAACCGCCTCGCCGCCGAGTCGCGGGACCGCAGCACGTCGGTCTACAACGCGATCAGCACGATGGCGTCGCAGGATCCGAGCAAGATCCAGCAGATGACCGAGCGTTACGAGGCGTATCTCGGCAACAAGGGCATCTGCTTCCACGACTCGATCAACACGGCGGCCGCGGGCTCGATCTACCTCCCAACCCTCGCGCCGTACTTCAAGAAGCTGTACGGCAACCTCGAGCCGAAGGATCGCGGCGTGAAGATCTACAAGGATCTTCTCCGTGAGTCGGTGAAGGGCATCGCCTTCCACGAGATCGGTCACTCGATCGGCCTCCGCCACAACTTCGCGAGCTCCTGGGACGCGATGAACTACCCGCCCCAGTACTGGCAGCTCCGCACGAACGAGAAGGGCCCCAACGAGGTCCAGCTGTGCGGCGCCGAGGGTGCGACGGCGGACTGCATGGGCCCGCGCTACGTCGACCCGATGACGGACGACGAGGCTGGTCGTGGCCCCGAGCCGCGCCCCGGCATCGAGTACTTCGCCAACACCTCGACGATGGAGTACCAGATCGAGCGTGGCGGTGAGACCGTCGGCGCCGGCCTCTACGACCTCCACGCGATGAAGACCCTCTACGGGCGCGTCCTCGAGACGTTCGACCCGAACCAGGTGAAGACGGACGACGCGAAGCTCTTCGCGGTCAAGATGCTCTCGCAGGGCATCCCGAGCGACCTCGTCTTCGACCCGGCGAAGGGGTACGGCGCCCACTACACGAAGACCGCCCTCAAGGCGAAGGTGTTCGACCCGAAGCGCGACTGCCGCCCGGCGACGGAAGAGGAAAAAGAGGCCGCGAAGTGGCGCATCGTCCACGGCAAGGTCTGCGCGCAGCCGCCGAAGAATCACCTGGCCTACCAGGACATGATCTCGGACGGCATCACGTTCAAGCTCGGCAAGCAAAACACGCCCATCGGCGCCGATGGCGTCCGCTGGCACGGCTTCGACGAGAACCAGAAGGAGCTCGTCCGCTGGACGTACCGCTACGGTGAGGACTACAGCGCGGGTGGCTACATCCACGCGAAGCCCTTCGACTCGGGCGCGGACATCTACGAGATCACGAAGAACGTGATCAACCGGTACGAGAACCAGTACCCGTGGGCGTACTTCCGCCGCCAGAACAAGGAGTTCGCGTGGTGGTCGCTCCCGTACGGCGTCGCGAACGGCACGTTCTCCCGCCTCCGCGGCTATCACTGGACGACGACGGTGGACATCGGCCGCTCGACTGAGGACGGTCTGAAGGATGACGACCAGGACCTGCCGGCGGTCATGGCCGCGAGGGAGATGTACGACTTCCTCCAGCGCGTGATCCTCACGCCCGAGCCGGGCGACTACACCAACACGACGCTCCGTACGCCTTCGCGTCCGGGTGCAGCGCCCATCTTCGATCTCCCTGTCGGCAGTGGCGAGAGCCTCGCGCAGTCGATCGGCACGCTCGGCATCGTCGACGGCCGCTTCGTCCAGGTCGACTTCGACAACGCGATGGGCGGAAGCTGGGATTACTTCCACTTCCCGAACCACACGGGCTTCGACGAGGAGAAGGTCCTCGCTCTCCGCGAGATCGTCGACTCCCGCCCGACGCTCTCGACCGTCTCGCGTGAAAACGCGCTCGACGGACGTGACCCGTACGTCAGCTTCCGCACGGACGTCCCGCACGCGGTCGATCGTCTCGTCGGCGGCATCCTCTCCGAGGACTGGGAGGCGGTCGCACCGTCGATGAACGCGGACGGCGCTTCGCACTCCGTGTTCAGCCTCTACCCGAAGGATCCGGCGCAGCTGAAGCGTCCGGCCGATATGAAGGGCATCGTCTTCCCGAACCTCGGCTATTCGAACCAGCTCGGCACCGGCATCTACGCGCTCCTCTTCTCGCGCTTCAGCACCGACATGGTCCTGTCCCAGAAGATGCGCGTCTACTTCGACGGCGACAAGGCGCCGAACATCCCCGCGGAACGCACGGTCGCCTTCCGCGATCCGGTCACCGGTTACCGGTACCTCGCCGTTCGCTACGGCACCGAGAACATCGGCGGCCGGCAGGTCGAGAAGGGCATCGCCTCGCGCATGCTGCAGCGCGCGAACGAGCTCCTCGCGGACGCGTACGTCGTCGGCAGCCCGGATCCGGTCACGGGCGAGCGTGAGGTCACCCTCACGAACGGCGAGCCGACCCTCAAGCCGGCCGTCATCGGCCAGCCCAAGCCCGAGGAGAAGGAGAAGGCCCTCCGCCGCTACATCGGTCTCCTCGATGCGATGCGCCAGGTCCGCAACATCCTCGGTGGCGGTCCCCTCGGCGGTGGCGGCGGTGGCGGCGACGAGTGATCGCTAGCTAAAGCAAAGCCACTCGATCCCCGGCGACCCGCGGCGTCCACGTGATGACCCGCGGGTCGTCGTGTATTTGCGCCTCTCTTCGTGCGAACGCGCCGACGAGAGGGCGTGCGCACGCCATGCTCGGCGCGCCGCTCGCGTCACGGGCGACCCGGGAACGTGCTCGTTACGCGGATGCCGTTCGGCACGCGCCGGAGCGGCACGATTCCGGGGAGCTCGAGCGACGTGATGCATCGACGCGCCGCCCCTCGCGAGCGCGGCGTCGTTCGCAAGACATGGCGGCTCGAGCGCCTTCGCGCGCAACGCGGCGCTGGGAACGCAGCTCGGCAAGCCGAGACGCGCTCCCTTTCTTCGCGCGTAGCGCGACGAGGCTCAGCCGATGACGTGCACGCGGATCGAGTTCGTGCTGCCGCTCACGCCGAGCGGCGCGCCGAACACGATGACGACACGCTCGCCCGGAGAGGCGAGGCCGTTCGCCATGAGATCGCCGGTGACCCAGTCGACGAGCGCGTCCGTGTCGGTCAGCTTCGGGAGCTCGCGCGGAATGACGCCCCAGAGGAGCGACATGCGCCGCCGCGTCTGCGGGTTCGGCGAGAAGGCGATGATGGGCATCGGCGGACGCGCGAGGCTCACGTTCATCGCGCTCGAGCCGCTCTCGGTGAATGCGACGAGGAACTTGGCGCCGATCTCGCGCGCCGTGTTGACCGCGCCGCGCGCGATCGCCTCGGCGACGCTCGTTGCACGCGTCGCGTAGGGGAGCGCCTCGAAGAACGGGCTCTTCTCAGCTTCGACGCAGATCGCGCTCATCATCCCGGCGGCGAGCGTCGGGTGGTCACCGCTCGCGGTCTCGCCCGAGAGCATGACCGCGTCGGCGCCCGAGAAGACGGCGTTCGCGACGTCGCTTGCCTCCGCGCGTGTCGGTCGCGAGCTCTTCGTCATCGACTGGAGCATCTCGGTTGCGACGATGACCGGGCGGCGCACGCGCCGCGCGACGAGCAGGATCTGCCGCTGAATGACGGGGACCTGCTCCGGGGGGAACTCCACGCCGAGGTCGCCGCGTGCGACCATGACGCCGTCCGACGCGGCAACGACGCTCTCGAGGTTCTCGACGGCGTCGGGCGTCTCGATCTTCGCGATGACGGGGGTGGGCTTGCCCCACTCCTGGCAGATCTCTCGGACGAGGCGGAGGTCTTCCGCGCGGCGCACGAACGAGAGCGCGACGTAGTCGACGCCCTGCGAGAGGCCGAAGGAGAGGTCCGTCTTGTCCTTCTCCGTGAGCGCGCTGATGCGCATCGTGCGCGTCGGCAGGTGAACGCCGACCTTGCTGCGCATCCCGCCGCCCTGCGTGATCTTGACCTGGACCCGGGACTTCTCGGTCGAGAGGGCCTGCATCACGATGCGCCCGTCATCGAACATGATGCGGTCGCCGGGGTGGACGTCCTCGCCGAGCCCTTCGTACTGGATGTAGATCTCGCGCTCGTTGCCGACGCCGTCGCCCTCGATGAGCGTGACCTCGGCCCCGGTCGGCAGATCGAACGGAGCAGGGAAGGTGCCGGTGCGGATCTTCGGACCGCACAGGTCCTGGAGCGCGGCGATGGGCTTGTTCTTGGCCGCGCTCGCCTCGCGCAAGCGCGCTAGCCGCGCGCCGTGCTCGGGGTGCGTTCCGTGCGAGAAATTCAGGCGCGCCACGTCCATGCCGGCGTCGATGAGAGCCTTCAGACCGTCGACGGAATCGCAGGCGGGGCCCAGCGTGCAGACGAGCTTCGCGCGTCGGATGGGCATACGCCGGGAGCATCCTCCGGCGAGCCGGGCTTGGCAAGCCCTGTCGCCCGTGCGACAAGCACGCCGTCACAAATGGGCGGCTCGAACGTGTCTTCCAGGTCGGAGAGCTCTTCGGATCAACGCTCGCGTCCGTCGCGTCCGTCGCGTCAGGCCGAGCCCGCACCCGGGGAGCCGCATGGCCCGGCCGTGTCGCGCCTCGCGAACGCCGAGCGCGAGCTCACGCTCGGCGGCGTGCCGCTCGGCTCTCTCTCTCGAAAGGAGAGCGGAGCTTCCGGCGACGCCAGCGCGCGGATCGGAACGCCGACGTACGTCTACGACCTCGACGGCATGGCCCAAGAGGCGAACGACCTCGAAGCCGCCTTCGACGGCGCGCCGCACCTCGTCGCGTACGCCGTGAAGGCCAACAGCGCCGGCCCGGTCGTACGCGCGCTCGTCGGCGAAGGCTGCGGTGCCGACGTCGTCAGCGGGGCCGAGCTGCTCTTGGCGATGCGGTGCGGCGTCACGCCCGAGCGCATCATCTACAGCGGCGTCGCGAAGCGAGACGACGAGCTCGACCTGGCGATCGGCGTCGGCGACGACGGCATTCGCGCGATCAACGTCGAGAGCGTCGAGGAGATCCCGCGCATCGCCGCGCGCGCGAGCGCCCAAGGACGCGTCGCGCGCGTCACGCTGCGCATCAACCCCGGCGTGGATGCCGCGGAGCTCGACACGCACAGCTACATCGCGACCGGTCACGACGAGGCGAAGTTCGGTGTGCCGCTCTCGAGCCTCGCGGACGCGGTGAACGCGCTCGAGGCCGCGAAGGGAGCGGTCCGTCTCGTCGGGATCACCTCACACGCGGGCTCGCAGCTGACGTCGATCGAGGCGTATCTCGCATCGGCGCGCGCCGTGTTCGAGACCGCGCGGAAGCTTCGCGACCGGTTCGCCCTCGAGCTCGTCGACACGGGCGGCGGATTCGGGATCGACTACGGCAATGGTTGTCCGGTTCGTCCTGCCGACTTCATCCGCGCCGCGAGGCGAGTGCAGCACGAGCACGGGCTCGGCGATCTCGCGCTCTTTTGCGAGCCCGGCCGCGCGCTCGTCGGCGCGCACGGCGTCCTCCTCGCGAAGGTGATCCAGCGCAAGGTCGCGCATGGCGATCCGCCACGGCGGTGGATGATGATCGATGCCGGCATGAACGACTTGATGCGCCCGGCGCTCTACCAGGCGCGCCATCGCATCGTGCCCGTCATGCTCGAGCCGGAAGCGCGGCTCGTCCCGTACCGTGTCGTCGGTCCGGTCTGTGAGAGCTCGGACGATTTCGGCGTCCACGATCTGCCCGAGAGCGACTTCGCCGAGGTCGCCGTTCTCGACGCAGGCGCGTACGGCTACTCGATGGCGAGCCGGTACAACGGGCGGCCTCTCCCGGCGGAGGTGTTCCTCCGTGGAGGCGTCGTCGCGGCGATCCACCCGCGCAAATCGATCACCGACTGGGTCGACGACCGCCTCTGAGGCGTGCGCGCGCGTGCGCCGCTGCGCTCGAGCGGTTCTGTTATCATCGGCTCGTGCGCTCCATCATCCTCGCTGGTTGTGCGATCGCGGCGATGTCGCTCGTGAGCGCGTGTTCGGATGCCCCCGCACCGACGAGCTCGTCGGGGCGCTCGTCGTCATCGTCGGGGAGCAGCTCCACGCCCGTGTCGTTCAAGGACGACGTGGCGCCGATCCTCGCGACGAGCTGCGCCCTCGCTGCGTGTCACAGCTCGGGGGAGTCGAACCTCAACTTCTACATCACGTACGAGCCCGCCCAGATGTACAAGGAGCTGATGAAGGCGAGCCCGACGTGCCCGAGCACGAAGTTCGTCTCACCGGGCAAGCCCGAAGAGAGCATGGTCATGCTCAAGATGGACAACGAGCAGGACAAGCTCCCGGACGATTGCGCGAGCGCGCGCCGCTCGGAGATGCCTCCGGGCGATCCTCCGAAGAGCGGCAACTCCCTGCTCGCGAAGAAAGACCGCGACACGGTCCGCAGCTGGATCGAGCAGGGCGCGAAGGACAACTGAGGCGGCAGCCCCGACGCGCGCGATCTCGCGCTCAGTCGCCGATCTTGAGCTTCGGCATCCGCGAGGAGGAGGAGCGACGCCGCTCACCGGACGTGTTCGGTGGCGGCATCGTCCGCGCGCGGACCACCTGACCTTCGACCGTGACCTCGACCCCGACCGTGCGGCATCGACGCGCGAGGCGATCGAGATCGACCTGCGACGAGACGAGCAGTCCGCCTTGCGGCGACGGGTCGAGGAACAGCTCCGACGTCGAGCGACGCGTGCGGAGCAGCTCGCGCACGTTCGGATCGTCCACCCACAAGAACCCGATCGACGGGACGAAGCTGCCGCGTCCGACGACGACGCTCGCCTGAGCGAGCGTCCGCGACAGCGTATCCGGCAGCGGAGCGATGGCTTCGATGCGAACGCGAAGCGAATCGGCCTCGTACCCAGCCGAAAGTGCGCGCGCGAGCGTCTGGGGAGCGACGACCAGGTCGAGCGTCTCCGCGACGCGCCCGACGTCGACGAACCCGTAGATCGCGAGGATGGCGCTGACCTTTGCCGTCGGACCGAGCCTGAGCACGTGGGTGTCGAGGAACTTCGACGCTTCGGCGTCGTGCGCATGCACCTTGTCGGCGACGAGCGCGCGACCCCTCGGCGTGAGACGGAGCGCGATCTGCGGCTTGCCGTCCGCTTCCTCGCTGTCGTCCTCTCCGAGATCGAGGATGCCGAGCGCGGGGAGACTCTCGAGGACGATGCGACGCGCGATGCTCATCGGGTCGGGCACGTCGACGCCGACGCGCTCTGCCCAGCGGCGAAGGAGTCGGTCGACGCCCGGGATCCGGTGGTCGGTCGCGAGATAGCCCTCGAGGCTCGTCCACGGGATCCAGCGGCTCTCGCCGAGATCGCGAAGCGCTTCGATGACGAGCTCACGGACGACGTTGCTCGCGCTCGAGTCACGCTGCTCGGCTGGCAGGCGCAACGTCTCCGGCTCGGTGCGCGCCTCGTCCCACGCTCCGCCGCGCCGCCAGGCCGTCCAGAGCAACTTTGCGAGCTCGTGGAGCTGGAGCGCCCCGGGCGGCGCGCTCGCGCTGATCGCGGACGCATCCCACAGGCCGATCGCACGCGAGAGCGCGACGAGGAGCGCGACGTGATACGGCTCGCGGCCAAAGCGGGTCCCGAGCTTCGCGACGAGCGACTTGGGCGTGCCGATCCCGGCACGGACCTCGCTGCCCGGCTCGCGCGCCGCGAGCGCCAGCGCCATCGCGAGCGGTGCCGGATCCTGAGAGAAGCGCGCACGCCTCGGAGCGTGATCGCCCTCGTTGACGAAGCTCTTGACCTGCTCGCGCCGCGCTTCGCGCTCGGCGTTCCGCGTCGCGCCGATGATCCGGCCCACTTCGGTGGGCACGACATGGCGGTTCGGATGGACGGGGATGAGCAGCCCGCGGCGTTCGAGCGAGAAGCCGACGCCGCGACGCGACGGGGTCGCGCCCGATGCCGTGCGGAGGCGAAGCGGCTCGCGCTCGAGCTCGAGAAGCTCCTCCGTATCGACCTCGCCGCCGAGCTCTTCGACGCCCTCGAGCACGCGGCGCTCCGTCGCAGAGAGCTTTTCGATCTCTTCCGTCAGCTTGTCGGGATATCCAAGAACCTCCCAAGCCGTCTCGAGGGAGAGCGCGATTGGAGGAGTTGCAGGACGGCCGAGGTAATGCCCGGCAATCGCGCTGACAGTCTCGAATGGAGCTTGTGCGAGCAGAGCACGAATGCCGCGAGGATCTTCGCCTTCCCACGCACGCAGCTGGACGAGGTACGCGGCCGGTAGGATGAGCTCGACCTGGTTCTTCCCGTGCGCGCGCGCGAAGACGATGCCGCGTTCGGCGAGCGGCTGCATTGCCGGAGGGAGCGTCGGCACGATGAGCATTCCGCGCGCCTCTGCGACGCGATGGAGCAGCTCGACGCTCGGTTGCGGCATGCGGCTGGGATCGCGCAGCTCGGGCAGCGCGACGAGCGCGCGCGCGATCTGCGCGGGCGGATCGAGGCGCTTCGCCGGGTCAATCCGGACTCCAAGCCGAGCGACGAGCGATTCGAGCTCCGTCTTCGGAAGCGCCTTGAGGATGTCGACCAGACGTAGCGGCATTCGCGATTCAGCCCCCACCGCAATTCACCACCATTATCCCAAAATCTCGCAGGACACTATGCGTGCAATTCACACCCGATGGCGTGTGTCCTCTATGTGACACGGAATCAATTACGGCGCCTGCTTGGGTTCGAACGTCATCCGAACGGATGACTCCGTCGCGGTCGACTGTTCCGTTCGACTCGACGCGAGACTTCAGCTCTTCGGGTTCGGACCTGGATCTCGTCGGAACCGGGTTCCTGGTCCCGTTGCGTCGCGTTGCGTCCCATCGCGTTTAGTCGCTCGAGGGGGCCTGTTCGGGTCTCGTCTTCTCGATCGAAAGCCGTGATATCAACGGAACCCGTGTCGCGTCGGGCATCTCCGCAGGTT
>JAEXCN010000405.1 GCA_023402175.1 Pseudomonadota bacterium | reverse complement strand
ACACGAAGGCGGAGCAGCACCGCCGCTCGCGACGAGGCTATCGGGCACGCAGACGCCAGCGCCGCCCTGGTTGCACGAATCGAGCTGCGACGCGACGGCTCCCGGAACCTTGTCCTTCGGGATGCATCGGGCCGTGCCGCCCTTCTCGCATGCGCACTTCGGGAGCTTGTTCGGGTCCTCAGGCGTGAGCGACGAAGGCCCCGCGCACTCCACGGCGCCGCTCGTCGAGGATCTCGCGCTCGTACCGCGCTTGCTCTTGATCCTGTCGCCCTCGAAATCCGGCGCCGTGCACGCGATGACGAAACACGCGGACAGCACAGTCACGACCACGGCGTTCGCTCGGCTCATTTTCATCGACCCCGAGCGACCGAGTTCAAGACTCGGACCAGCCTTGCGCAATTCGCGCAACGAGCTGCGCAAGATTACCTATCGCATGTAAATCCAGGTGCTTCTGCGCAGCCGACATTGTCCGACCTGACGCGTTCGTCCATCCACCCGCAAGGCCTTCGGGCGGGTCTTCGATGAGCAGCTGGCGCCCCAACCTCGATGAAGCCGCGATCCACTCGGCGCGGGGCGACAGAAAACACAGACGTTCCTTTGCGCAGCGCATTAGAGTGCATAATACTTTTTCTGCATGAGCCATCCCTCCACCGATCAGTCGCTTCCGAATCGAGACGCCGCGCTCGGCGCCGTAGTGGGTGCCCTCGTCGGAGACGCGGCCGGTGCGGTCCTGGAGTTCCTGGGGCGCCCCGTCGAAGACGCGGACGTCGCGCGCGCGATGATGCTCCCGGGCGGGGGCACGTGGGGCGTCGCGCCGGGCCAGGTGACGGACGATGGCGAGCTCACGATGAGCCTCCTGACCGCGCTCGCGACCGCTCCCGACGATCCGACCGAGCAGGCTGCTCGCCACTACGCGCGCTGGGTCGCGTCCGATCCGTTCGACATCGGCGCGACGACCGCGGCCTCGCTCGGCTGCCTCGCCGATCCCGAGCGCGCGGCACGGGCCGAGCACGAAGGGGCCGCGGCCGTGATGACGGCGACGGCGCGCGAGCGCTGCATGAAGTCGAAGGCGAACGGCAGCCTGATGCGCGCGACGCCGCTCGGGGTCTGGGGTGCCGTTCGCGATCCGGAGGCCGTCATCGCCGCCACGATGCGCGATGCCCGCCTCTCGCACCCCAACGACACGTGCGTCGGCGCTGCGGTCGCGTACGTGCTCGCGATACGCCATCTCGTGCGCGCGCCGGGCGACGTCGAGGGAGCGATCGCATGCGCGACCGCCGCGCTGGCGAACGACGATGCCTTCCAGGAGCCCCGCACCTGGCTCGAGGAGGCGAAGAGCGGCGTGCTCGTCCCGTTCACGCCGCAGGACGGGTTCGTCCGCATCGCGTTCACGCATGCATTCCGGCACCTCGTGCTCGGAACCGATTACACGGACGCGCTCCACGAGGTGCTCAGCGGCGGAGGGGACACGGACACGAACGCGTGCATCGTCGGCGGCCTGCTCGGCGCACGCTGGGGGCTCTCGATGATCCCCGCGGCGATGGCCGACAAAGTCCTCGGCTGCGAGACGCGCGCCGGCTCGAACCCGAGGCCAGCAGACCTGCATCCACGCTCCGCGCCCGACCTCGTGCACACGCTGCTTCGCGCGACCGAGCACGTCTGAAATCGCTCTGCCGGAAAGACGATGCAAGGAAACATCAGTGGCTCCTCGTTCGGCGGTCGTCGATAATCGCGTGTGATGGCGAGGAATGCCTCCAAGCGGTCGTCGACGGCTCGGACGCAGCGGGCGACTCCGTCGAGCCGGGGCCGGACGCGCACGGCGAGCGGCATCGTGGCGAAGTCGGACGCGGTGCCCGAGAGCCAACGCGCGCCTGGACGCGGAAAGTACGATCGCTCCCGAACTTCGGACGAACGTCACGCGCAGCAGCGCACGCGTCTGCTCGACGCCGCCGGCCACGTGTTCGCCGAGATGGGATGGGCAGACGCCACCGTCGAGGCGATCGTCAACCGCGCAGGCATGAGCCGGCGCACGTTCTACGAGCACTTCGACGATCTGAAGGACTGCCTGCTCACGTTCCACCAGACGGCCACGCGACGCGCGTTCCGTGCGGTGGAGATGGCCGTCGGCAACGCCGATCCTAAGATGCAGGGCGAAGTACTACGAATGGGCGTCCATGGCTTTCTCGGGAGCATCGCGATGTTCCCTCACGTCGCGCAGGTGATGTTCCGCGTCGTGCGCGCTGCCGGTCCGGAGTTCGAAGCCGCGCACGAGCAGATGATCAGTCGGTTCGTCAGGCTCGTTCAGCAAGGCGTCGAGCGCGCGTACGAGATGGGGTGGGCGAAGATCCGGCCGGACGAGCTGCGGTGCTTCGCGCTCGTCTCGGCGATGGAGGCGGTCGCGATGCGCTACGTGATGCGCGGCGAGGAGGCGAAGGCGCTCGAGGCCGCGCCGATCCTCATCGACATGATGCAGCGCACGTTCGGCGGAACCCTTCCCCTTC
>JAEXCN010000384.1 GCA_023402175.1 Pseudomonadota bacterium | reverse complement strand
ACGCTTTCGACGTGGCTTTCGCGTGCTGCCATCGCTGAATGCAACCAGCCATTCACTGCTGCTCAGCTCGATCGCGATGTACAGAGCGTCCGCCGAGCCACTATCTTGAGCGAGGGTTCCGTCGGTCCTTGTTGTTTCTCCAAAACCGACACTAGCTGGCGGAGCCCGCTCTATCGCGCGGGCCGTGCCTCCCTCATGGCATCTGTGAATCTCTCTCCTCGAGTCATCACGGCCAGCAGTCGATAGAGACCAGAGAAACGGCCGAGCATCGGGCGGCGGCTAGCCGCGCGGGGCAGCGGCCTTCCAGATCTCCGGGTCGACCACCTGTTCCGTCCAGCTGCGCACCATCGCGATGAGCGACGGCTTCGGCCGCGGGGGGCGCTCGCCGAGAAGGTACTTTCGTACGATGAGCTCGGGCTCGTTGACGCCTGCGAGGGCGCGGAAGCCCGTACTGCTGCTCACCCTGGCGTTGATCTCGAACGCGACGGGACGTCCGCCGCGGAGCCGAAGCTGCACGTTGAGGTAGCCTCGAGGGCGAAGCTCCCGGGCGATCGCCTCGGCGTATTCGGTGATCGCGGGTGACTCGACGACCTCACACGCCCCGGTCTGTCCCGCAGACAGCCAACGGCGGAGCGCAATCGAGCCCAGGATCTCACCTTCGTCCGTCGCCACGACACCGACTGTGTATTCGTGGTCGTCGTCTCCGATGAGCTCCTGGAACACGTATTCTTCGTCGAGCGCTCGAATGCGCTGAAGGTCCTCGGCCGAACGGCAGATCGCCAGCCCTCGGGATCCCTGGCCGTAACGAGGCTTCGCGAACACGGGAAAGCCTACTTTCCCGACGAAGGGATTCAGCGATCCCGATTCTGCTTTGCTGAGGATCGTGGCGGGGTAGTCGAACCCCTTCTCCTCCAAGAACCTCACCGTATCGAGCTTGTCGGAGGCGAGCTGGTAGAGCGTGCTCGTGGGAAGGATGAAGGTCGCCTGGGTCTCCCGTTCGAGCTCATCCCGCTTTCCCGCCAGCGCGCGAATCTCGGTCCCCGAGCAGATGAAGACGGCGCCGACGCGAAACTCGCGCGCGACGGCGATCAGCCGAGGCACGTAGTCGGGATCGCTCACCTTGGGCAGCACCCTCGCGTTCGTCGAGCGCAGCAAGCCGGGCGCGTGCCACGACGTGTCGGCCGCGACGATGTCCACGTCCAACGCGCTTCGGCGAAGGTTGTTGATCGTGGCATCGCCGTACACGCCGCCGGCGCCGGTCACGAGCACGACGGGCCGCACGGTCATCGAGCGCGCTCCAGAGAGCTCCGCAGCGTATCGACGACCTGTCCGAGCTCCTCGAGCTCGTGGGCATTCGAGCCCAGGACGACGCGGCAGCCGTACTTGATGCAGACATCGAGCTGCTGACCGATGTCGGCCCCGTATCCCGGATTCAGCTCCAGCGCGACGTCGTGCTGGCTCGCATTCTGCGCGAGCTGGTCGAACAGCTCGTTCGGGAAGGCTCCATGGAACTTCATGCTCAGCCCGCCGGGATGAGCAACCGCGTGACACGACCGCGCGCGGATCATGGCCATGGTCACGTCGAACTCCATTTCGATCGCCGCGTCTCGCTCCAGCGACGGAAACGGCGTGTCGGTGAGCGAGCTGTGGAAGGCTCCGTACACGTATTCGGCGGCCTGGATCATCTCGGGCGTCGCCGCGAGCGCTCCTGCGCGATTCATGCCCTTCGCTTCGATGCCCCAATGGACGTTGATGCGGCCCGCGACCCGTTTCCGTTGCTCCTCGAGTGCCGGTACGAACGTGCGCAGCCAGGTCGTCTTCAGGTTGCAGTGCTCTGGAAACCCGACGTGCTCGAGCCCAAGCTCGATGGCGCGATCGAGGTAGGCCTCGATCGTGGATTTGCCGTCCGTGAAGACCGTGTGCAGGTGCAGGTCGTGGCCCGGGACGTTCGCGCGAACTGCCTTGGGATCGAGGATCGGGATGGCAGGGGATCTCAGCATCACAGCTCTCCTAATGCGTCAGCTCGGCGCCGTCTCGAGAAGTGAAATAACGCCGGAGCGCAAGTCGATCTCCGCTTGGAAGCCGAGCTCCCGCGCGGCACGGGAAGGGTCGAAGCGATAGCCGATCGCCTCGGGCTCGTGCGGCTCGATCTCGAACGGGAGATCGGGCCTGAGCTCATGGATCAGCTGGGCGAGCTCGACCGCCGACCAAGCGCGGCCGGTGCAGACGTTGAAGATCCGCATCGGATTCGCGGGCTCGGCCAGCGTCGCCATGCTCACGCAGCGAGCTGCGTCGAGCACGTGGATGTAGTCGCGCTGGAACGCGACCTGTCCTTTGAGCGTCGGTGCGACGCCGCGCCGTGCGTCGGCGACGAAGCTGGTGATCGCCTTCCGGTTCGGGTCGTCCGGTCCGTAGAGCGCACACGGCCGAAGGATGACGAGGGATCGCCCGGTCGCGTTCGCTACGCCCTGGAACAAGTGCTCGACCATGAGCTTCGCATGGCCGTAGGCGTTCTCCGGCTTCGGTGGCTCGTCCTCGGTGACGTTCGTCGCGGACGGCGGGTAGACGTACGCGCTGCTCACGAGGACCAACCGGCGAACGCTCGACGGCAGGTGCGCGAGCAAGCTCACCGCCATCCTGGCGGAGTCGAGCACGCCATCGGCAGCCATGATGCCGGCGCAATGGACCAGCGCCGTCGGAGGCTCGATGCGGTCCCAGTCGGGCTCGTGGTGGACGAGATCGACCGGCAACTCGGCGCTTCGGCGGCCGAGACGAACCACGGAATGACCGGATGCCACGAGCCGCGCGTGGACATGCGCTCCGAGGAAACCACTCGCGCCCGTCATGGCGATCGTCGTTGCTGGGCTCGTGGCTCTCGCGCTCATCTCGGCGGCGCCTACGATACTCGCGTCGAGTTGGTGCGCGCCAGCGTCGGGTAGCCGCGATCACCCGCCCGAGGATGATGGGCTTGCGCTTCGGTTCGATGGTGGCGCGTTACGAGCCGACCGCCGTTCAAGTCCGTGCCGCATGCGTGGAGGAGCCCCCTCGAGCGCAGTCGCCAGGCGCTTCGCGTGCGCCGCGACCTCGCGCCGGAACGCCATGCGCCACGGCCGGCGCAGCGGCTTTCCCCGGAGCCGCTTGACGAGCAGATCGCCGGCCCCGAGATACGGGAGCGCGACCCACTCCGAGAGGATCGCGATCCCCATGCCCGCCCGAGCAGCATCGAGGATCGCCTCCGTGAGAGGAAAGCGAAGGTGCTCCAGTTGCGGCTTGGTCCGCCCGAAGACGTGCCCGAAGAACCAGCGCTGCTCCGCTTTCGGCGTCTGCGTGGACGTGATCAGCGGGTGCTCGCGGAGATCGCGCGTCGAGAGCGCTGCCCGGGATGCGAGCGGGTGTGAGCTCGAGACGACGAACACGATCTCGTCGGAGAAGAGCGGCAGCTCCGCGAGCCCGCCGCGCACGGGCGCGGTCGTGAGGAGCGCAACGTCGATCTCACCTGCAACGAGCGCATCGACCGGCGCGCTCGTGTGCTCCAGCGCGAGCGAGACATCCAGCGAGCCGACGCTCCGGCGCAGCGTCGCGAGCGTCGAAGGCAGCCATCGATACGCGGTGTAACACTCGCAGACGAGGCGCACGCGTGCAGGCTCGGCGAGAGGCGCCTCCGTCGCCTTCTCGAGCTCGACGAGCTGCGCGAGGACGGCGCCTGCCCCGCTGATGAGACGCGCGCCCGCCGCGGTGGGGGCTAGACCGCGCGCTGTCCGCTCGAACAAGCGGAGCCCGAGCTTATCCTCGGCAACGATCAACCCGCGGCTCACCGCCGATTGGGTGACGTGGAGCGACGACGCGGCCTTCACGGTGCTGCCGGACGCCGCCACGGCGAGAACGAGCTCGAGATCACGAACGTCGAGCCGGGGCTTCGGTAAGGCTATGCGCGTCACGCATTGAGGCTAACAAAACTATGCGTTCGACGCACGCACGGTCCGTCCGCAGACTCGGGACATCCCTCATCCACGACGGAGGACCGAAGATGAAGCTCTATTTCTCTCCCCTCGCCTGCTCCCTTGCCGCGCGGATCACCCTCTACGAGGCCGGCGCCGAGGCCGAATACATCGAGGTCGACCCGGTGACGAAGACCACCGCCGATGGTGCCGACTTCCGCGCCGTGCATGCGCTCGGCCTCGTGCCCGCTCTCCGCCTCGACGACGGCGATCTCCTCACCGAGAACGCCGCGATCCTGCAGTACCTCGCCGAGCGCTTTCCCGAGGCACGCCTTGCGCCCGACGATGCGCTCGGTCGCTCGCGGCTCCGGCAGTGGCTCTCGTTCATCGGAACCGAGCTCCACAAAGCCGCGTACGTGCCGCTCCTCGACAAGAACGCGCCGACCGGCGCACGCGAATATGCGCTCGCCAAAGCCGATTCTCGGCTCGCCTGGCTCGCTTCCCACCTCGAGGGCCGCGATGCCCTGCTCGATCGCTTCAGCGTCGCGGATGCGTATCTGATCACGGTCCTGAACTGGTCGGTCGTCACGCCGATCCAGCTTCAGAAGTGGCCCTCGCTCGCCGCCTACGTGAAGCGAGGCCACGCTCGTCCGCACGTTGCGCGGGCGCTCGCCGAGGAGAAGGACCTCTACGTCAAGGAGCTCGCGCGTCACAGGACGCCGGTCGATCCTCAGGTGTCCGCCGCGCTCCGGGTATCGTAGACAGCTGACGAGGATCAGAAGCGGACGCCTGCCGTGGCGGCGGCGCGCCACGTCGCCGTCCCGCCATCGATGTCGAAGAAGTCGGCGCCTCCACGCAGCCATCCGGCCTCGGCCGAGGCGCCGACGAAGATCGCTCGACCTTCTCCGAAGTCGACCGCGTCGAGCCCGACGCGGAGCCGCAGCCCTGTGCCGAAGGCGTCGATGTTCCTGCCCGCGCTGCTCGAATGCGGCCGTGTCATCCAGAAGTACGAGAGCTCGGGGCCGATGCCGACGCGGACACGTCCCGCGATCAGATCGAACGTCGCATACAGGTGGACGTCGCCAGCGGAGAGACCGTACGTGGTCTCTCCGGTATCGTGACCGGCGGCGAATGTGACGCCGAGCCGCCGCGAGGCGTCCAGCACGGCGCCCCCCTCGATGCGGAACGACCGAAGGCCGATCCCGAAGACGTCACCGTACGATGGCCCGCCCAAGGCGAACGCGCGTAGGCGCGGGCGCGCACGCGGCTGGTCCGTGGCTTCCACGTCCGGCTCGCGGCCGGAGCCGTCATCGCCGGCGCGCGCCGAGCGCGGACCGACGAGCGGACCGACGACCACGAGAGCGACCATCAGCAGCAGCTTCCGAGGCATCAGTACGGTCCTCCGTATTCGGTGCAGCCCCCGGTCGACTTCTCCCAGCGGTTGTCCTTCGCGAGCTCCGCCTCGAGACGCGAACAGCCATCCGCGGCTGTCAGGTCATCGCAGCTCGTATCGAGGATCCCTTCGCTCGTCGCGATCGCGAGCACCGGCTCGACGCGCTCTTCGTATTCCTCCGTCCCGGAGGAGCACGAGCCGCAGTCGCGCGTCCACTTCACATGACGATGAACGCACGCGTCGCCGGGGACGCGGATGTCCAGGCAGCACCGGGCTATCCACGCGACGGCGTTCTCGCAGAGGACGACATCTTCGCGGAAGTTGTTCTCGTCGTGGATGTCGTCTCCGGAGTTGCAGCCGATGCCGCGCGCGAACGCAAAGACGGCAAGAAACGCAAGAGGCCACCTGGATGGCATGGGCATGGATGCGCGCTGAGCAACTCACGCGCCAACGGAAAACGCGCGTTCTTCCGCGCTGCGCTCCTGGCCGAGCGTCGACGACCCGTGCAGCCGACTGCACACTGTGCAACCACCGGAACGGGACCGACTCCCGTTTCAGCTGTCCTCCAGTACGGACGCGAAGCTCGGATGTGGACCGAGGAGAGTCGCTATGGCTGAGGAACGACGGAGGATGTCCTCAGGGCGCGTCCGCGGCTCGGTAGATGATGTGGTCCCAGAGCGTGTCGTTCAGCTCGGTGAAGCTGCGTCCGAGCCGCGGCGCGACCTCGAGGAGGAACGCGCGTGCCCGTAGCGCGGGATGGGTGTGGTGCTCTCCCCACCAGATCGGATGGATGAGGATCTGCACGTTCGACCCGCGCGGTCGCGCGAGGCTCGCGAGCGGCTCTCCCTCGCGCCAGCGAGCACGCGAATCGGAGAGGTACCACTCGAACAGCTCCTTCGCGTATCCGCTGATCCTGCCGGCGACGCGGAGCGGTCCGTTGATCAGCTCCTTCACCGGCAAGTGGAACGACAGCGAGCGGACCGAAGCTCCGACCACGGCCTCGAGATCCTCGCAGGCGTTCGCGATGTCGCGTTCGCGCGTCGCTTGATCGACGTCCTTCATCCCGCGGGCGACGACGTTGTAGTGGAGCCCGACCTCGTGCCCGAGACGACCGATCTCCGCGACGGCGCCCTTCGAGCTCGCCGAGCGAATGTCGTAGAACGGCGAGTCGAGCATCACGTGGTACGTCGACACGATGCCCGCCTCTTTCTCGAGCCGCGCCATCGGAACGGCGCGCTCGAGCGAGACGTCGATGTCGTGGCGGATGAACGCGCGGCGCTGCGCGTGGCCGGCCCCCTCTGCCTTCTCCGGAGCGGCCAGCTCGGCCGCATCACCGACGAGCGTCGGGACGAAGTCGCGCTTGAGCGCGGCATACAGCCTGGTCAGGTAGCCGTAGCTGAAGTCCGAGTCCCAGGCCCCGGGCTCGTTCGGGATGTTCGCGGCGCTCATCGGACGTTCTCGGGAGCCGCGTACGATACCCGCGCGGGCGGGACCCGCGCCAGCGCGTCGTTCCCTGAGCTCCGATGAGCGCGTCGGTCGCGACGCTCACTTGCGCTCGAGCACTGGCTCCGGGGCGCCGACCACCGTTTCGCCCGAGGGCACGTTTCGCAGCACGACCGCGCCGATCCCGACGAGGACGCGGTCGCCGATGTGGACGTTCTCGACGACGCTCGAGCTCGGTGCAATGAGCGACTGTTCGCCGACGGTGACGCCCCCGCTGATCTCCGCGCAGGCAGTGACGAGCGTCTTCTTCTTGATCCAGCAGTTGTGTGCAATGTGCACATGGTCGTCGATCTTCACGTCGTCCTCGACGATCGTCGGCGCCAGCGTGCCCTGGCAGACGGTGGTGTAGCTCCCGACCTCGACCCGGTCGCCGAGGATGACGCCGCCGAGATGGAGCATCCGGAGCGGCGTGCCGTCGAAGTCTCGTTCGAAGCCGAATCCGTCCTCTCCGATCACCGCGCCGGACTTGATGATGCAGTCGGCCCCGATCCGCGTGCCGTCCGCGATCCGAACATTGTGCCCGATGACGGTCCGCGCACCGATGACGACGCCACGTCCGAGCGTCGTGCCGTTACCGATCCTCACGCTCGGCTGCACCTGGGCGTCTCCCTCGAACCGCTCGAAGACTGCGTTCTGATCGAGCCAGTGGAGCGCCTTGATGAAATCGAGCCTGGGGCGATCGGTGGGGATCCACGCGGCCGCGCCGGGCGGTTCGACGGCGAGCACGGCGACCTTCGGCGGGAAGCTGACGACCGCATGGCGGTTCATGAAGGTGAGCGCGCCCTCCCGCGGCGCGGAGAGCGGTGCGACCGCCTCGAGGTCGAAGTCTTCCCCTTCGAACGCGAGTCGGAGCGCTTTCGCGAGCTCCGACACACGCACGTGACGTTTGACACGGGTCGACATGGTCGAACCGTAGCCACGACCCCGCCGGCCGCGAGGCGACGTTCGGGCGCGGGCGGAGGAACGCCCCGCTCAGATCGCAGCGAGGAGCGCTGCCGCTGCGGTCTCGCGCTCGTCTTCGCGGATGCCGTAGAAGAGCGGCAGGTTGACGACGGATTCGCAGAACCGCTTCGACACCGTGAGGTCGCCGTGCGCGATCGCGCCCGTCTTTCGGACCGGCGGCTGGACGTCCATCGTCTCCGGGTACGTTCGTGCCGCGCCGATGCCCGCCTTCTTGAGCGCATCGACGAGCTCCGCGCCCTTCTTGCCCTCGACGGTCACGACGTTGAGGTATCCGTTCTCGAGGACACCGGCGGGCGGTCCGTAGACCTTCACTCGCTTGTCGCCGCTCGTGAGGCGCGCGCGATAGAACTCCGCTGCCTCGCGCCGCGACGAAAGGATCGCGGGAAGCTCGTCGAGCACGCGCGAGATGAATGCCGCCTGGATGCCGCCCATGCGCGAATTCCAGCCGACGTGCGCGTACGAGTAGTGATCCGATCGCCCGTGGTTGCAGAACGACCGCACGAGCGCCTCCTGCGCCTCCGTCTGAAGCGTGATCGCGCCGCCGTCCATCGCGCCGCCGACGACCTTCGCCGGGTAGAACGAGAGGGTCGCGACGCTCGCCTGCGCGAGCACGGGCTCGCCGCCGACCTCGACGCCGAAGCATTGTGCGCCGTCCTCGAGAAGGCCGATGCCGCGCTCTTTGCAGAACGCGCGGATCTCGGCGAGGCGCGCCGACGTCCAGCCGAAGAGATGGACGAAGATGGCGGCGTCGAAGCGATGCTTCTCGTGCGCGGCGCGGAGCTCGGTCAGGCTCACCTGGAGATCGTCGGGATCGACGTCGACGAGGACGGGGACCGCGCCGAGCTGCGCGATTGCCTCGAACGTCGCCCAGAAGGTCAGGTTCGGCAGCGCAACCTTGGAGCCCGGCTTGATCCCGAGGGCCTGCAGGCCGATGAGGAGCGCGTCCGTGCCGTTCGCGCACGACACGACGCGAGGAGCGCCGAGCACGCCGGCAAGCTTCTTCTCGAGGGCGCCGACACGCGGCCCTCCGACGAACTCGCACTTGTCGAGGCACTCGGTCCACGCGGGGAGGACATCTTCACGGACGCGCGCGACGAGACGGGTCAGATCGATGAACGGAACAGGCATGGGCAGCTCTCTGGCCGGTATAGTGCCGGAGCGGGCAGTTTGCTACTTCCCCTCTCGCGGTTCCACCCCCGCGGCGCGGGCTCGTTGGCCTCCCGTAGAGCTTTCTTCCCCTCCCCGCATCCCGACGCGAACCCCTTTGAAGCAGCCATCATCGTCCCGCATCAGGAGCCTGTTCGTCTTCGCGGCAAAGGCAGTCGTCGCGATTTTGCTCATCGGCTGGCTCGTGCGAAGCGGGCACCTCGAGATGGGGAAGCTCCGCATCTTCATCGATCGGCCGCTGCTCCTCGTGATGGACATCGTGCTGTTCGCGATCGGCGCCGTGATCGCGACGGTGCGCTTCCGCGTGCTCCTCGGGCTCGCCGAGGTCGACGTCCCCCTCTCGACGCTCTTCCGCCTCCAGATGACGGCTCTCTTCTTCAACGTCGTCATCCCGGGCAACATCGGCGGCGACGTCGTCAAGGCCCTCTACGTCGCGCGCGACGCCCCGAAGGAGAAGCGGACGACGATCCTGCTCGTCGCGTTCGTCGAGCGCCTCCTCGGGGTCTCCGCGCTCGTGATCCTGGGAGCGCTCGTCACGGTGGTCCGGCCGAACGTCTGGTCCGATCCGCTCCTTCGGCCGCTCGCCTTCGCCGTCGCCACGATCGGAGGCGCAACGCTCGTCGGGGGCGTGCTCGGTCTCGTCGTCGTTCGCACGGCGGGCGCACGCCTCGAGACGTACACGAGCGGGCCGTCGAAGCTGAGCAAGCTCCTGAAGCAGCTCGTCGCCTCGATGCGGCTGCTATCGGCCGGACCTTCGCGCCTCGTCGTCGCCCTCGCCCTGTCGATGGTCTTCCACGGGCTCGGAATGGCGTTCTTCACCGTGCTCACGGAGCTGCTCCTCGACCGCGCCGTTCCGTACTCGTCGGTCGCGACCTTGTTCCCGCTCGGTCTTCTCACGCTCGTCCTGCCGATCTCGCCATCGGGCCTCGGGGTCGGTCACGAGGCATTCCGGCGACTGTTCGAGGCGATCGGGCTCTCGGGTGGAGCGACCGTCTTCAACGTCTATCTGCTCGGGCAGATCGCACCTTGCTTGCTCGGCGTCTTCTGGTTCCTCGCGCTCAAGCGCCGAGGTGAGCTACCGACCGAGCTCCCGCCGGAGATGGCGACGGGAGAGGCCAAGCCGAAGGCCTGAGCGACTCGTCACTTCACGATCATGTAGATCGTCCCGGCGGCCTGCTTGTCGATGTCGTGCTCACCCCAGTAGACGCCTTCGGCATCGGCCGCGACGTTGAACACTTTGCCCCCGTGCAAGAGAGTGAGCACGTTCGTTGTCAGGTCGAACGCGGCGAGCCCCTCGTTCGCGCCTGCGATGTAGAGGTACGTGGCGTCTCCGGCAAGGCCGTAGACCGAGAGCGCGATGTCGTTCCGGAGCGTCTCGGCTCCGCCATCGCCGAGCGCCAGGCGCAGCACGCTCGTGGGTCCGCGCGTGGCCCACGCTTCCCTGCAGTCGGTCCACACGTGCGAGACACCTTGGTCGCCAGCGTCGACTCGTGGAAGCTTGATGAACGCCGGGACGACGGAGGCGCCCTCAGGATCCATCCGGGCGATCGTCGAGTCCTGTAGGCCCGCCGCGTAGACGTATTCGTCCGTGACGACCACCGAGCCTACGCCCTTCTTCGTGATGAGCGGGCCCGTCGTCTTGGCGAGATCGCCTTTGACGGTGAAGCGAAAGACGTCGCCGGCTTCGCCGGCACCGAAGAGCACGCCCGGAGCCCCGCGTACGAGCTTCATGATGCGGATCCCTGGGGGAAGCACCGCAACCTCTTCGGGAACGCATCCGCCACCGCAATCGGCCCGGACGCGCCGCAGCTTCGCGATGCGCTCGGTGCCTTTGTCGTAGACCGTCCAGTACAACCACTCTCCGTCGAGAGCGATCGCGGTGGCCGCCATCTGGTCGGACGCGAGCGGGGTTGTGCGACTCTCGTCGGTCGCTCCGACCTTGTCGACGCGAAGTACCCGCGCGGGCGCGTGGCCGTTGTAGCCGTCGTTCGTCGCGGGCTGCTCGAGCCAGTAGACGAAGCTCGCGTCCGAGACGATGCCATGCGGCGCGCCTGGCGACTCACTCACGTGGAGGGTACGTCTCACGCATTCCTCCAGCACACAGCTCGGGCCTGGCGCGAGCGAGCACGTCGCGGCCGGCCGAGTCACGCGCCCGCCATCGACCGCGCTCGGAGCCTCTTGCGAGCTCGAGTCGGTCGCGGCGCCGTCGCCTTCGAGCGGCACGGGGTCGCTCGGCTCGTCTGCGATCATCGCCCCGCACGCAACGCTGACGAGCAGCACGAACCCTGCACCGAGCCGTACGACCACGGTCCGCAGCCCCATCGCATCAGCGTATCACTCCGTCGGACTTCGCGTCGGGCGAGCCCTCCGGGGCCGCTTCATCCAGGGCGACCGGCGAGGTCACGCGCCTGCGCGAGCACCCGATGTGCGTCGCGATCGAGGAGCACCGCTTCCTCGAGGCGCGGATCGACGATGTCGCGCTCGATCCGGAAGAGCATCGGCTCCCACGGCCACGGATCGACGCTCGCGAGCTGCGTCTGGGCCACCTCGTCGTTCGGGTGTTTCGCGAAGAAGCCGTCGGCGCGCATCTTCTCGACGGCCGTAGTCGTGATCGGCAGGTATCCGGTCCGCGTCGAGACGTAGGCCGCCTGCTCCGTCTCGCAGAAGAACCGGAGAAAGCGCGCCGCGGCCGCCTTCTCTTCTTCGGGCGCCTGCTTCACGACGACGAAGAACGTACCGCCCGTCGGGACCGACGCCCGCACGTCACGCGGGAGCGGCGCGGCGACGACGGGGAACTTCGCGTTGTCCTCGAGGTAACGGATGTACGCGGTCGAGGTCCAGATGAACGCCGCGCGTCCGCCGAGGAAGTCCTGGTTCGTGACGTTCCATGCGTCGTAGTCGCGACCGGGCGGCGGACGCATCACGTGCTCGCGATGGATGAGGTCCTGCCAGAGGCGGAGCGCGCGGACGCCGGCATCGCCGCCGAGCGTCGGCCTTCCCTGCTCGTCGAACACCGAGCCGCCGGCCTGCCCGACGAGCGCGACCCAGAACCACCACGAGATCGGTACCTCGTGTCCCCAGCGCTCGCCCGGCCGCGTCAGCATGCGTGCGATCCGCTTCATGTCGTCCCACGTCTCGGGCGGGCGGAGGCCTTCCTTCGCGAAGATCTCGCCGTTGCAGTACATGAGCGGCGTCGAGCGATTCAGCGGCACGCCGTAGAGCGGCAGATCCGCACCGCCGCGGAACGCTCCACCTTGCCCGAGCGCAGGGACGAACGGGATGTCCTTCATCCCCGGGTATCCATCGAGCGGCTCGAGCGTGCCCGCGCGTGCGAGGTACGGCACGACCTCCGCGACGACGTGACTCAGGGCCGGCGCGGCCTTCGCCGCGATCGCGGTCCGGAGCTTCGCGAGCGACTCGAAGTAGTCGCCCTGATACACGGCCTCGACGCGCACCTCGTCCTGGGCCGCGTGGAAGCGCCGGATGATCTCGTGCAGCACCTCGCGGTTGCGGCCGCCGAGCGTGTACCAGAAGCGCAGCTTCACGCGCCCGCGCTCGTCCCGTGTGCTCCGTGAGCAGCCGCTCGCGAGCGCGGCGGACCCCAGAACGAGGGCGCGACGCCCGAGCCTCACGCGATCCTTCCCCCAGCCTCGCCTGGCTCGAAGAAGTGAAGCGGAGCGCGAGCGAGCGAGACGTGGATCGACGAACCTTTCTCGCGCCGGTCGAACCCCGGCGCGCGCGCGCGGAGCTCGCATTCGCCGGCGCGGAGGACGAAGTTCGTCTCCGCACCGAGCGGCTCGGCGACGGTGACCTCGAGCTTCGTCGCGCCGTCCTCGCTCGCACTGTCCACGAGGCGCACGTCCTCGGGGCGTACGCCGACGACGACGCGATCGGGGAGGCGTTTGTCCGGAGGCGCGGCCAGCTTGAACGGGCCGCACGAGATCGTCCCCCTGTCGACGCGCCCCTCGAGCAGGTTCATCTTCGGAGCGCCGATGAACGTCGCGACGAAGCTCGTCGCAGGCTCCTCGTAGATCTGCCGCGGGGACGCGACCTGCTGGATCTCGCCCTTTCGCATGATGCAGATCCGATCGGCGAGCGTCATCGCCTCCACTTGATCGTGCGTGACGTAGATCGCCGTCACGCCGAGCTCGCGCACGAGCACGCCGATCTCGACGCGAAGCTCTTGCCGAAGCGCGGCGTCGAGGTTCGAGAGCGGCTCGTCGAAGAGGAAGACCCGCGGCCGCCGCACGATCGCGCGGCCCATCGCGACGCGCTGACGCTCGCCGCCGGAGAGCTCGGACGGCAAGCGATCCATCAGGCGTCCGAGCTCGAGCAGCTCCGCCGCCTCGTCGGCGCGCTTGCGACGCTCGGCGGGAGCCACCTTTCGCATCTTGAGCGGGAACTCCATGTTCTCGCGCACGGTCATCGTCGGGTAGAGCGCGTAGCCCTGGAACACCATCGCGACGTCGCGGTCCTGCGGGGCGACGCCAGCCATCGACTTGCCGCCGATGCGAACGACGCCCGCGTCGGCCTCCTCGAGGCCGGCGACGATGCGGAGCGTGGTCGACTTTCCGCATCCCGACGGCCCGACGACGACGACGAGCTCGCCCTTCTTCACGCCGAGCGACACACCGCGGAGGGCTGCGCCTTCGCCGGCGTACCTCTTGATGACGCCGTCGAGCTCGACCTCGTTCGTCACGAGCCGCCGTTCCACCAGGACTCGGCGAGCGACAGGTCCTCGAGCGTGTCGAGCTCCATGTAGCCCCCCGGCGTGTTCACGCGATGAAAGCCGGAGCCGCGCTCGATCATCCACTGCCAGAGGTGAATCAGGTAGGCCTTCTGGAACGGGCGATCGCCGAGCGTCGTGCAGGTCTTCTTCGCTTCGTCGTACGCGGCGAGCATCTCCTTCGCGCCCGGAGCAGTGAGCTTCGCGACGCCGATGAACTCGCCCGACGCCTCCTCGCTCGCGATCGTGCGCGAGAGCTCGATGACGCGCTCGCCATCGGCGCGCATCTTCTCGGCGTCCGTCTCGGGGTGCTTCGTGCGCCGGACGTAACGACGCCGCCAGTCGGTATCGCAGACGAGGACCTTGTCCTGCGTCGCCGCCACGACGTCTTTCACCGCGCTCGCGCGGTAGATGATGTCCGTGTAGCTCGAGAGGAAGCCGCCGCCGAGGTAGTCGCGCGCGCAGACGAGCGACTCGAGGATGTTGTTGTTCTCCCAGTCGCGGTTCTCGACGTAGGTGAATTCGGGGTACCGCGCCTTGAGGACGTCCGCCTTGTAGCCGCACACGTAGACGACGTCGCGCCGCGTGAACCCGGCGTCCTCCAGCGCCTCGAGGATCCACTCGAGCATCGGGCGGCCCATCACGTGCACGAGCGTCTTCGGGACCTCCTCGGTCCTGTGTTCGAGACGGCTACCTCTGCCGGCGCCAATGAGGACGGGACGCATGAGCGCACGCTACCATGGTGGCCGATGCCCCTGAAGATCGGCTTCGTGACGGACCTCCACTTCGGGCCCCAGGCTTTCCACGACGGAAAGCTACGGAAGCTGACGCACCACGCGGCCGAGCTGACGCGTGAGGTCGTTCGCCGGATGAACGAGGACGTCCGGCCCGATCTCCTCGTGAACCTCGGCGACGACATCGAGGACGAGAGCCGCGAGGCGGACCTCGCCCGCTACACCGAGTGCCAGGACATCCTCCGCACGGCGAAGGCGGAGCTCGTCAACGTCGCGGGCAACCACGACACGATCAACCTCACGCGTGATGACCTCGCGCGCATCTGGAGGCGCCAAGGACAGCTCTTCTACGCGTTCGATCGTGGGGGCTTCCACTTCGCCGTCCTCCACACGCACGAGCGGAAGGACGTCGACGTCCGCATCCCGCATGCGCAGCTCGAATGGCTGAAGGACGATCTCGCGAAGACGTCGCTCCCGACCGTCGTCTTCATGCACCACTCGGCGAGCGAGCAGGATCTCTCCGACTCGTTCTGGTTCAAAGGGCTCGCCCATCTCGCGCTCGTGAAGGAACGCGAAGAGCTCCGCGCGATCCTCGAGGAGAGCGGAAAGGTCCGCGTCGTCTTCAACGGCCACGTCCATCGCAATCACTTCGACGTGATCCGCGGCATCCCCTACGTCACGATCCAGAGCCTCATCGAGAACCTCGACGAGGACGCTCCCGGCCGCCCCGCGGCCGCGTGCGCCGTCGCCGTGCTCGACGAGACGCGAACGACGATCCGTGTGCTCGGCAACGATCCAGCCCGCTACCAGATCGAGCATCGCCGGTAGGTTGCACGTCCCCCAGGCGCGGCGCGCGGCATGTCCTCCACGAGCTCGCGCACGGACGGCGTGCAACGATTCAACGCTCCGGACGCAGCACCATCCGCTCGAACAGCCGCTCCAATACCCGCTCTGGGTCATCGCACAGTCCAGCATGTGGCGCGGACGTCTGGATGATCGAGCTCCGCGGTGAGACGAGCCAATGCCAGCGCTCCCGCATGGGGAGGAGGCCGATCGGGCCCGCATCGGGTCCGCCGGCGCAGACACGCGGGATGGCGGCGAGGTGCTCCTCGACGAGCGGCACGTCGGCGTTCGGGGCGAGGAGCCGAACACGTGCGGGGTCGAGCTCGATGCGCGCTCCGAGAAAACCGAGCTCGTCGCAGAACAGCAGAACACCGGCGTTGACGAATTCCTCCCGCTCGACGTCCGGCACGACTCGGATGGTCGCGTAATGGAACGCGCTAGCTGCGGGCATGTTTGGCCTCTTCGAGAAGAGCCGGCAATGCCTCGCCGCGCTTGCTCAGCCACGCGACGTACGCAGCGCGATGTGATGCTGCATCCGGGAAGGACCGATCGGCGTCGAGCCACGTGTCGGGGACGTCATCGAGGACGCGCTCGAACAGCGACGGGACGAGGACCGACTGGAGATGCTTCGCAGCGGCCTCGAGCGCGGACGCCCAGCGAAGCAGCACGTGCTGCCTCACTTCGGTGAACGGATCGAACGCCGCCTCGAGTGGACGCTCCGGTCCCCAGCCGTGGTGGAAATAGAAGGCCGCGCCGTGATCGATGAGCCAGACCTTGCGGTGCCAGACGAGAAGGTTCGGATTCCGCGGCGTCCGATCGACGTTCATGGTGAACGCGTCGAGGAGCACGATGAGGGAAGCCGTGGCCGCATCCGGTGGCTTACTGGCGATGGGATCGAAGCCCAAGCTTCCCGGCAGGTAGTCGAGCGCCACGTTTACGCCTGCGCTGGCCTCGAGCGGCAAGGCGAGCTCCGGGTCGGGCTCGGCTGCAGCAAGCGCGCGGTCGACGTCGACGAGGACAATCTCCGGGACGTCGAGGCCCGCCGCACGCGCGAGCTCGCCCGCGACGAGCTCCGCGACGAGCGCCTTGGGCCCCTGCGCGGCCCCGAGGAGCTTCGCAACGTAGAGGCCCATGTCGTCGGCTTCGATCAGCGCAGGCACCGAGCCGCCCTCGCGGAACGGCTGCACGTACCGGATCGCCCTGACGGTGCGCATCGTCAAATCACCTTTCGCGGCGCTCGGCTACGCGTGAAGCCGATCGATGAGCGACGACTCGTCGCGACGAGATCGACCGTACCGTCGGATCGTCGATCTCGACCATGCTCGAGGCGTAGCGTTCATGGCTGGACAGCCTCCCCCATTCAATCGTTTCGGCGCAAGAGGCCTGGAACGACGACTGCGTGACCATCGTCGCGAGCTTTGCAGCGAGGCGGACCGATCGAAACGACCGAGCTGCCCTCCAACGATCGACGACTCGCTCCTCCGCTCCATGAAGCCTGCACCTGGACACTGATCGGATGCGCAAGATGTCGTTGACGACCTGAACACGACCCCTATATGTTGTGGTTCGTGTTGGTGCTCGTGGGCGCGAATCCACGGGCTGAAAAGGGAACCCGGCGAACATCCGGGGCTGCCCCGCAGCGGTAATCGAGAACGAGCTCCACGTAGCGCACTGGCTCTCACGACGAGGGACCGGGAAGCGGTGGAGTGTAGGAACCCGGCTTCGCCGGAGCGCTCGTGAGCCCGAAGACCTGCCAGCATCCGGCGCGCGGGAGACATCCGCGTCCGGTTCGACCTGGAAGCCTCGAGGGAGGCTGGCGGTCCGAACAGGCGCGAGCCCTCGCGTCGAACGGTCAGCCATCCCCTCTCGCGTCTTCCTCCGTCCGCGGGGACGACAGGTCGTCGAGGTCTCACGAACGTTCGTTCCCGACGTCGTGCGTCCTCGGCGCTCTCCATCCTCGCGCCTCGACACGAGCGGTCCGGCACCGCTCGTCACTGCCCCGGAGGACCGACCATGCAGACCACGAGCATCGAGAGCAACGGCGGAGCGTCGTTGCTCGACTTCCACTCGGCACCGATGAGCGAGACAGCACCTCGGACGACGATGCGCGTCACCAAGCGCGACGGATCGACCGAGCTCGTCGCCGTCGACAAGATCGTCCGCGCCGTGAGCCGATGCTGCGCCGGGCTCGACGACGTCGATGCGGTGCGTGTCGCGACGAAGACGATCAGCGGTCTCTACGACGGGGCAACGACGCGCGAGCTCGATCAGCTCTCGATCCAGACCGCGGCGGGTCTCATCGTCGAGGAGCCGCAATACGCGAAGCTCGCGGCGCGCCTGCTCGCGACGTTCATCGACAAGGAAGTCCAGAACCAGGGCATCCACGCGTTCTCGCAGTCGATCGCACGGGCGTACGAGCTGGGCCTCGTCAACCCGCGGCTCGAGAGCTTCGTCGCCCGGAACGCGCGGAAGCTGAACGACGCCATCGTGCCGGAGCGCGATCGCGAGCTCGAATACTTCGGAATGCGGACGGTCTACGACCGCTACCTGCTGAAACATCCGAAGACGCGCCTCGTCCTCGAGACGCCGCAGCAGTTCTTCCTCCGCATCGCGTGCGCGCTCTCCGAGTCCGTGTCCGAGGCGCTCGAGCTGTATCGGCTCTTCTCGTCGCTCGAATACCTTCCGAGCTCACCGACGCTGTTCAACTCCGGGACGCGTCACGAGCAGCTATCGAGCTGCTTCCTGCTCGACTCCCCCGACGATCACCTCGAGACCATCTACCAGAAGTACACCGACGTCGCGCTGCTCTCGAAGTTCTCCGGCGGCATCGGTCTCGCGTACAGCCGCGTCCGCTCGCGCGGATCGCTCATCGAGAGCACCAACGGGCATTCGAACGGAATCGTGCCGTGGCTGAAGACGCTCGACGCCTCCGTCTCCGCGGTGAACCAGGGCGGCAAGCGCAAGGGCGCCTGCTGCGTCTACCTCGAGCCGTGGCACGCGGACGTCGAAGAATTCCTCGAGCTGCGTGACAACACCGGCGACGAGGCAAAGCGCACGCACAACCTGAACCTCGCCAACTGGATCTGCGATCTGTTCATGAAGCGCGTCGAGGCCGACGAGGACTGGAGCCTCTTCGATCCGAAGACCGTGCCGGAGCTGCCGGATCTCTATGGCGAGGACTTCGAGCGCAAATACGTCGCGGCGGAGCGCGCCGGGCTCGCCGTGCGGACGCTGAAGGCGCGCGATCTCTACGCGCGGATGATGCGGACGCTCGCCCAGACCGGGAACGGCTGGATGACGTTCAAGGACAAGTCCAACCTCGCATGCAATCAGACCGCCCTTGCCGGTCGGACGGTGCACCTCTCGAACTTGTGCACCGAGATCCTCGAGGTGACGTCGAACGAGGAGTCTGCAGTCTGCAATCTCGGCTCGATCAACCTCGCGCGTCACGTGCGTGCGGCCACCGGCGCGGCGGACGGAGCAGAAGGCGGAGTCGCCTTCGACTTCGAGAAGCTCGCGCGCACCGTGCGCACGGCGGTCCGCCAGCTCGATCGTGTGATCGATCTGAACTTCTACCCCATCGCCACTGCGAAGAGCTCCAACCTGCGGTGGCGTCCTGTCGGTCTCGGCGTGATGGGGCTCCAGGACCTCTTCTTCCAGATGAAGCTGCCGTTCGATGCGCCCGCAGCGCGCGATCTCTCGCGCCGGATCGCAGAGGAGATCTACTTCCACGCGCTCTCTACGTCGGTCGATCTCGCGGTCGAGCGCGGCCGGCATCCGGCCTTCGAGGAGACGCGCGCGGCCCGAGGCGAGCTCCAGTTCGATGCCTGGGATGTCGTGCCGGAAGACCGTGCACGCTGGGACGCGCTCCGCGAGCGAGTACGCACCCACGGCCTCCGGAATTCGCTCATGGTCGCGATCGCGCCGACGGCGACGATCGCGTCGATCGCCGGCTGCTACGAGTGCATCGAGCCGCAGGTGTCGAACCTGTTCAAGCGCGAGACGCTCTCTGGGGACTTCCTCCAGGTGAACCGGTATCTCGTCGCGGAGCTGAAGGCGCTCGGGAGGTGGAACGACGCGACGCGAACGCGACTCAAGCTCGCGGAAGGATCCGTGCAGTCGCTCACGGAGCTCCCGGAGGCGCTCCGGCTGATCTACCGCACCGCATGGGAGATCCCGATGCGCTCGCTCATCGACATGGCCGCCGATCGGGGCGCGTTCATCGACCAGAGTCAGTCGCTGAACCTGTTCATCGAGAACCCGAACATCGGCCAGCTCTCGAGCATGTACTTCTACGCCTGGAAGAAGGGGCTGAAGACCACCTATTACCTCCGCTCGCGACCGGCGACGCGAATCGCGAAAGCAACGGTCGACGCGGTCGATCCGGCGGCGAGAGCAGCGGCGAAGTCGTCGCCCGAAGGTGATCCGCACGCGGCGCAGGGCTGGACTCCCCCACCCCCGGCCGTGACGACGGCCAAGGACCAGGCGGCGATCGCCTGCTCGCTCGAGAACCCCGAGACCTGCGAGGCCTGCCAATGAGCTCCGTCAGCCGACCCGCACGACTGCTCGATCCCGGTCTCTGCCTCACGCTCCGGCCGATGGCTTACCCGCGGTTCTTCGAGATGTACAAGGACGCCATCAAGAACACGTGGTCGGTCGAAGAGGTCGACTTCTCGACCGACATCCTCGACCTCCAGCGGAAGATGACTTCTGCCGAGCGGCACCTCGTGCAGCGACTCGTGGCGTTCTTCGCGACCGGCGACTCGATCGTCGCGAACAATCTCGTCTTGAACCTGTACCGGCACATCAACGCGCCCGAGGCGCGGATGTACCTCTCGCGGCAGCTCTACGAGGAAGCCCAGCACGTCCAGTTCTACCTCACGCTCCTCGACACGTACGTGCCCGATCCCGAAGAGCGCTTTCGTGCCTTCGCGGCCGTCGAGAACATCCCATCGATCAAGAAGAAGGCCGACTTCTGCATGCGGTGGCTCGACTCGGTTCACGGCCTCTCTCGCCTCGAAACGCAGGCGCAGCGACGGCAGTTCCTGCTGAACCTGATCTGCTTCGCGGCCTGCATCGAGGGCCTCTTCTTCTTCGGAGCCTTCGCATACGTGTGGTTCCTGCGGTCGCGCGGCCTCCTCCATGGTCTCGCTGCCGGGACGAACTGGGTGTTCCGCGACGAGAGCGCGCACATGGCGTTCGCGTTCGAAGTCGTGAGCACGGTGCGACGCGAGGAGCCCGAGCTGTTCGACGACGCGCTCGTGGCGTCGGTGAGCGAGATGCTCGAAGAAGCGATCGCGTGCGAGACCGAATTCGCGGCCGATCTACTCGGCGGCGGTGTCGCTGGGCTGTCGGTCGAGGACATCGGCGACTACCTCCGCTTCTGCGCCGATCAGCGGCTCGCGATGCTGGGGCTCCCGAAGCGCTGGCACGTGAAGAACCCTCTGACGTTCATGGATCTCCAGGACGTCCAGGAGGTCACGAACTTCTTCGAGAGGCGCGTGTCGGCCTACCAGGTCGGCGTTCGCGGCGAGGTCGTCCTCGACGCAGCATTCTGACGCGCGCGCGACACCATTACGAGCGGACGAGCGCCGGAGGCGGATCCGACCTGTACAGGCCGTGCATCGCCTTCCGGCGCGCGTCTTCGATGCGTGACTGGACGTCCTTTGCGTTCGCGCCCGCGAACCAACGGAGCGGCGCGACGTCCTTCCGCCGAAGGAGGACGAAGCCGGACGTGCCATCGACCGCCGCGGACTCGAGCTCTGCCCAGGGGATCGTCGTCTCTTTGCCGTTCTCGTGCACGAGCAAGCCGTCTTCCCGGAGGAGCAGGTAGACGTTCTCGAACAGGAGCATCGCCATCGTGCCGAATCCGAGGATGAGCCCCGCGATGACGACTCCGCCGCCGGCGAGGCTCACGACATGCCCGACGTCGGGGGCGAGGCGATGAACGAGATGAGCGCCGATCGTCGTCGCGCCGACCGTGACCAGCGTGCCGGCGATGATGAGCAGACGCTTCGTCGCGCCCGAGCGATCCACACGGAAGAAGTCGACGCCTGCCGTCGGCACGGCGGGAACGTTACGGCGAGCCTTCGGGGTTGGCTACTTCATCTGCGCGGGGCCATAGCTCGGCGGAGGCGCCCAATTGCCGCCGACGCCGGGCGTCTGCCCTGGCGCCGCGGTACGCCGCGCTCCCTCCCAGCCGCTCGCGCCCCACTGCGGCGTGCCGCGATACCCGCCGCTGCGACCGTCGTTCGAAGGGAAGCTCGTCGGCCGGTCATATGCGCCCTGTCCGTAGTAACCGCCATAGCCGTAGTACCCCGGCGTGCCCTGCACGACGACGTTGTTGTTCACGACGACGTTCGGGGTCGGTGCTTGCTGCACCTCCGTCCGCGGAGCCGTCGGCGTGTAAGGCTGCTCGGCCCCCTGCCCGAGCGTGATCGTCCGCGAGAGGCGCGGCCGCGCTGGCGGCGCAGCCTCCGGCGGAGGCGGCGCCGTTTCGAAGGCGATGACCTCGCGATCGATCGACGAAGGTGCAGCCTCCGCGCTCACCGTCGACGTGTAGACCTCGTCGCGCGCGTGCGCGCACGCAGCGAGGACGACTGCAGACAGGCCCACGCAGACGATGTGGAGGCGCACGCCTCAATCTTGGATCGCGAAAGACCGATGCACCATCGACTTCGCCGGATCAGCGTCGTTCGTCGCAATCTGCCACGACGAGGTGCGGTCGATGCACCGGCTCCTCAGCTCAGGCGACGCAGCTCACGTGCGGCGCAGCCTGAAGAGCAGGTAAATCGGCGCGCCCGCGAGGAGGACCGCGACGCTCGTGAGGCACTCGACCGGCTTCCCGATCACCATCGAGATCGCGATCGCGACGTTCGCGACGATGTAGAGGAGCGGGACCACGGGATAACCCTTCGCGCGATACGGTCGATCGCGGTCGGGCTCGCGAAGGCGGAGCACGTAGAGCGCCGTCGTGTCGGCGATCGTCGCGAGGACGATCGCGAACGTCGTGTAGTTGAGGACCTCGCCGAGGCTCTTCTCGTTCGCACGGAACGCGATGACCAGGATCGTCGCGACGATCGCCTGCCCGATCACGGCGACGTGCGGCGTCCTCTCCGAGTTGAGTCGCCCCGCGATCCGGAAGAACAGCCGGTCCGTCGCCATCGCGTACGCGATGCGTGGTCCGACGAGGACGTTCGCGTTCACGGTCCCGAAGATCGACGCCATCATGATGACGGCGAGGATGGGGCCGCCGCTCTTGCCGAAGAGCACCTGCCCCGCCTGGATGCCGACGACCGGCATGCCCGGCAGCGCGCGCATCCCGAGCGCGTACACGTACGTCGCCGTGACGAGCACGTAGATCGCGGTGCAGATGCCGAGCCCGAGGAAGAGCGAGCGTGGGAGGTTCTTGCCGGGCTTTTCGATCTCCCCGGCGACGAACACACTCGCGTTCCAGCCGAGATACGAGAAGAGCACCGGTGAGAGCCCGACGCCGAACGAGCTGAGCGATGCCGTCCCTTCGCTTGCGAGCGGCTCGGGCGACGTGCGGCCGCTGCCGAGGATCGGCCCGAGCACGACGAGCAGCACCAGCGCGGCGATCTTGAGGTACGCCGTCGACGTGTTCAGCGCGGCGCCGGCTTTCGTCGCGTAGGCGTTGAACGCGGACGCGATCCAGATCACCGCGATCGCGACGCCCGTCTTCGCGATCGGCGTGAGCGTGACGAGGCTCGACAACGAGATCGTGAACCCGATGGCGAGCGTCGCCACCGTGCCCGCGAAGATCGCGAAGAACGACAGCCACCCGACCATGAAGCCGGCCATCGGATGGTACGCGGCGGTCAGGTAGACGTAGTTGCCGCCCGCCTTCGGGAACATCGCGCCGAGCTCCGCGTTCGCGAGCGCGCCGGCGAGAGCGAGCGCTCCGCCGAGGAGCCACGCGAGGAAGAACGAGCTCGCGCTCGGGAACTCCTTCGCGACGTCGCCCGGCGTGAGGAAGATGCCGACGCCGATGACGGACGAGACGACCAGCATCGTGGCGTCGCGAAGCGTCAGAACGCGCGGTAGCTCCTGCGTCTTCGCGCTCGGCTCGGCCATATGCCGACACTCTACAAGGCGCGCGATCTCCCGTCAGCAGCCCGCTGCCCTACCAGACGACGTCCTGATCCTCGACCACGCCGGGCACACCGTCGAGCTCGACGTCGCGGTCGCCGACGCGCAGGATGCCGCGGAAGAAGCCGGCCGGCTGAAGGAAACGCGACCGCACGAAGACGAGGTTCGTGCGCTGCGCGTGCACCGCGCCGACGTCGAACTCGAGATCGATCCCGTCGCCGACGAGCCGCCATGGGCGCTCTGGCCGCTTCGCGTCGAAGTCGAACCTCGGCTCCGACAGCGGGAACGTGCCGTTCATCCGGAACGCGGCGCACTCGGCCTCGCCGACGAAGCCCTGGACGACGTTGAACGCGATCGGCTCGCCGTCCTTCGCCCGGCCCATCGCGAATGCCCACTTCCAGCGCGTGTGACGCGGCATGAGGCCGTGCGTGTAGTCGTAGCCCGCCACCGCGCCGTGGAGCGCGATCCGCCGGCCCGATGCGACGAGGCTGCCGCGGGCCTTCGCGAGCACACGCTTCTCGGTCGCCGACGCGAGCGAAGGACCGAGCTTCGCGATCGCCGCGACGGGCGGCGGCGCGGATGTCTCGTCGAATGCGAGGTCGATGTCGAGATCGCGAAAGCGCGCGCGGAGCTCGCAGGACACCGCGCTTCCGTGCGCTCGCCGCTCGAGGACCACGCTCGAGCGCCCGAACGCGAAGGTGGCGAGCGTGCCGAGCGCATGCGGGTCGTCGGCGATCTTCGCCGCGCCAGGCGGCGCCACGACGGTTCGATCGACGAGCATGCGACGCGCGGGGCGATCGAACACGTACGCGAACGCGTTCGTCGCATACCCCATGCGCACGACGGCAAGCGCGATCCAGCACTCTTCCGCCGCCACGGCGAGCCAGACCCATTTCTTCCGCCGGAGCGCACGGTCGACGAGCCCGGTTCCGAGCTCCACGGGCGGTAGCGGCCCGACGTAAGACCCGAACGCGGGCGCGCCCGTCGCCGGATCGATGAAGGACGACGGCGCAGGCAGGAGTGACCTCATCACCGTCGATTGTAGACCGCGTGCTCGTGGCCGGATGGACGATCCAGGGCCGGACGCGGCGGCTCGGTGATGTTCACACGATCGTAAGCATCCTGTCGCGGCTGGGAGATCGCGCTTCGAGCACGAGTACGAAGACCAGTACGAGTACGAGTACGAGCACGAGCACGAGCACGAGCACGAGTTGGGAGGGCGATGTTCACACTCGTTGTCGAGCGGCGGCGGGTCCATGTAGAAGATCCGTGATGCGTGCGGCTCTGACGATGTTTCTCACCGTTCTCGCGCTCGGGGCGTGTGGGCCGGCCCAGGACCCGGCGGCTGCCGGCGCTGGGCCTTCGCGCAAGGCGCGCGGGGACACGCCGCCGGTGCCGCCCGACTCGACGAAGGTGACCGCGTTCTCGGTCGACATCGAGAACCTCAACGTCGACAAGATCGCGATGCGCGATGGTGGCATCCAGCCCGACGGCAACCGCGATCTCGTCTTTCGCGCGACGGTCGATGGCCCTGCGGACGCGCTCTACATCGTGACGACGTCCGAGAAGGGCGACCCGTATTACGGCTTCCGCGCCGACACGATCAACGGTCACGAGGAGCTGCCGAGCGAGCTCGGAAGCGTCGTCGACGTCGGACGACTCACCGTTTGGATCGCCGTCGTCGAGGACGGAAAGTTCATCAACGGCGAAGGCGGCACGCTCGGCAATCTCTCACCGGGGACGCACCAGCTGAAGCTGTACGTCCCGAACACGGGCAACCTGAAGCCCGGCAGCTTCCTCCGGCTCTACGCACGCGCGCCGAACGGCGGTCTCGCGAAGGGCCCGATTGTCGCTTACTGACGTCCCTTACTGAACCGGCCCTGCTCGGTCGGGCCGGGATTTTGCCCTCACGATCGTCGGTGTGGCCCTCGAGAACTGGTCTACACTCCGGACCATGACCATTCGTGGTTGGAACGACGCGTGGCAGCCGGTGTTCGACAGTCTCGGACGCATGAAAGCTTCCTGGCCCACGCGTGGCTGGAGCTGGGACCCGCGCCTGCTCTGCGTGACGTCTTCCTTCACGACCGAGCAGGAGCCCGCTGCGCGCAGGGCCTCTCAGATGGCGCTCTCGAACGAGTGGACGGCCGCGACGCTCGTGCGCGCTCCTCAGCAGCTGCGCGACGTCGTCGAGCGCGCCGGCGGCATCCGCCAGGGGCAGCTCGCGTTGTCGACGGGCCCGGTCAACGGTCTGCTCGTCTACGGACTCTGGTGGCCGTGGGGTGACGGCGAGACCGTCTCGCTTCGTGTCGGCCTCGCCGATGTCGATCCGAACCGCGAGCCGTACATCCGCTTCCGCGACGTCTACGGCGTCACGTTCTGAAAGCGGGCGCGCTTCGCTGGTCAGTCACGGAAGCGCGTCCAGCGCGGGTTGATCTCGAGTCGCGCACAAAGCTCCTGGAACGGGCCGCGCAGCGCGCCTTTGTACTCGAGATCGGCGAGCGACTCGCGCAGCGGCACGTCGCAGACGAGCGTCGCGAGCCTCTTGTAGAGGAGCGCCTCTTCCCGCATCGAGGCCAGCGTCGCAGCGAGGCGCGGCGCGCCGGTGACCTTCACGTCCCACGCGCTCGCGTCATCGGGGATCGCCTCGATCGTCTCGTAGCGCGCGAGGAGCGCGGCGGAGGACTTCTCGCCGAACCCGGGGAGCCCCGGGATCCCGTCGGACGAGTCGCCCGTCAGAGCGAGCAGATCGGGGATGCTCTTCGGCGCGACCCCGCGGCGCTCGCGCATCGCGGGCTCGTCGATGAGCTTGCGCCGGATCCGGTCGATCTGGACGATGCGATCACCCGAGAGCACCTGGCCGAGGTCCTTGTCGGGCGTGAGGATGCGGACCTGGACGTCGGGTCCGGCGAAGCGCGTCGCCGCGGTCGCGAGCGCGTCGTCCGCCTCCCAGCGATCCATCGACCAGACCACGATCCCGAGCGCTTTCGCGGCGACCTCGACGAGATCGAACTGCGCGCGCAGCGAGGGCGGGATCCCCTCGTCCGTCTTGTACCCGTCGAACAGCTCGTTACGGAAGCTGATGATCGGGTTGTCGAATGCGATCGCGAGGTGAGTCACCGCCTCGTTGCGATCTTCGAGGAGCGCAAGCATCGACCCGACGACCCCAGCGGTCGCCTTTACGTCGACGCCGGAGACCACCTTGGACGGCCTCGGCGCGAAGTGGGCCCGGAAGAGCTCGAATGTGCCGTCGACGAGGTGCACTCTCATGGGCGTCGGATGGTACGATGAGTGTGGGAGCGAGGAGGAGGCTAGACGTTGGCGGAGGGGCCGGGACAGCGAGCGCACCGCCGCGTGGGAACGATGATCCGGGACAAGTACCGGATCGATGCGTTCATCGCCACGGGTTCGATGGCGAACGTCTACGCGGCCACGCACCGGAACGGGAGCAGGGTCGCGCTCAAGATCCTGCACAGGGAGCTCGCGCGCGATCCAGCGATGGCGGAGCGCTTCCGTCGCGAGGGCTATTTTGCGAACGCGATCGGGCATCCCGGTGTCGTGCGGGCGATCGACGACGACGTCGCCGAGGACGGCTGCGTGTTCATCGTCATGGAGCTGCTCGAAGGAGAGAACCTCGAGGAGCGCCGGCAGAGGATGGGCGGCAAGATCCCGCTCGGCGAGGCGCTGCAGATCACGGACGCGATGCTCGACGTCCTGTCGGCGGCGCACGACCACGAGGTGCTCCACCGCGATCTCAAGCCCGAGAACGTGTTCATCACGCGGAAGAACGAGGTCAAGCTCCTCGACTTCGGTGTGGCGCGCTTCAACGACGGACGTAGCTCGAGCGACATGACCGGCGTCGGGATGGTGCTCGGCACGCCCGCGTTCATGTCTCCCGAGCAGGCGCTCGGGCGGCGTGAACAGGTCGATGCGCGGAGCGACATCTGGAGCGTCGGCGCGACCCTCTTCACCGTCATCGCAGGCGAGTCGGTGCACCTCGGGGGCGATGCGAAGACGAAGCTCATCGCGACGGCACGGACGCCGGCACGACCGATCCGCGACGTCGTGCCCGACGTTCCGCGCGCGGTCGCGTCCGTGATCGATCGAGCGCTCGCGTTCGACAAGGCCGAGCGCTGGGCGGACGCGAACGCGATGCGCGAGGCCCTTCGGTGGGCAAGGATGTCGCTCGACGGCTCCGGCGGCGCGCAGCTCGAGCCCCCCGACGAGGTCCATCCACCGCCGGTCCCGACGCGTCGGACGCCGGAGCGCGACGACGAGCCGACGCTGGCCGGACGCTCGCTCACGACGACGCAGTCGTGGGGCTCGCGCGACGCGTCGTTCGACGACAGTACGGCGAAGCGAGGACCGTTGCACGGCCTCGATCCCCTCTACCCGACCGGCGACGACGTCTTCACGAGCGCCCCGCCGGTCACGCAGCGCGACGTCCCGCCGTCGATGGCGATGAGCGAGGACCCGACGTTCTCGCTCAGGAACGACCCGGTCTTCTCGCTTCGGCGACCTGCCGAGCCCGTGCCGACGACCGAGCGCATGCCCCAACCGGCTCCGCCGGCTCCTGCGGTTCCGGATCGATCCGACGCGTCGACCGCCGACCGCCCACTCCCGCCGCTCGTGCCCGAGGGGCAGTCGGAAGCCGATGCAGCCGCGCTCTTCCGCGCTGCGCTCGCGAACACGGGCTTCGTTCCGGACGATGGATCGAAGATCCCGCCGAAGTTCGCTTCCACCGTGCCGCTCGCGCAGGGCTCTGCGCCTCCGCCCGCGGGAACGCCGCATCCCGCAGGCGGGCCGCCGTCGGTGACGCCGGAGAACCCAGGACCGCTGCTCGCCACGATCGTCCCCACGGAGCAGAAGTCGAGCGGAGCGTTCCGTGTCCTCGTGCCGATCCTCATCGGCATCGTCGCGGGCGTGACGACGTACACGATCGTCGTCCGACAGCGCGCCGCGATCGTGAATCAAGGAGCGGCTCCTGCGGCGACTGCTCCCGCGCCCACCTCTGCGGCGCCGTCGGTCTCCGTACCCGCCGAAGCCGCGAGCTCGGCTCCGTCCGTCACTCCGAGCGCGTACGTCGCGTCGCCGCCGGCGAGCAGCGCGAGCATCACGCCGTCGTCGAGCGCTCCGCCTCCGAAGAAGACGCGTCCCAAGCCGCGACCGAAGCCTCCGGCTGCGGCGAGCACGGCCGCGGAAACGCCGACCGCGGAGCCGCTGCCCGCGCCGATCGAGTCGCTGTCGAAGGACCCGGACTGATCGACGTCGTTGCTAGCGCCATTTGAACAAGCGGATGGCGAGCACGAAGGAAACGGCGCCCCAGATCCCGCAGGTCGCGATCTTGCCGCCCACGTCCGTCAGCGAGGCGCCGTCGATCATCACCGCTCGGAGCGCATCGTTGAGCGCGGTGAGCGGTAGGAAGCGGATCACGGGCTGCACCGCATCGGGAAAGCGCGCCGACGAGAAGAAGACGCCCGAGCAGAGGTACATCGGGAACGAGACGACGTTGATGAGCCCGCTCACGATCTGCGGGTTCTCCGCGCGGCATGCGAGGAAGAGGCCCATCACCGCGAACGTGAGCCCGCCGACGAGCGCCGTCAGCGCGAGCGTCAGGATGCTGCCGCGTACGCCGACGTCGAAGATGACACGCGAGAAGACGAGCAGCGGCGTGAGCTCGATTGGAAGGAGGACCGCGCGCACGAGGAGGAACGAGAGCAAGAAGTCGCTCCGGCGCATCGGCGTCGCCGTGAGCCGCTTGATCAGCTTCTTCGTCCGCATCTCGGCGAGCGAGAAGCCGATGCCCCAGAGCCCCGTCGACATGAGCCCGAGCCCGACGAGCCCAGGGATCAAGAAATCGATGTAGCGGGAGCCCGGCTCGGTCACGATCTTCGCGACCGGCGCATAGGCGTCCTTCCGTCCCTCGCCGCGCTGGAGCACATCGTCCGTCACCGAGCGCGCGAGGCGGCTCTCTGGCCGCGTCGGATCGAAACGGTAGGCGTAGCTTCCGTCACCTTCGGGGGAGACGACGAGGCTCACCTTGCCTGTCCGTAGGTCCGCGTTCGCCTCCTCCGGCGAGAGGATCTTCACCTTCACGTCCTCGGCCTTCGCGAGGATCTCCTTCGCGTGCTCCGCGCGCGCGAGCGTCGCGGCCGAGGCAGACTCGACGGCAACGACGACGGGCTCCGGATCGCGATTGCGGAAGGCGATTCCGAGGACGATCGAGATGACGAGCGGGAACCCGAACGTCCAGAACATCGTCCCTGGCTCGCGATAGAACAGCCGGAACCGCGAGAGCGCGAGCTCGATGATCGCGTTCAAGCGTGCGCGCTGCGGGCTCACCGCTGCATTGCTCATTCGCGGAGAGCCCTCCCCGTGAGCGTGACGAAGACGTCCTCGAGCGTCGCGTGGTGGGTCGAGAGGTTGGCGAGCTCGAGGCGACGCTCGTCGAGCGCCGCGAGCACCGCGGGAAGCGCGACGTGCAGATACTCGACCGTGAGCACGACGCGGCCGGAGAGGAAGCGCGCTGCCTTCACGCCGGGCAGCACGCCGAGCGCCGCAGCGAGCGCGTCGCGCGCGCTCTCTTCGGCGGGCGCAGCTGCCAGCGTGATCTCGACGATCTGGCTGCCGCCGAGCGAGTCGATGAGCTGCTTCGGCGTCCCGAGCGCGATCATTTTCCCGTGATCGATGACGCCGACGCGGTCGCACAAGCGTTCGGCTTCATCCATGTAGTGCGTCGTCAACAGGACGCTGCCGCCCTGCTCCTTGAATGCGAGCACGACGTCCCAGAGCATGCGGCGTGACTGCGGATCGAGCCCGGTCGTCGGCTCGTCGAGGAAGAGGAGCTTCGGATCGCCGACGAGCGCGCAAGCGACGGCGAGTCGCTGCCGTTGCCCACCCGAGAGCGTGTCGTACTTCGCGTGCTCCTTCTCGCGCAGCGCGACGAGATCGATCGTCGCGTCGACGTCGCGGCCTTCCGTGAAGAACGATCGAAACAGCTTGATCGTCTCGCGGACGGTCAGCTTGTCGGGCAGGTTCGTCTGCTGGAGCGAGACGCCGAGGCGCTCACGCAGCCATCGCTCGTCGGTCTCCCAGCGCTTGCCGAGGATCTCGACGGTTCCCCCGGAGGGCTGGAGGAGACCTTCGAGGATCTCGACCGTCGTCGTCTTCCCGGCGCCGTTCGGTCCGAGCAGGCCGAAGCACTCGCCGACGCGCACCTCGAGATCGAGGCCGTTCACGGCGACGACGTCCTCGTACGTCTTCTGGAGACCCTTGCAGCGGATCGAGAGCTCTGTGGTCGCCTTCGCGAAAGGCTCCGTCGCAGCGCCGTCCATGCGGCCAGCGAGCCTAGCATCGTCTCTTCGTCTGGGGCAGATCGCCTCGCCCTCGAGAGCTCGGCCACGGTTCCTCACGCGCGCGCAGCAGATTATGCTCGCACGCGACACATGACGAGCCCGAGCCCCCTCACCTCCTCACCCGCGTGGCAGGCCCTCTCGAAGCACCAGGAGGAGATCTCCCCGGTCCACATGCGCGACCTGTTCGCGAAAGATCCGAACCGGTTCAGCCGCTTCTCGCACGAGGCGTGCGGAGTGTTCCTCGACTACTCGAAGCACCGCATCACCGAGGAGACGATGAAGCTCCTCCTCGGGCTCGCGCGTCAGGCGGACGTCGAGAAGTGGCGCGATCGGATGTTCGCCGGCGAGCGCATCAACTTCACCGAGGACCGCCCCGTTCTCCACGTCGCCCTGCGCAATCGCTCGACCCGTCCGATCCTCGTCGACGGCAAGGACGTGATGCCCGACGTCCGCGCCGTGCTCGCGAAGATGCGCGCGTTCAGCGATCGCGTCCGCTCCGGCGACTGGCGAGGGCACACGGGCAAGTCCATCACGCACATCGTCAACATCGGCATCGGCGGATCCGATCTCGGACCGGTGATGGTGACCGAGGCGCTCCGGCCGTACTGGAAGCGCGATCTCCACCCGCACTTCGTCTCGAACGTCGACGGGACCCACATCGCCGAGACGCTTCGCGCCGTCGATCCGGAGCGCACCCTGTTCATCGTGGCGTCGAAGACGTTCACGACGCAGGAGACGCTGACGAATGCCCGGACCGCGCGCGCGTGGCTCGTGAAGCAGCCGGGCTTCGACGACAGCGCCGTCGCAAAGCACTTCGTCGCGCTCTCGACCAACGAAAAAGAGGTCCGCGCGTTCGGCATCGACCCCGAGAACATGTTCCCGTTCTGGGACTGGGTCGGCGGGCGCTATTCGCTGTGGAGCGCGATCGGTCTTTCGATCGCGCTCATGATCGGCATGGATGACTTCGAGGACCTGCTCGTCGGCGCCTTCGAGATGGATGAGCACTTTCGGACCACGCCGCTCGAGAAGAACCTGCCGGTGCTGATGGCGATGCTCGGCGTCTGGTACGCGTGCTTCTTCGGCGCCGAGTCACACGCGATCCTCCCTTACGATCAGTACCTCCATCGCTTCCCGGCCTACTTCCAGCAGGGGGACATGGAGTCGAACGGTAAGCGGGTCGACCGTCACGGCAGGACGATCACCGACTACACCACCGGGCCGATCATCTGGGGCGAGCCCGGGACGAACGGACAGCACGCGTTCTATCAGCTCATCCATCAGGGCACGCGCCTCGTCCCGTGCGACTTCATCGCGCCGATCGAGACGCACAACCCCATCGGCAAACATCACGAGATCCTGCTGGCGAACTTCTTCGCGCAGACCGAGGCGCTGATGCGCGGCAAGACGGAAGAAGAGGCACGCGCGGAGCTCGCGGCTTCCGGGACGCCGAAGGACCGCATCGAGATGCTCACCCCGCACAAGGTCTTCCCCGGAAACCGCCCGACGAGCTCGATCCTCGTGCAGAAATTCACCCCCCGGACGCTCGGCGCGCTGACGGCGGCGTACGAGCACAAGATCTTCGTCCAGGGCATCGTCTGGAACATCAACAGCTTCGATCAGTGGGGCGTCGAGCTCGGAAAGCAGCTCGCGAACAAGATCCTTCCCGAGCTCGCCGCGGCGGGAAGCGTGACGTCGCACGACGCGTCGACGAACGGGCTCATCACGCTCTACAAGGCGCGCCGCCCGGCCTGAGGGCCGTCCGAAGCTGGTTCGGGAACAGCGCTCGGGGCCCGAAAGGGTCGCCGAGCGTCTGGCATCGAACGCGCGCGCGCGATAGCTTCGCGTCTTCGTGAGAGCGGTGGCGCGGTGGAGGGCGTTCCGAGCCTCGTGCGCGACCGCCGTGATCGGCATCGTCCTTGTGGGCATGCCCCTGGACGCCCGCGCCGAAGGACCGCTCGAGCCCATTGCCTTCGACTACGCGGCGCCGCCGGAGTGTCCCTCCAGAGAGCAGGTTTTGCGGCAGATCGCCGGATACACGGCGAAGTGGACGCTCTCGGACGGACGCGACGATACGAGGCACTTTCGTCTCCGCGCGGAACGGCGTGATGGAGCGTACGTTGGGCGCTTCGACGTCCGAGCCCCGAACGGAACCACGGTCGGGCGCGAGGTCACCGGCGACAGCTGCGAAGACGTGGCGCTCGCTCTCGCGATCACGGTCGCGCTTGCGATCGATCCCCGAGCAAGCATCGCCGTCGGCGAGGAGCCACCGCGCCCGGCCGGCGTCCAAGATACCGATGCTCCGGCCGCCGCGCCCCCCTCTTCGACCCCGGCTCCAGCTGACTCGAAGGCAACCGTCGTGTCCGACAGACGGACGATTCCCGCGTCGAGCGCCGGCGCCGCCGGACCGCGCCTGAAGGTCGCCGTCGGAAGTCGAATCGAGGGCACGACGGCGGTGTCGGCGGTCCTCGCCGTGATCGATGCTTTCGTCGAGCTCGAAGCCGAGCGCACGAGCCACGCCGTTCCGTGGTTCCGGCCCGTCGTGCGCGCGGGCTTCCGGAAGAGCTTCACGCGGACCGCCAGCGTCGGCGAGGCGCGCGTGGAGATCGACTGGGCCGCGGGACACATCGAAGCCTGCCCGACCCGTCTCGTGTTCGCGTCGCTCTTTTCGGCCGAGGCGTGCCTGGGTGCAAACGTCGGGGAGCTCTCGGCAATGCCGCTCGACATCCCCGGCGCGGAGCGGACGCGGCGCCTCTGGCTCGACTACGGAGGGCTCGCCGCCCTCCGGTGGCAAGCTCATCCGAATTTCTTCGCCGAGCTGGCCGGAGGGTCGTGGGTTCCGCGGAGGCGAGACCGGCTGCGAATCGCGCCCGATGGGCTGGTGAGCCGAGCGCCGGCGGTCGGATTCTCCCTTGGTGTGGGCATCGGCTGGCGGTTCTGAGAAAAGTTGATCGATTGTGGCCTCACCCGGCGTTCACGACCATGACGGTCGTTTCGTCCTCGCTCGCCGGGAGTGAATCCACTCTGCCGAGCATGTCGAGGAGCCGCGCCGAAGATCGCCAGCACGAGGTCGCGACCGCTCATTTTTCGAGCGTGTGGCGGTTCCTTCGTACCCTCGGCGTTCGCTTCGACGCGCTCGACGACGCGACTCAGGAAGTGTTCCTCGTCGTCGCGCGCAAGCTCGAGAAGATTCGCCCGGGATCCGAAAAGGCGTTCCTCTTCAGCACCGCAGTCCATGTCGCGCGCGCGTTGCGGCGGAAATACAGGCACGAAGAGCTCGCGGCGGATCCCGACGACGAGTCCCTCGAGCCCACGCACGACACTACCCCCGAGGACGTGCTCGGCAAGAAGCAGGAGCAGGACCTCCTGCTCGTCCTCCTCCAAGGCCTGACGGACGAACTTCGATCGGCGTTCGTCCTCTCCGAGATCGAAGGTCTGTCCATGCCGGAAATTGCAGCGGTGCTCGGGGTCCCCCTCGGGACCGCCACCTCGCGCGTCCGCCGAGGGCGAGACAAGTTCGAAGAACGCTTGAAGAGAATGCAGATGAGAATGCGAGGTGGGCGATGAACGAGCGTCGTCCGCTCGTGGAAGAGAACGAGCTCTTCGCGAAGCTCGTCGCCGATGCACAGCGGCTTGAACCAAGGCCCGATGCGCTGCAGAGCTTGCATCGAAAGCTCGCCGCGGGTGCACAGTCCCATGCCGAGCTCGCGACCAGCGGCCTCCGGCGATGGGGATGGACCGCACTCGCGGGCATCTCGTGCCTCGCCGTCACCGGCGCGCTCCTCGGCCGGCAATCCGCCGAGAGCATCTCGGAGCCGCCGTCGGACGTCGCGCCGGCGCCGACCGTGATGGCGCCTCCGTCGCCCTCCGCTGAACGTCCGGCGATCGACGCGGTGCCATCCATCGCCGTGAACGACCTGCCAACCTCGACCCCGGCGCCCGCGGCGAGGGACGACGCGCCGTCGCCGCGCCCACGCTCGGCAGCGCTGCCTGCGCGTCCGTCGTCCGCGTCCGAGCGCCGTGCATCACAAGCGCCTGCGCGCTCCTTGGGGA
>JAEXCN010000351.1 GCA_023402175.1 Pseudomonadota bacterium | reverse complement strand
CTCTTGCCCGAGCGGGACGTATCTCTCGGCCGCGTGCACGACCACGACGAACACGGTCTGCAATCCGTGCGACGCTTCGTGCGCGACATGCTCGGGTCCGGGCACGGCCGCGTGCACGAGCTGCACGGCAGGCAAGTACCTCTCCGGCGGCGCGTGCACCACGTGCACCACGTGCGGTCCGGGCACGTACCCGTCCGCGGCATGCACCGCGACGACCAACACGGTCTGCTCCGCGTGCGACCCGAGCTGCATGACGTGCTCCGGCCCTGCACCTTCGCAGTGCGGGACTTGCCCGGTCGGTTTCTTCCTGAACGCCGGAGGAGCCTGTCAGGCGTGCACCATCTGCGCGGCGGGCACCTATGCGTCGGCGGCGTGCACGACGACGGCCGACACCGCCTGCACCGAGTGCGCTGCGGGCACGTATGCGCCGACGCCCGGCGCGACCTCGTGCACCGGGTGCGGCAGCTGCGACGACGGCGATCCCTGCACCACCGACGCGTGCTCGGCGACGTCCGGCTGCACGCATGCGCCGATCGCGGGTTGCGGCGCGTCCTCGTCCGGAGCGTCGGGCTCGGGCGGGACGCCCGGCAGCTCGGGCTCCTCGGGAGCGCCAGGGAGCTCGGGCTCAACTGGAACACCCGGCAGCTCGGGCGATCCGAGCGTTCCGTTCGACGACGGCGGAGACTCGAATGGCGACGGCGGCGGTGGCGACTCCGGATGCACGATGAGCCGCAGCGCTGCCCCAGCGTCGGCGTCTTCGGTCTTCGCTCTGGCCGCGCTTGCTCTGGTCCGCCGCCGGCGGAGCGGCCGTGCTCGGACCTGATCTGGCGACGCGAACCGCGGCCGAGCATCGACGGGAGCGCGTGATTACCCTGCGAGCGAAGCCAGGAGCACGCGATGATCACTACCTGTTCGGCTTGCGGTCGTGACAACCGTATCCCCGCCTCGCGTCTCGATGCTCGTGCTCGCTGCGCAGCATGCAAGACGTCGATCCTCCCGCTCGAGCACCCGTACGACGTGAAGGACGAGGCGTCGTTCGACGAGCTCGTCCGTGAGTCGCCGCTACCCCTCGTGGTCGACTTCTGGGCAGCGTGGTGCGCGCCGTGCCACATGATCGCGCCCGAGCTGAAGAAGGTCGCGTCGCAGTACGCGGGACGCGTGATCGTCTTGAAGGTGAACAGCGATGACTTCTCGGAGCTCGCGGGCCGCTACCGCGTCCGAGGGATCCCGACGCTCGTCCGCTTCGACGGCGGACGGGAGACGAACCGCACGAGCGGAGCGCAGAGCGCGGAGATGGTCGTCTCCGCGCTCGCCCTCGACGGCGGGCCGAGCGCCGAGCAGGCGGCCGCGCCTCACTAGGTTCGTCGTCATCGAGACGCTGACGCACCTCGCCGGCTGGATCGTGACGTCGCCGGAGGCGCGGACGCTCGCCGTGCGCGCTCGATCTCACTCGACGACGATGCTCACGGCCTCGCTCCGCCGCCCGCTCGTCTCCGCCACGATCGTGTGCTCGCCCCGCTCGAGCGACCAGTAGACCGGAGCGCCCGCCGTGCCGCGTCCCGCGAGGCGACCGTCGACGAAGAGCGCGACCGTCTCCGCGGCTGGAGCATCCACCTTCAGCGGGATCGCCTGCGCAGAACGAGGACGGTCCGGATCGAGCACGAAGCGCGCGCCGTCGTGCGGGTAACGAATCGCGACATCGCCTTCGCGGACGCGCGGGTGCTCGCGCCCGCCTCCGCACAGCGGTGACGTCTCGACGGGCGCGCCCGTTCTTCCGGCGGCGTGGGCCCATGACGCAAACGCGCCGTCGAAGCGCTCGAACGTGCGCTCCGCGACGAAGCGAGCCGGACACTGCGGCGTCGCGAGGAGCCCGTTCCGGATGTCGATCTTCACGCTCTCGTGCATCGCGCAATCGGTGAGTCGAGCGCCTCTCGGCAAGAGCTCGGCGACGACGTGCGTGCATCCCGATCCCGGGAGGCCGCCCGAGAGCGCACAGACCTTCCTCCGAACGAGCCCCTCGCGCGCGTGCTCCTGCTCGTGTTCGTCGTCGTCCGCGTCCCCGGACGACGTCGCGACGCTCGGCTCGGAGCTCGCGTCGGCGGATCGACCCGCGACCCTCCGCATCGCCGCCTCCATCACCGTCGCGAACAGCGGCGCCGCGCCGGTGATCCCGCTCACCTTCGTCATGGCGCTCCCGTCGAAGTTGCCGACCCACACGCCGACGGTGACCTCGCGCGTGAACCCCACGGTCCAGTTGTCGCGGTAGCCCTTCGACGTCCCGGTCTTCGCCGCCACCTCGAACGGCAGGTCGAGCGCGGTGTGCTCGCCGAAGGCGGCGACGCGCGCACTTCGATCGCGGAGGATGTCGCCGAGCATCGCCGCATACGACTCCGGCATCACCCGCCGCCCCTCCTTTGCTGCGGGCACGACGACTCCATCGGCCGAGCGCACCGCGCGGAGCGGACGATGCAGCCCCCCACGCGCGATGGCTGCGTAGGCGCCGACGAGATCGTAGAGCCGGATCTCCCCGTCCCCGAGCGCGATGGCCGGACCGTAGAACTCGGGCGTCTCGGAGAGCGTGCCGAGCCCGACGTCGCGCAGGCGACCGAGCACGCGCGCGACACCGACCTCGGTCGCGGCGAACACCGCCGGAACGTTGTACGAATTCGCGAGCGCCTCACGCAGGCGCACCGGACCGTGGAATCGCTCGTCGTAGTTGCGGGGCGAATACGTCCCGTTCGCGGTCGGGAGGTGGAGCTCGACGTCGGGCAACACCGTCGCCGGCGTCCAGCCGAGATCCTCCATGGCGAGGCCGTAGACGAACGGCTTCAGCGTCGACCCCGGCTGGCGACGCGCGCGAACGCCGTCGTTCTTTCCCCCGTGCGCCTCGTCTTCCCACCGCGGCGAGCCGACATACGCGAGCACGTCGCCTGTGGCGTTGTCGACGACGAGGACGCTCGCGGCCGTCACGTTGCGCTTCGCGAGCGGCCGGATCACATCGCTCGTGGCGAGCTCGACCTCGCGCTGGAGCGCACGATCGATCGTCGTCTCGACGCGCGCAGTCTTTCCGCGAAGCGCAGGGATCGCGGGGTCGAGGCTCCCAATGAGCAGCGCGTCGACGAGGTGAGGCGCGCCGAACGCGCCCTTGCCGATCCGAAGCGTGAGCGGCTCGGCCTTCGCGCGCGCATGCTCGTCGCGCGAGATCATGTGTGCCGCGACCATCCGATCGAGGATGCGGTTGCGCCGCGCGAGCACGCGCTCGGGCCGCCGGACGAGCGAGTAGTAGCTCGGACCGCGGGGGATGCCGGCGAGCGTCGCCGCCTCGGCCAGCGACAGCTCACGCGGCGGCTTGTCGAAGAAGTATCGGCTCGCGGCGCCGATGCCGCGGACGCCTTCCCCGAACGGCGCGCGATTCACGTATTGCTCGAGGATCTGCTTCTTCGACAGCGACGCCTCGATCCGGACGGCCATCGCCATCTCGCCGAGCTTGCCGCGGAACGTCCTCGGATGAGGCGCGACGAGACGCGCGAGCTGCATCGTGATCGTGGAGGCACCCGACACGACGCGGCCCGCCGCGATCGACGTCACCACGGCGCGCACCGTGGCCGCGGGGTCGACGCCGACGTGCTCCTCGAACCGCCGGTCCTCGGCGGCGAGGACCGCATTCGCGACGTTGTCGCCGACGTCGTCGAGCGCGACCCAGACAGCACGCGCGGAGTCGTCGGCGCGCACCTCGCGGAGGAGCTCCCCGTTCTGGTCCACGAAGACGATCGACGCGCCGTAGCGGCCGCCCTCCTGCAGTGCTGCGGGCAGCCGAGTGAAGGCCGCACCGACGAACAGCCAGAGGACGGCGGCGAGCATCGTCGCGCCGAGCGCACGAGACAAGCGAACGAAGCGCGGCGCAGGCTGCCGCTCCTCGAAGCGCGCGTCTACGCGGCGCACGAACGCGACAATCCGATTCACGGCGTCTTGACCTCGAAGACGGTCGCGCTGGTCCGACCGAACGTCTCCGGTTCGTACATGCATTCTGCACGCGTTGGCGGAACGACGAACCGACCCGCCGTCGTCGCGCGCGCGAGATAGCGGTAGTGGTACATGCCGGCAGCCATGCGATCGACGAACGTGAGGACCCGGTCGTCGTGCATCTCGCGGTGGTACCAGGACGGCTGGAACGTGCTTCCGGTGGCGCGCTGGTCGATGTCGCGCGCCTCCTCGGCATCGGCCTCGTCGCCCTCGCCGCCGGGCTCCGTGACGGCGAGGTCACGCGCGGTCGTCGCGAGGTTCGCCTGCACCGGCTCGAGGCCCGCAGGCAGCGGATCGTCGATCACGACCTGCTCACGCGGGCTCGGCGTGACGACCAAGAGATCGACGAGGACGATGTCACCTGCGCTCGCGCTCGACGAGGAAGCCTGCGGGATCGTCCGGAGCGCGTCCGAGAGCGCCTCCGGCTTCACCGATCGAACGAGCTTCTTCACGAAGAACCCGTGGTCGATCGGGAGCGCCGGGAGCTCGGTGCGCGCGTACCGCAGGCGCGCCTCGTAGAAGAGGCGCCCCTTTCCGTCGACCTCGAAGGCGAGGTTCTGTCCGCTCCGCCCGAAGATCTTGTCCGCGCTGAAGCTCGCCGACTTCGCCTTGACGGTCCGCTCGTGGAACGAGGCTTCGAGGACCTGCTGATCGCCGACGAAGACGCGCGCGTCGAAGTCGGGGACGTCCTTCTCCTGCGCCTTCCGGTACGCATCGAGCGCGAGCAGCGCCCACGCGTTTTCCTGGGTCGACCGCCACGCGCCGCCGCGGCGCGCCGCGAGCAATCCCTTCGCGAGCCGCGCGGCGAGCGGATGCTTCGGGTCTACGGTGACGAGGGTCCGGAGCACGATCGCGGTCGTGCGGTTCTCCGAGTCGAGCAGCGGCGCGTAGCGATCACCGAGGTTCTCGGCGACCGTCGCCCCGGTCGGCGTGACGCGGATATGGGCCTCGACGTCGCGGACGAGCTCCTTCGCGTCCTCGGGCAACATCTTCGTCAGCGTCATCGCATGGGCGAGGAGCGCACGCGCGAAGAGCGGCATCTTCTCCCGTTTTGCGAACAGACGCGAGGCGTAGCCAGCGTCAGGGTTTCCCGTCATCGCGAGGACATCGAGGACGAACGCTTGCTGCGAGAGCATCACGTCTTCGTCACCGCACTCCGAGCGATCGACGCGCCCGCGCGGCTTCTTCTTCGGCTTGGCATCCGAATCGTCCTGGCCACAGGCGGCGATTCGATCGCGAAGCCATCGCGTCGCGCCGTCGAGCGCCGCGTCCGGGACCGGGCGGCCGCGCACCTTCGCGAGATGCAGCCCCCAGAGCGCGTACGCGGTCGGCCACGGGTCGGCCTTCGGCGAGTCCGCCCAGAAGCCGAACGCGCCGTCCGCGCGCTGCGCCTTCAGGATCGCCGCGACCGTCGTGTCGACGACACCGTTCGTGTCCGCAGGCAGCTTGATGCCGTAGTCGCGCGCGAGATCACCGAGCGCGACGAGCGGCACCATCTTGCTCGTGAGCTGCTCGGTGCAGCCGTAGGGATATTCGACGAGCGCCTCGACGCCGTTGTCGAGGCCGACGAGCGCTGTCGACGAGACGCGCAGATCGAGCCCGCCGGTGTCGGTACGCACTCCGTTCAAGCTCCCGAGCTGCTCGGCGACGGCCTTCTCGGTGTCGCCGTAGAGAGCGACGGCCTCCGGGCTGATCGGCACCTGGACGTCGCGCTTGATGACCACGTCGTCGCGTGCGCTCGGCGAGCGTGCGTGGAACGCCAGCTCCGCTTTGCCGGCGTTCGGCGCTCCGATCGACCAGCGCACCTCGACGGACCCGTTCGCCGGCACGTCGACCTTTCGCGTCGCGTCCCCCTGGACGACGACACCCTTCGCATCGAGCTTCACCTCGACGGTCTGTGCCGGGAGGTTCTTCGACGTCAGGATGACACCGGCCTGCATCGCATCGCCCGCGCGGAAGAAGCGTGGCAGCGCAGGACGTGCCATGAGAGGCCGGCTCGTCACGATCGACTCCTGCCCGAATCCGAAGCGATCGGTGTCCGACGTCGCGACGGCCATGAGGCGGAACGTCGTCAGCGAATCGGGCAGCTTGAACCGGACGTGCGCCTTGCCGTCTGCGCTCGTCACGACCGACGGCTGGAAGTACGCCGTCGTGCGGAAGTCCTGCCGCCCGGCCGTCCCCCCTTCACCACCGCCACCGCCCTCGTCGCCCTTGTCCTCGCCGGGGCCACGTCCGAGACGGACGATGCGAGCGAGGTTGTCGCGCGACTCGATGGGAGCAACGCTGAGGTTCCTTCGCGCCGCGAACACCGGGAGCGGATCGGGCGTCTTGTAACCCGTCAGCATGAGGACGCCCTCATCGACGGCATAGAAGGCCACGTCGGCCTTCGTTCCCTTCCCCGCGCGATCGGTGACCACGAGATCGACGTCGACCTCGTCGCCGGGATGGAGCTCCTTCTTCGACGGCCGCACGTCGACCTTGAGCCGACGTGCCTCGGGGTTCACGTCGATCGCGGCCCAGCCGATCCGGTAGCTCGGCGCGCCGACGTCGACGGCCTTGCCCTTCTTCGGATCGGACGCGGGCGTCGCCGTGCGGCCCTTCACGAGCTCGACCGAGACGTAGACGTTCGGCCACATCTCCGCGGTCACGGGGATGCTCACGGTCGGCATCGATCCGCGAACCGTCATGCGCCGTTCCTCGTGGATGCCCTGGCGCTCGATCGTGACGAGCGCTTCGGCCTCCTGATACGGGCTCTTGATCAAGACCTTTGCGTTGTCGCCGACCTCGTACGACTTCTTGTCCGTCACGAGCTCGAGGTTGACGCCATCGCGAACCGGCCAGGCGACGCGCGCGGCATCGCCGCTGACGTACACTTCGTAGCTCGCTGCGACGGGGTTCCCGCGCTTGTCGGTGGAGCGAGCACGAACGATGTAGAAGCCCGCGTCGGCCGGCGTGAGATCGCAACCGCCGACGTCGTTCGTCGTCTTGGCCTCGCACGTGGCGACGACCTTGTCGACGACGCGCGACTCGTAGTGAAAGCCTTCGTCCCCCATCGCCTGGGTGGCCGTCGCCCACGTGCGTGCGATGAGCTCGACGCGAACGCCGACGCCCGCGCGCCGTGTGCCGGACGGCTCGACGGCGGCGACCTTCACGCGCAGCGGCGTGCCCGCGGAGACGAACATGTCCTTCGGTCGCTCGAGCGCGACGTAGAACTCGGCCGGGTGAACGAGCGCGGTCGCTTGGCTCGCGATTGTTTGGCGCGAGAGATCCTCGATCTCCGCTTCGAACGTGACGTTCTCCGGACCGTCTTGCTTCGGCAACGCGAGCGCGACGGGCGCCTCGAACGAGCCTTTCTCGTTCAGCGCGCCGTCACCGCCCTGGATCCTGCCGCCTCGATGCGATGCGTCCGAGAGTGCCCATTGATAGGCGTCGTCCCCGACCTCGAAGCCCTCCGTCTTCGGCGGCGCGAACGACGCACGGCTCCGCGTGACGTTCCAGCGGACCTTGCCGCCGCTCATCGGAGCGCCGAAGAGATAGTCGCCGCGCGCGACGAACGACCCCTTGTCGCCGCGGATGAACGTCGGCTGGCTCGGCTCGACCGAGACCTTGAACTCGGCTGGACGATACGCGGCGATCTCGACCGACGTCGCGGCGTTCGGCTCGGAGACCTCTTTGCGCTTCGACACGTCGGTGAGCGCTTCGATCTGCACGCGACCGAGGCGCGAGGTCGCCGGGATCGGGATGTCGACCGCGAGCTCTCCGAACGTGCCGAGCGTGGCCTTGTGCTCGAACATCGTCCCGCCTTCGGGGTCGTACGCGCGCAGGGTCATCTCACGACCACGCGGCGTCTCCATCCCCTTCGGCAGATTCTGGCGGAACACGCCCTTCACGCGGACCGTCTCTCCGGCCTTGTAGATTCCGCGATCGGTGAAGAGCATCCCGAAGACGGGCATCTTCGCCGCGAGATCGAGGTACGGCACCTCGGCCCGCATGACGAGGTCCCTCACCTGGCGGTACGTCCAATCGTCTCCCGAGCGGGCGAAGAGGACGAACCGATCGTCGAGGTCGCCGTCGGGCTTCACCGGCTGGAATCGGTCGGCCGGAACCAGCGCGATGCCGCGCGCGTCCGTCGGCAAGGCGAGCACCTCCCGCCCGCCTTCCTCGCGCACCGCGACCGTCGCTCCGGCAACCGGCTTACCGTCGGAGAGCCTGGTCACCATCACGAGACTGCCGAAGCGCGAGAGCCTGGCGGTGATGCCGAGATCGGTCACGCTCGCATCGCGGATGGCGCGGACCGGGCGCCCGCCGGCCGTCTCCGACGTCGCGACGAACACGAAGCCTCTGCCTTTCGGGCCGAGCAGGCCGTCGATGGAGACGTTCTTCAGCGCTGCCACGTTCCGCGCGGCGCCCGGACGAACGTCCTCGACCTTCGCGCCGGGCAGCGACTTCAACGTGCCGTACGCCACGTCCGGCGGAGCGTTGCGGTGCAGGAGCTTCATGAGCCCGAGCTCGTCGGTCGCGCCGGACACGAGCTCGAACCGATCGACGTTGAGCGACGAGACCGGCACGTCGCGGCCCTTGGCCTTCGCCGCCTCGAAGACGTCGCCCTCGAGCCCGATGCGGACACTCGGGGTCTCGTCGTCGGTCCGGATCGTGGTCGACTGCTCGCGTGCGAGGACCTGACCGTACTCGTCCCGCAGTCCCGGCGTGACCACGACGCGGAAGGAGCGCGCCGGCGGGAGGTCGACAGGAATACTGAACCACGACCTCTTTTCGTCGTCCCCGTCGCTGCCCTTCCCCCAGCGGATCGGCAGCGGCGGCTCGATCCGGACGTGCGCCTTGAAGTCCTTCATGCTGACGCGGTTCGACAGCTCGAGATGCAGGGTCCCGTGCGGGTAACAGAGCTGCTTGTCGGTCTTCGAGCAGCCGAACGTCGACACGGCCAACGGGCCGTACGTCTGGACCTTCCACCCCTGCGACTCGCTGCTCGTGAGCGGTCCTTCGATCCCTCGCATCACCTCGAGCGACACAGTGATCGGAGCGTCGAGCGGCAACGGGGCCTTCGGCGTGAGCTTCACGAGCATGGGGACGTCCGTCTTCGGACGCGATGCGGTGAACGCGATCGGCGTCTTCCCGAAGGCGGTGATCTTCGCCGCGCGCTCGACCTCCTTCGGGTCGACGGGTTGGTTGAACCGGAGCTCGAACGTCTGTTTCGGCTCGACGTGGGACGCGCCGTCGCCCGGCGAGAAGTGCACCACCTGTGGACGCGGCGTGGTGAACGAGAACGTGTAGTCCTCGCTGAGCGTCGAGCCGTCGAGCGCCTTCGTCGCGGCAGGCACGGTGACGACCCACTCGGTCGCACGCGGCAGCGCCTTTTCCGGTGCGAAGACGAGCGCGCTCGTGCCGAGCCAGCGCCACTTGCCCGCAGGCGCGCTGCCTCCCTTTGCCGTGATCTTCGCAGGCGGTGCGGTCTCTTCGGTGTCGCTGGCCACCTCCAGCGGGCGGAGCGGCCGATTGAAGACGATCGACACCTCGCTCGGGCTCGCGGTCTCGCCCTTCGGCCCCGCGAAGACGACGGCGAACGGCCCTGCCGGCGTGGGTCCTTCGATCTCGGCAGCCTTCAGGCCGAGCGTCCGCTGCGGCGCGACGTTCGGCGCACGTGCGCCCGGGAAACACGCCGCGATCACGACGAGGGTGGCCATGACGACCAGACGCGGCCGAAGCGCCCGGAAAGCTTTCTGCAGACGAAGATCCATCGGCTGGGCCAAGTACCAAGGACCATGCCCCGCTGGGAGTCGAATTCGACCCGGGATTCTCTGCTTCGTCCGAAAATCGCCCTCGATTCCTCGCGGCAGGACCGACACCGCCCGTGTCCGGGCGGACGCATCCTCGCACCCGGCTCAGGTGGCCCTTCGTGCGCGACGCACCGCTGCTCCGTGACGGTCCATCGACGCAAGGGCGACGAAGACACCGAGCGCGACGGCCACGAGCGACCAGAGGCGCATGATCGCCGGCCCCTGCGCAGCCCACCAGTCGACCATCGTGCGCGCACGGGCTACGCCGACCAGCGGCGTTACGAGGCCCGCGAGGAAGATGAATCCGCCGAGCACACGCATCGCGACCGGAAAGCGCGAGACCGGCGCGACGGCCAAGAGCACGAGCCCGATCGCGACGCGAACGATGCCCGCCACGTACAGGCCAATGGGCGTTGCTGCGTCGTGGGCGAGGAGCAACGTCGCGCCCGGGACGATGAACCCGAGCACGCCGATGACGAGCATCACGAGACCGACCAGCAGGGCTAGCGTCCTCACGTCCGGCTCCTTCGTTTCCGCGTTCTCTGCGCCCAAGGCGTCGCAACGGGCGTGCCGCAGGGGGAGCTCTTCCTCGACTGCCCCAGCCATCGGCGCGCGTTCCCGCCGGCGCAGACCTCGGCGGCGGAGCACAGCCGTCCGCCATCGCCGGCCTCTTACGGTCTCGTAAGCTGCGATTTCTGACCCGCCGCGCTAGCTTGTGCTCGTGGATGTTCTCCTCGTCGAGGACGATGCCCAGCTCGCCGAGCTCCTGACCCGCGTCTTCCGCGAGGAGGGACATGTCGTGACGACTTGCGGGACGATCCGCGAAGCGGAGGACGCGCTCTCGCAGGCGACGTTCGACGTCGCCGTCATCGACTGGATGTTGCCGGACGGCGACGGGCTCGATCTCTGCTCGCGTCTGCAGACGCGACGACCGGCGATCCCTGCGTTGATGCTGACCGCGCGCGGTGAAGTGCAGGATCGGGTGGCGGGGCTGCGTAGCGGCGCAGACGACTACCTGACGAAGCCCTTCGACGTTGCCGAGCTGCTCGCGCGCGTGGACGTAATCCATCGCCGTGCGACGCAGCACTTTACGGTACGCGTCGGGGCGCTCGAGGTGGATCGCCGCGAGCACGTCGCACGCATCAACGGCAAGCGCCTCGAGCTCACGACGCGCGAGTTCGCGGTGCTCGCGCGCCTCGCCGACGTGCCCGACGTCTGTGTCTCCCGCCAGACGCTCCTCTCGGATGTCTGGAGAATGGCGTTCGACCCCGGGTCCGGCGTCATCGACGTCCAGATGAGCCGACTGCGCGACAAGCTCGGTGACGCGGCCTGGATGATCGAGACCGTGCGCGGTCAGGGCTTCCGTCTGAGAACCACGCGATGACCATCCGCTGGCGGATGACGTTGCTCTTGGCGCTGCTCACGCTGCTGACGCTCGGCGCCAGCTTCGCCGTGATCTCCCTCGTGCTCGATCGCTACCAGGAGCGGCAGCTCGACTCCGAGCTCCTCGCCGTGGCGCGTGCCGAGGCCGAAGAGGCGCCCGCGAACCGCTTCTCGTTCTCGCCGCATCCGGGCCCTCCGGTGAGCGACATCGGGACGCTCGACAAGTACGGGATCATCTACGACGAGCGAGGTCGCGTCGTGAACGCGACGCATCCTTTCGGCGCCGCACCGCCCGGGCTCGAAGACCTGCAAGCGGAAGTCGATACCCCGTTCGACTTCTGGTTCGGTGAGCTGCAGCTTCGCGGCATCATGGTCGCCATTCCTGGCTATCCCGACCGGCGCCTGCTCGTTGCGGCCTCGCGCGAGGACCTCGACGGCGACAGTCGATTCCTTCGGAAGGCGATGGCGATCTCGCTCGCGGTCGCCCTCGCCTGGACCGTCGGCGCGACGGGATGGCTCGTCCAGCGCTCGATGCGTGAGCACCAGCGCATCGCGGAGACGCTCCGGCGCATCGCCTCCGGCGAGGTCGACGCGCGCGTCTCGGAGGACGTGTCCGCGCAGGACGTTCGAAGGATCGGCAGCGACGTCGACGCGATCGCGCGGAAGCTCGCGGCTCTCGTCGAATACCAGCGTCGCTTCATCACGCATGCCGCGCACGAGCTCCGATCCCCGCTCGCTGCGCTCCACGGGGAGCTGCAGCAGGCGCTCCGGAAGGAGCGGACCGCCGACGAATACCGGCAGTCGATCGTGTTCGCGTCGCGAGCGAGCGGGCGCCTCGGACGGCTCGCCGACCAGCTCCTCGAGCTCGCCCGCGCAGAGGCAACCCCCCCCGCGGCCGACGAGCATGCCTCCGTCGATGCCGTCCTCCATGACGTGACCGAGGCCCTCCGGCCGCTCGCGATGGAGAAGCGCGTTCGTATCGAGAGCAGCTCGCGCCCATGCAACGTGCGGGCGGCGGCGACCGATATCGAGCGTATCGTGAGCAACCTCCTCGACAACGCGATCCGCCATTCGCCAACCGACGGCGTCGTGCACCTCGCGGTCGACGACGACGGCGCGGAAAGCATCGAGATCCGCGTTCGCGACAGGGGCCCAGGCGTCCCCGCGGGCGACCGAGCACGCATCTTCGAGCCGTTCCAGCGCTCGGCGGCAGCCCGCGCCGAAGCCCGCGGCGCAGGGCTCGGGCTCGCGATCGCGCGTGAGCTCGCGCGCAAGCACGGTGGCGACATCCGCCTCGAGGACGGCGAAGGCGCGTGCTTCGTCGTCAGCCTGCCCCGCGAGGCCTGATACGGCGCAGGTACGGCGCAGGTCCACGACCGGTCGCCGCAGCATTGACAAAGGTTCGGTCCGGATCTGGATTCTCGATAATCCAGTGGCTGGACCAGAGCTTGTGATTGGAGCAGTAGAGCCGACGAGCGATGAGGCGCGTTCGCCCCTTCGTGACGAGACGACGATTCCGCCAGAGCTCGCTCACAAGTGGCAGCAGATCGTCAATTTGATCGCCGATATCGTCCAGGTCCCGGCGTCGCTCATCGTGCGGCTCGTACCACCCAAACTCGCGATCGTCGTCGCGAGCGAATCGAAGGGCAATCCGTACGGGCCTGGCGAGACGTACGCCCTCGACACAGGGCTCTACTGCGAACACGTGATGAAGAGCCGAACGCCTCTTCTCATCCCCGACGCACGAATCGACCCTGTATGGGACTGCAATCCCGACCTCGAGGTCGGAATGGTGTCGTATCTGGGCTTTCCAATCACGTGGCCGAGCGGCGATGTCTTCGGCACGATTTGCGTCTTGGACGTCAAAGCAAATGCGTTTACCGAGCTCTACCAGAGGCTCGTATTGCAGTTTCGCGACGTCATCCAGGCAGATCTGAAGGTACTGACCAACTTCGACGCGCGACTCGCTGCAGAGTCGCGCGCGAGATTGGAGGAGTCCGAGCGCGCACGACGCGTGCTGCTCGACAGTCTCGAGCACCTCGAGCAGACGCAAGCCCGCCTCTTGGAAAGCCAAGAGCAACTTCAAGCGGCCGTCCACGAACGCGACGAGTTCCTGTCCATCGCTTCGCACGAGCTGCGCACGCCCATCACGTCGCTCCAGCTGGTGGTGCAGGGCCTGACTCGAGGGATCGTGCCGCCTTCACCCGAGAACACCCTCCGAACATTCGCGCTCATCGAGCGCCAGATCGGCAGATTGACCCGGCTCATCGACGAGCTCCTCGAGGTGTCGCGGATCCAGGCCGGCCGCATCGACTTCGACATCGAAGACGTCGACCTCGTCGCCACCGTCCGGGACGTCGTGCATCGGTTCGAGACGGATCTCCTTCGGGCACACTGCAAGGTGACGCTCAGTGCACTCGCCCCGGTCGTCGGTCGCTGGGATCGAAGCAAGCTCGAGCAGATAGCGACGAACCTCCTGACGAACGCGATCAAGTTCGGCGCGGGCAAGCCCATCGAGATTTCCGTCGAGGAGGCGCCTCGCGGGACCGCTCGGCTCACGGTGACGGATCACGGGATCGGCATCGCGCCGGACCGCCTGCCGAGGATCTTCGAACGATTCGAGCGCGCCGTGTCCTCGAGGGAGTACGGTGGGCTCGGTCTCGGGCTCTACATCGTGCGCACGCTCGTCCAGGGACTCGGCGGCAACGTCCGGGCGGCGAGCCTGCCCGGCAGCGGATCGACGTTCACGATAGAGCTGCCTTGCTCCCATGCGATTTGCACCGCGCAAGAGCTTGCGTCCCATGGGACCAAGGA
>JAEXCN010000275.1 GCA_023402175.1 Pseudomonadota bacterium | reverse complement strand
CTCGAAGGCTCCGCGGGCGGGCCTTCGAGCTGCCGAGCGAGTTGAAAGGAGTCGTTCGTGCCCCACGACCAGAGGCGATCGTCGGTTCCGACGGCCAGGGCGAACTTGCCGGCAAGCGTCACGGACTTCGCCCGAAGGCCGTCGATGACAGTCGGATCGGGGTGTGGAGCGTTCGACGGGGCGGAACCACGACCGAGCTGTCCCCACGCGTTATCGCCGAAGCAGGCAACCTCTCCTCCGCCCGAGACGACGCACGAGCTGCCCGAAACCCCGTGGCCCGCCGCAGCGACGGTCGTCGCGTTCGAAATTCCGACGACCCGCCGCGGCGTCGCGTCGTAATCGGGGGCTGGGTCCGCGTCGCTCGCGCCGGTCCCGAGCTGTCCCGACACATTGGCCCCCCAGCATCGAACGGTGCCGTCCTGAAGAACGGCGCACGCATGCCTGCCGCCGCTCGCGGCGATTCGAGTGACGCACGGGCTTTCGCTGCACTTGACCGCGAAGTCGTAGGGCGGCGGCGGCGACAGCGTGGCCTCCTCGCCTGCGTCGCCGGGCACGTCACCCTGCTGAACGGCTCCCGCGTCCCCTGCGTCGGTCTCCGTCGTGCTGGCGAGCGTCACGTCTGACGACGAACATGCCGTCAGAAGCGCCGCGCCGAGAACACCGTACACGCAAGACCCGATCCGACGAGAAGGGCTTCGATGGATCACTGCGTGGCCCCCTCGAGTGCAAAGCCATCACCGACGATCCACATGTTCTCGGAATTGCCGTGAATGCCGTAGACGGGGCGCGGAATGAAGCTGTATCCCATATTGATCGGTTCCCGCCTGAAAGCAGTCCCATCCCATCGCACGATACGATCGACGGTCTGAATGATGCGAACGTCGTCCGACGCATTGCCCCACGCTAGATGGGTCGGAGGCGGAAGCAAAAGGGGTGGTTCCTGTCCTGGGGCAACGCCGACCGGGGGCTCCATCGTGTAGTCGATGACCGCGGGAGTATCTCTGCCGAAGGCGGAGTACCTGGAGATGAACATTCCATAGTGGTGCTCGTATCCAAACAGAGCGACCCGAGGAGCGTCGTCGGTGGCGTTGATCGCGACGCCGGCGATCGGGACGAATGCGAGGTTATTGGTCAGTGACGTATTGAACGGCGAAATCCCCGCGGAGGAGAGCTCAAAAACGTATGGCTCGTCCTGGAACACCGCCACGTCGTTCATCTGCCCTTCGACATAGCCGGCCGCGTAAACCTCGAAACCAGGACGCCCAAAGATCGTCGTGATGTGAAGCTCGGGAAGACCGGTAGAGAAACGCGTCAGCTTCGCTCCATCGAAGTGGTCGAGCTCGCCGAGACGCCCCGTGAACCAGACGTCATTCGGGCCGTTCCCGTAGATGGTGTGGATCGGCTGTAGGTGGCTCGTCTCGACTCGCGTCCAGCTGCCACCGGCGCTCCGATGAAGCAAAAGGCCCTGTTCGCCGCCGGCCCATTGGTCGGTTGCCGTTCCCCAGATGCTGTAGAGCGCACGGTTCGCCCGATGGGACGTCGTCCAGCTCGTTCCGTCGTAGTGCACGATGAGCCCTTGGGCGCTCACGCTCCAAACATCGTTCGACGCGACGACCCAGACGCCGCGCAGCGAGAGCGGCTCGCCGAGGTCCGACGTCGGGAGCCTCGTCTCACATAGCCCGGTGGGGCTGCACGCGAGCGGTCGCTCCGCGTCCGGATCACTCGACGCATCGGCGTCGTCCGGTGCGGCGTCAGCGATAGGAGCTCCGCTGTCTTCGGCGCCCCCATCGGTGTTCGTATGGCCAGAGGGAGCGGTGCTGCCGTCTCGTCCGTCCGTCGCACAGGCGACGAGCAAGACCAGTCCAGTGCATGCGAGCGTGACGTACCTCATGGAAGCGCTCCCCAATGAAACATGCCGCGCTCTCCGCCGAACCACACGTCGTCGGGAGCGGCTCCCCAGATGGCTCGGAGGTGGCCGCGATAGCTGCCCATATCGATCTTCGACCAGCGCTCGCCGTCGAAGTGCAAGACCGTTCCTTCATCACCGGCTGCCCAGACATCGTTCGGGGCAAAGCCGAAGATCGCATTGAGCGTCGCCTTGGTACCGGTCTCCTCCTCGTTCCAATTCGTTCCGTCGAAATGGAGGATCGTGCCGCCGCTCCCCGCGGCCCAGAGTTGATCGCCTTGTCCCCACGCAGCGAACAGATTCGCTTGCGAGGCGACGGGCAACACGACACCGGCGCCGAGAGAAGGCGATGTTGGATAGCGGGCGACGGCGGCGTTGTCACCGACGAGCCAGATCGCCTTGTCGGGCACGTGAAAGAGAGCGCGGAAGGGCAGCTGTTGCGCCTCGTTGGTGGCAGCGAGTACCGGGTCGGGGGCGAATTCGATCATGAGGGGGGCGTCGAAGCTCGAGAGCTTCGCGAGGACGCCGGGCCTGGGCTCGCCAAAGTACGGCTGCATGTAGCTCAGATAGACATCGCCGTTCGCTAGCACGGCAATACCCGATAGCGTATTCGCGTATATGCTCGCCTGGACCGTCTTGACGCTGCTGCCATCGATGCCGCGCCGCACGGCCAGAACTCCTGCAACGCCCAACGTCTCGTCCGCGGTGAGGTAGAGGCCCGAAAGCGTCTCGGATATCGTAGATTCGAGAGCCGCCCACTGCTGGCCATCCCAGCGCATCACGCCACCGCGCGACACGGACGCCCAGACATCGTCCTTCGAGCGCCCGTTCATCGAAGCAACGGAACCGATCGTGAGGGGTGTTTCTACGCGGCAGACACGTCCGGCGGCGCACGAGAGGCCGGGCGCATCTCCCTCTTTGGAGTCGGCGCCTCCGTCGGCGAGGGATGTTTCGTCGCCGGAGTCGGACGTGGGGATGACAATGCCGCGGTCGGGCTCGATGGCGGCACTATTCGGATCGTCCGCGGCGGCGCACCCGGAGCCCGCAAGGAGCGCGACGGAGAGAGGCCCCAGCAAGGCCGCGAACACGACGACAGCGGAACGGGGCTTCGTACGGGACGAGTGAGAAGTCATTTGGCGAGGGGTCCTTCCGAATCGCAGGGGGCGACGAGGCACTCTCCCCCCGAGCAGACCTGATTGGGCGCGCACGCATTTCCGCAAGCCCCGCAGTTGCGATTGTCGACGCGCGTATCGGTCTCGCAGCCGGTCTCACTGATCCCGTCGCAGTCGGCGTAGCCATTCTCGCACTTGCCATCGCAGACGCCCATTGCACACGTAGCCACGAAGTGCGGACGATCGTATCCGGGGCAAACGTAGCCGCATCGGCCGCAGTTCATAGGGTCTTCGTCGAGCCTGACGCAGAGATTGTAGAAGAGGCGGTCGCAGAGCGTCTCGCCTTCCGCGCATATGCAGCGGAGGGTCGGCGGGGAGCTACTAAAGTCGGGGCCGCATGTATTGCCCGCTCCACACGCGACTCCGCACCGACCACAATTGTCGCTCGTGCTCAGGGAGGCTTCGCAACCGTCTTCCCGGTCACCATTGCAATCACCCCAGTTCGGAATGCATTTTGGCTTATCGCACTGCCCTGCAACGCAGCCGTAGTACGTTTGGGGCCAAGGCGCCGGACGTTTATCGCAGACCGTGCCGCAGGCCCCGCAGTTGTCATCGTCCGACTTCAGGTTCGTGCAACCGCCGGGACACTTGTCCGGTAGACCTCGGGCCTTGCACAGGTCGATGCATTTGCCGAACTGGCAATCCTCATTTTCTCCGCATTCGACCCCGCAACTCCCGCAATTGTGTACATCCCGCGAGAGAACGGTTTCGCAGCCGTTGGTCGGGTTGTCGTCACAATTTCCGTACCCAATGGCGCATCCGAACACGCATTGTCCCTCTACGCACGTCCACTTGCTGTCGTTGACATTGTCGCCGCCGCAACGAATCCCGCAGGCGCCGCAGTTCTCGTCGTCGTTCCTCAGATCGACGTCGCAGGGGAACCTCGACGAAGGGCACGTCGCGGACGGGTACGTGCACGTCGTCACCGGGCACATCGCCACGGGCTCCGCGTCGAGTGCAGCGTCCTGGCCTGCGTCCTGCTCGACGAACGACGTGGACGGCCCGGCATCGACCACGGCGGCGATGTCCCTCTGCTGCGATACGCAGGCCGGCGCGGCAATGGCGGTGGCGACGACCGAGCCGATCGCAACGCGAAGCAATCTCATGGTGCGGAACTCCGAGCTCTGTTGGGAGGAATGCGGCCGACGCCAATCAAGAGAGAAGGCGAGGGCGGATCGGGTTCACCGATCGGACGTCGATGTGTGATCGACGGGCGGAGGCTCGCGGCCAGGGTCGTCGCCGAGCTCCCGAAGTCGGGCGCGGGCCTGGTCGGCGCGCCAGCTCGACGAGTGGCTCGACACGAATCGCTGGAGTGCCGAGCGTTCGGCATCGCTCTGTCCGAGCGCGCGATGCGAGCGAGCTTCACCGAACCTCGCCTCTTCGGCGAGCGGACCCGTCGGACGGGTGCGGAGCGCGCGTTGATAGAGATGCAGCGCGCCGGCAGGATCGCTCAGCCGCTCGAGCCGCAGCGCTGCCGCCGCCAGCATCGCGGGGTACGCCTGACCGGAGCTCTCGTATCTCTCGATCACGCGCTCGTAGGTCCGCGCAGCCTCCGCCCAGTTCTTGTCGGCGCGTAGACGATTTGCGGTTCGGAGCAGGTCTTCGACTTCCTCGATATCGCTTCGCGAGGGCAACGACGCCGGAGCGGGGGGAGCGCTCGCGCGGTTCGTCGGGACGTTGGCGATGACGGAGGGCAAGGCCGCCACGTTGACGGCTTCGAGCTCGGTCGGGGGAGTCGGGGCGCTCTCCGGCACCGACGAGATGACCTCGCGAGGAGCCGGTGCGGTCGGATGAGCGGCGACGGGCGCTTCGACGCTCGGCGCGACGTCGCCCGTCGGTGCCTGCCGGAGGCCGAGCGTAGCGACGAGGCTCGCACCGATCACGAGCCCGCCGACGCTCGCGCCGGCATACCACTTTCGGCGTGCGCGCAGCACCGCGTCCCGTCGTTCGAAGAGGCCGGCGACTTCTCGCTCCAGTGCGGCCCGGTCGAGGGGCTGGGCGGGGCCGCTGTCGCTGTCGAGCTTCGCCATCTCGAGGAGTGCATCAACGTCGGTGTCTTCGATGCTCACGACGATCCTCCAGTCCCTTCCTCCACGAGGCCGCGGAGCCGCGCCTTTGCGCGCCGCAAGCGGGTGCGAACGGTCTCCGGGGAGACACCGAGCTGGTCCCCGATCTCCGACGCCGTCATGTCGAGCACGTGGTGAAGCACGAGCACGTCCCGCTGCTCGATCGGCAGTTGATCGAACAAGAGGACCAACCTCCGCCGGGCGGCATAGCGCTCGTCGAACGGCGTGGGGCTCACGGCTTCGTGGGCCTCGTCGACGTCGCGAGCATCGTCCGACCGAGCGGCGAGGGTCCGGGAGCGACGCCTGCGCGCGAGCGTGATGCGCACGACGATGCGGTCGACCCACCCGTGGAAGGACCCATCGCCGCGATAGCCGGACAGCCCGAGCAGGACCGCGAGCGCAGCCTCCTGGGCGATGTCCTGCGCCTCCGCGTCAGCCGACGTCAGATAACGGACGAGGTTTCGGATACGCGGGAAGAGGCGCTGGAACAGCGCCTCTTTGAGCGCGCGATCGCCCGCGGCGGCTCCTCGGATTTCCGCCTGGTAGTCGTCGGCGAGCACCTCCGCGGCGACGGTCCTCTTCGGGGCCTCCGCGTTCGTCATGCCGATGTACGCTCGATTCGCTGCGACCATGCGAGACTCGCCTGTCCGCCATACCAAGTGTGGCGGAGAGACGGATTCGGGTTCACGCGAAACGAAACTTCGTCAGAAGACCCAGCCAAGCCCAGCCGTGAAGCGCGGTTGGATCGACGAGAGCGCCGGCCCCAGCGCGATCCCGCGTGTCGTCATGAAGTCGTAGCGCGGTGGTGCCAGGAGGAGGGCGGCGCCCGCTGCCGCGACGATTCGAAGCGCCGGCAGCGCCGGGAGCGGCTCGATCGAGACGAGGACGTCGCTCGTAAGCTCCGCCGTGAACGCCGTCTGCTCGGGCGTGCCGGCGACGCCTGCCGCCGGACGTGACGCCGTCGAGCGATGAAACGACGCGATCCCTCCGCCGGCGTGTCCTTCGATCGTGAACATGCGGCCAAGCGGCCACGCGAGGAAGATATCGGCGCCGAGCGCCGCGCGCACGAGACGGAGCTCTACGACGCCGTCGTCGATCGTCGCAGGCAGCGAGAGGGCTCCTTGCAGACCGATCCCGACGTGTTCCCGGCGGACGTCGAGCCGTGCGAGCGGACCGTGGAGTCCGGCAGCTGTCTGTCCGTCGATGACGGCAAGCCACCCGAGCGCCGCGCGCGAAGTGAAGGACGGCGATCGTCCGACCTGTGATGCGGGGCCCGGCGCAGTCGGCGGTGGTCGAGCGCTCGGCGGGGAGACGCCTTCGGGCGGCGGCGAAGGCTCCACGCCCGGGGCTGGCGGGCTCGAAGGCGCGCCGATCCTCCCGGTCTCGAGGAGCGCCTCGAGCGTGGCTCGCACGACGACAGCCGCGGTCTCGAGCCTCTCCGACGTCGTCGTGTCCGCGCGGTCGGCCGGCGCGTCGAGACGTCGAACGAGGAGCTCGCCCGACTCGGACGCGGTGATACAGACGAGGAGCCCGCCGCGCTCGATCGGCTCTAGCCACACGACGGCGATCGCGCCTTCTTCGCGCCCACGTCGAAGGGCTGCCCGCGCCCGCTCGTCTGCCCGAGCATCGAGCTCGACCGTGCGAACGTCGATCGGCAGATCGCTCACCTGCCCGCGAATCCGCTCGACGAACGCGTCGACCGGCGTTCCGGCGACGCGAACGACGAGCGCCGCGCGCTCCACGGCGGCCGCCTCGCGGCAGAAAAGCGCGAGGACGAGGAGCACGCATGCCGCTACCAGCCTCGCCAAGGCGCAGCATTCTAGGTGAGTTCGGCCCCGCTGAGCCGCCCACCATCGGATGGCCTTGGTCGGCGAGACACGTCGCACGCGGCGCGCGGACGGAGATGCAGCCGCGCGATCAGGTCTCGAGCAGGAGCCGGGCGTATTCGGCATCGACGACCGACCACGCGGGGAGCGGCCCCAAACGGCCCAGCGATTCGAGCTTGGCGCGCAGGTCCTCGTAAGCTGCTCGCGGGACCGCGAGGCCGGCGATCCCCTTCGACGAGAGCAGCGTGAAACGGAGGTCGCGACCTTCTGGATTGCTCGGCGTTCCGGTGCCCTCGAACAAATGACGCGCGGCCGTTTCGTCCGTTCGCTGCGAAGCGAGCACGAGCTTCAGCACCTCGATCACGCGGTCATCGAGCTCCGCGTCGAGAACCTTCACCTTCTCGATCAGGGCATTGCTGTCGCGGACGACGCGCGTGACGGGAGGAAGCGAGCCCTCGAGGCCACGCAATGCGGCGGCATCGAACTTCCCGAGGGCGTCCATCTGCAGCAGGTAGCCACGGCGCACGTCGTGATAGACGAGCTCCGGGTGCACGACCCTCGAGGCACGTCCGCACGACGGGCACGTGAAGTTGAACAGTCGCCCGGTGAGGAGCTGTTCCTTGAGCACGGGCTCCGTCGTGACGTTCACGCTCCGGTGGATGCGCGCGGTCGACGTCGCGTTACAGCCGGGGCACGTGATGGGTTGCTCTTCGGAGAGGCTCACCCCTCCCCGTCTAGCACGCATGCGGGAGCGCGAATGATCGTAGACGTGGACGTGATCGTAGACGTGGACTTTGACGTGGACGGCAACGTGGACGGGGACGTCCCGCCTTGACGGTACGGATCGAGAGACTGCTGACGCATTCTCAGGCGCGCGGGCTCTCAGGATGTCCTAAGACGGTCCTTCAGCGATGTGTTGAAGCCGATTCTGCGCCGTGTGGCTGAGACCGGATCTTTGACTGATGTGCTGGAAGCGAGTTTGTCGGCAATGTCCTCAGACCTGATGCTCTCAGGCTGTCCTGAGGATGTCGATCCGCGACGCGACTTGAATTTTGGATTTTCGTCGTCAACGTTGTTCGTCGCACGTCCACGTTGCCGTCCGCGTCAACGTCCACGTCCACGACGACGTCAACGAGTGAGGGGATCGTCGACGTTGACGTCCGGCCTCGACAGATCGGGGATTGACCCTGACGCGACTGACTCGCGTCACCAATCCGTGTCGTCGCTCTCGACGCCGACCGTGTCCTCGAGCGGGACCCACTCCATCCGCGCGAGCGACTGACCGTCGCCGTAGAGCGTGATCGGGGCGACGCCGCGGAGCACCTCACGCACGGAGACGGGCAGGTCCTCGACCTTGATCCCCGCGCCCGCCTTGAAGCCCGCGAGGCTGAGCGCGTACTCGAAGAGCGACTGCTGGATCGGCGGGTGCTCCTCGATCGGCGTGTCTGCCGGGAGGTTCGCCATCTCGCGTGCGGCCTCGAGCGCGTTGCGGATGCCGCCCATCCGATCGACGAGGCCGTGCTCGAGAGCCTGCTGGCCCGCCCAGACGCGGCCCTGGCCGACGGCGTCGACCTCCTCTTTCGTCATGTGGCGCCCTTGCGAGACGCGGTCGAGGAAGACGTCGTAGAACTGGCGGACCTTGTGATTCAGCTCCGCGCGCTCGTCGTCGGTGAATGCGCGATAGAGCGACTCCGCATCCGCGCGCGAGGTCGTCTTGCGGACCTCGATGTTGACGCCGATCTTGCCGAGCAGCTCGCTGACGTCGGCCTTGCCGTAGAAGATGCCGATCGAGCCGGTGATCGTGAGCGGCAGGGCGTAGATCACCTTCGCCGGCGCCGCGACGTAGTAGCCGCCGCTCGCCGCGATCGATCCCATCGACACGATGAGCGGTTTCTTCTCGTTGAGCTTCTTCAGCTCGCGCCACATGACGTCGGACGCCATCGAGGAGCCGCCGGGGCTCTCGATGCGAAGGACGACTGCCTTGATGTTCGGGTCGTCACGCAGGCGTCTGATCGAGTCCGCGATCGTGTACGAGCCGACGAGCTTCGTGTCGAGGATCGGGACGTTGCGCGAGCGGCCGTCGATGATGTCGCCGTCGATGTAGAGGATCGCGATGTGCGGGCGCGGACCGAAGTACTGCGGCGCCTTCTTCTCCTCGACGAGCTTCTGGTAGCTCGTCTTCCTGCCGACGACGTCGTGCGTGACGCGCTCGAGCTCGTCGTCGAACGCGAACCCGTCGACGAGCTTCGCCTCGCGCGCCTCGCTCGCGACGAACGGCCCCTTCGCGGAGATCTCGCGGAAGCGGTCCTCCGGGATCTTCCGGTACAGAGCCATGTTGCGCGCGAAGACGGCCTCGTGCTGGCGGAGCAGGTCTTCCTGATCGGCCTTCGCGACGTCGCTCGCGTGCTCGTTCATGAACTGCTCGGGCGCGCTCTTGTGCGCGCCGATGCGGACGAACTCGGCTTTGACGCCGAGCTTCTTCAAGAGGCCCGCGAGGTACATGTGCGTCGTCTTCAGGCCGGAGTAGCGGAGGCCGCCCGCCGGATTGATGACGATGCGGTCCGCGCTCGCGCACGTGTACAGAGCTTTCGCGCCCGCGTCTTCGAAGCTGCAGATGACCTTCTTGCCGTGCGCTCGGATGACACGGAACGCGTCGGCGACTTCCTCCGCATGCGCGTAGCTCGTCGCCGGCTCGGCGCGCATGACCATCGTGACGGACTTGATCTCCTTGTCCTCGGCGATCTTCCAGAGACGCCTGAGAAGCCGCACGTGGCTACGCGTGCCGGGTGTGGCCTCCATCCGGATGTACACGGAGCGCTCGGGACGCGGGACGCCCGGCATGAGGTACGTGCTGATGGACGCCGTCGCGTACTCGCCGACGGAGTGCGCATCGCCGAGAGCGTTGCCGAAGAGCGCGCCGCCGCCGGCGCTGAAGTGGTTGAAGTAGATCTCTGCGCCGGCCGTCGCGAGCACACCGCGCCGCGTGTCGTTGCCGATGTTCTGCATCTCGACGTCGCCGCGGATGCGGCCGACGCCGGGGATGTCGATGCCGAGCGTCGCGCGCGGGCGCATCTGATCGACGACATCGAAGTAGCGCCCCTCGAGTCCGATCTCGACGTTGCGCTTGCCGGTCGGGCGGAAGACAGCCGCGCCGAGGAACGTGCGGTCGAGCACGGGGGAGTTCCCGGGCTGCACCCGCTGCAGGCTCGGCCCGTTGAAATCGTGCGCGACGAGCGCGAAGCCGAAGTGCGTGTTCATCCGGTACGAGAGGCCGGCGCTGATGCCGAACAGATCGTCCGTGTACGGATTACCCGAGCTCGACCACTGCAGCGAGGCGCCGATCTGGAGGCGGTCCGAGACGTGATACCCGACGCCCCACGTGAGCCAGCTGTAGTCGCGTCCGTTGAACGGGAAGCCCGCGCTCGAAGGCGGCATCACGTAGTCGAGACGAAGCCCCGACGAGAGGCCCCAGATAATCGGAGTCGCGAGCTCGATCGCGTGACCGCACGCGACGCGTCGCGTGTCGGGGCAGCGAACGCCGGTCCACCGAAGCTCGCCGCCCGGCAGGTTGGCCAGGTTCGCAGGATTGAGGACGAGGGCCTCGGCCGAGTCTTCGGCCGCCGCCGAGCGTCCGGGCGAGAGGATGCGCTCCGCGCGTCCCGGGAACGGATCCGCGTTCGCGACCGCCGGAGTGAAGACGGCCGACGACATGACGAGGGCGCCGGCAGCGACTCCGGCGCGACGAGGAAGCGAAGGGCTCTTCATGGGGCAGGTTCTCATCACGCACGCTCAGACGAGCGTGGCCAGCTCGCGCAGCGTCTCGGCTTCGGCATCGAACACCTTGTTCACCTCGCCGACGATCAGCTTCTCGGCGACCTGCCTGAGCACCGGGACGCGCAGCTCGACGGTTCCGGTCACCGTGCGCTTCGTGCGCCCGCTATCGAGCGCGCTCAGCGTGTACGAGCCGGCACCCGCGAAGTACTTCCGCCATTCCGGCTTCACCCGCGGCGAGATCGTCCACTCCGAGGAGTGCTTCTTGATGTCGTAGATGCTGCGTTCGTCCCACGCCATCATCTCCGGCGTGACGTACGCGCGCGCGAACGCGGGAAGTCGCATGTTCGCGCGGTAGCTCCACACCCGCTCGAGCCGGTCGTCCTTGAGGACGTGCTCCTTCTGCTGGATGCTCTCCATGTTAGGGAGCCGGTGCCCCAGCTTCTGGCACAAGTTGGGCGAGATCACCGCGAGCTCCAGCGCGTCGAGCGGGATGTCGAACTCGTGGACGATCTCGAAGTGCACGGCGGGCCCAGGGTGGATCTCCGCTTTCGCGGGCGCGGTCAGCTTACCCGACCTTCGGACGCGTGTGGCGCCTTTACCGCGCCGCATGTTCGACCTCGGGGCGAGCGTCTACGAGCCGCTGTTTCAGCCCGTCGTGACCATCCCGCGTGCGCGCGCGACCGCAGTGATGTCGTCCCTTCTCCGCGCGAGCTCGTCGAAGTCTTTGACCGGAAGAAAGCGTGACTCGCCACCTTGCCGCGGGACGCGGAGGTACGTCGACGGCAGGTGCGCCGTGATCTCCTGCACGAGCCGCTCGAACTGGATCGCGGGTCTATCGTCGACCTTCTTCTCCACCTCGAAGAACGTCCACGTCAGCGGTGCCTTCGCGAGCGGCTCCGCACGGACGAGGAACGTGTTCGTGTTGAACACGTCGACGGAGCTCGGGTCGAACGTCGGCGGCATGCGGAACTCCTCGAGCACCTGCAGCTTGCCTTCGGCATGCACGGGGCTGCCGCCTTTGTCGCCGGCCTTCGCGCAGACCTCACACTGGACGTCGAAGCCTTTCTCCGTCGCCTCGATGAATTGACCGAGGACGCTTTCGTCGATCGACGCGCCGAGGTTGTCGATGTTCGTGATCCAGACGTACTTGCCGCCGTTCGCGATGAACGGGTCGAGCAGCTTCGAGCGGCGAAGGGCATCGACGAGATCGCCGTGCCCCGTCGCGTGGGTGCTCGGCTGCCCGTTGTCGTCGAGGAAGAGCGTGCCATCAGGGTTCAGGCGAAGCGACAAGTCCTGCATGAAGCACGCGACATGCGCCGGCGCGCCTGCTTTCGCGAGCGCTTCGGTGAGCGCATCGTGCGTGGCATCGCTCGTCATGAGCCAGAGCGGCACGGGGCGACCGGCGCGTGCACTCGCGGAGCGGTTCTCGCCGAGACGCAGGTCGAGGAACGAGTGCTCGTCGAACACGGAGACGAGCGCCTTCACGATCCCGCCCATCCGCGTCGCCATGCCTCCAGCCATCGTGCAGAATGCAAGCTCGCCGGCCGCGAGCGCCGCAGCGCCGCGCGCCCGCATCCGCTCGCGTTCCGGCGAGCCGGGCGGCGGCAGCTCGGCAACCTCGCCTGGCGCCGGAGGGGTCACTTCTCCCTTCACCGTGTTCCGCGTTCGTCGCCGGATCTCCGGGTCGCCGTCGGTGAGCGTGCCGGCAAGCGCGAGAAAACGCGCTCGATCGAAGCCCGCCGACGCGAGATGCTGCGCGAGGGCCGGATCGATCGCGGAGAGCTGACGCTGGAGGTCGGGATGCGGGGACGACATGTCGGCATCATCGCGCGCCCAGCGCGAGAGGTGGCGAGTTTCTGGCAACGTGGCAAACTTGAGCGCGGAACGGCGGTCGCCTTCATCGGCGCGATCGAGACGCAGCCTCGGGGATACGAAGCGTCGTTCGTCCGTAGAAGGTGCCAGACACTGATCTGGGAGTGACCATGCGCGCGGGATGGATGCTGTCGATCGGGATCGTGGTGACGGCTTTCGCGACCGGATGCGTCGTGAACGAGCCCGAGTCTCCGCCGCGTGGGGTCGTGGTGAGCGGACCGCCGCCTGCGCCCGTACGCGAGGAGCCACCTCCGCCGCCGAGCCCGCAGGCCCTGTGGGTCGCCGGATATTGGCACTGGACCGGTATGCAGTACGCGTGGATCCCAGGGCACTGGGAAGCGCCGCCCGCGGGAACGGTCTGGGCCGCACCGAAGGTCACGTCGATGCAAGACGGGCGGTACGTCTACGAGCCCGGCGGTTGGCGAAGCCCGGCGTCCCCCGCATCCCGGAACGCGATCCGCTGAAACGCGGCTGAGCTCACGCCTCGCAGGAACTTCCGGCGTCCTGCGTATACACTCCCGGCTGTGAGGAGGCTGCCGACCAGCACGAAGAAGCGAGCGCGTGTGCTCGTGCTTCCTCTTCTCCTCCTCGTGTTGACGCCCCCGGCGATCGCGCAGCGCGGGCTCGGCTCTCCGACGCTGCACGAGCCCATTCCTCCGGATCCGCGCGAGGACGTCGCGCTCTCCGTTGCGCTCGAAGGAGATCTGCCGGCCGCGATCAACACCCCGCGAGGGCTCGTTTCGGCGCCCGATCCGGCACGCCCGTTCGGAACCGGTGATGCGCCGTACGGCGCGGCGCCGAAGGGAGATGGGTCGACGTTCCGCCCCGACCGCGACACGCGGCGGCCGGAGGTTCTGCCGTACGACGATCCGTTCTCGCCTTCGACCGCGCCGTTCAAGCGGCTCTCCGCGTACGACGCCGTCGATGCAAACTACACGCTTTCCGTTCGCGACCCGCACGCGACGCCGTTGCCCGTCTCGCCGATGCCGGCTCCAGATGTTTCGGAGGAGCACTTCTACGCGGACATGGTCGTCGACCTCGACGCTGGGCGGAAGGTGCGAATCCCGTCCGTCGGTCCGGGCGCGCGCATCCTGCGCGCACGTGCCGGTATCGGGACACAGGACGTGAGGTTCACGCTCTACAAGGACGGAGCGGAGAACTGGTTCATCGAAGGCGACGTGACGACCCGTGCACGCGTCGTGATGGAGCTCTCGATCCCGCGCGCAGCGTTCGGCGGCGACTTCGGCAACCCGACACGCGCGGAGCTCCGGCCCGTCCCGCCGCTCCCGCCCAGCGTGCAGTCCGCCGCCGCGCAGGTCGCGCAGAAGATCGGCCTCACGCCGCGCACGCCGCCGCGCGAGGTCGTGACCAAGCTCGTCGCCTACTTCCGCGCGTTCCAGGACTCTGAGGAGCCGCTGTCCGGTCGCGGCGACATCTACCTCGATCTCGCGCTCCAACAGAAGGGCGTGTGCCGCCACCGCTCGTTCGCGTTTCTCGTGACCGCGCTCTACCTCGGCATTCCGACGCGAATGATCACGAACGAGGCCCACGCGTGGGTCGAGGTCGACGACGGCCACATGTGGCGCCGCATCGATCTCGGAGGCGCCGGGCGGACGCTCCACGATCCACTGTCGACCAACGTGCCTTACGAGCCGCCGCCCGATCCGTTCGCGTGGCCGCAAGGAGCTTCGCGCGGCGACGACCTCGCCGACCGTGCCCGTCGCGCAGCAGGAACGAGCAGCTCGAGCGCGCCAGCGCCAAAGCCGCCTCCGGGCGCGACCGGCAGCGCCGATCCCGGCGGAGACGCGAGCCCCGCGAGCAGCGGAAGCGCCGGCTCGAGCGGCTCGTCGGGCGTGGGCTCGGGGAGCAGCGGAACGAACGGCACGTCCGGCGGGATGTCGACGAACCTCCGGCCCGTGACGTTGCCGGGACCTGATGAACGCCCCGCATCGAGCGTGACGATGACGCTCGGCGGAGGCGATGCGCGCCGGGGCGCGCCGCTCCCCGTACGCGGACAGGTCATCTCGGACGGCGAGCCGTGCGGCCACGTCGCCGTCGAGATCGTCCTCCGAAGCCGCACGCACGGGGACATCCCCGTCGGCGTGCTCGCGACCGACGAGCGCGGGAGCTACGACGGCTCGCTCGTCCTGCCCGCGACCGTCCCGCTCGGCGATTACGAAGCTCATGCGCGGACCCTCGGCGACGCGCGATGCGGCCGAGGGCAGACGAAGTAGACTTCAGGGTTCCTGGTTCCCCATGAGCGCCGCGTTCGTCCCGTTTCTCTACGAGCTCCGAGCACGCAAGGTGAAGATCGGCGCGCAGGAGGCGACTGCGCTCGCGAAGGCGCTCGTCATGGGCCTGCACGAGAGCTCGCTCGACGGCTTCTATCATGTGGCCCGCGCGATCTGCGTCCATCGCGAGGGTGACCTCGACAAGTTCGACGAAGCGTTCCTCGCGCATTTCCGCGGCATCGAGACGAAGAACCTCGAGCTCGTCGAAGAGCTCGAAGCGTGGCTCGCCGATCCAGCGAACCGCAAGCAGCTCACCGAAGAAGAGCTCGCGCAGCTCCAGGCGCTCGACATGGCGGAGCTGAAGCGGATGTTCGAAGAGCGCATGAAGGAGCAGCGCGGCCGTCATCAGGGAGGCAATCGCTGGATCGGCACGGGCGGGACGAGCCCGTTCGGAGCGCAGGGCCAGCATCCTTCCGGGCTGCGCGTTGGGCAGCAAGGTGGTGGGCGGAGCGCGATGGGCATCGCGGACGCACGCCGCTTCCGTCCGTATCGATCCGATCTGCTCCTCGACGTGCGTCAGATCGAGGTCGCACTACGCAAGCTCCGCGCGTTCCAGCGTGAAGGCCAGCCCGACGAGCTCGATCTCGACGCCACGATCGACGCGACCGCGAAGAACGCCGGCGAGCTCGAGATCGTCGTGCGCCCGCCGCGCAAGTCGAATGTCCGCGTGCTGCTCTTGATGGACGTGGGCGGCTCGATGGATCCCCACATCGAGATCGTCTCGCGCCTGTTCTCGGCGGCGAAGCGCGCGTCGAACATCCGCTCGCTGAAGACGTACTACTTCCACAACTGCGTCTACGCGCGCGTCTACGAGACCGAGCGCTTCAGCGATCCAGTTCGCGTCGACGATCTGCTTCACGAGCTCGGGCCGGAGTGGAAGCTCGTCGTCGTCGGCGACGCCGCGATGCACCCGGCAGAGCTGCTCGGCGCCGGCGACTACGAATATTACGCGACCGGCCAAGCAGGACAGCCGACGACCGGCCACAAGGTCCTCACCAAGCTCGCCGATCACTTCCGTCGAGCCGCGTGGCTCAACCCCGACCCGCCCAGCTACTGGCGCGGCGGTACGGCGGAGGAGATCTCGAAGATCTTCTCGATGTACCAGCTGACGCTCGAAGGTCTCGGCGAGGCGATCAAGCACCTCTCCAAGGGCGACGTACGCAAGCGCTGAAAGCGACGCGCGCAGCTCAAGCTCGCAGGGGGAATGCCGATTGCGACTCGTGTCACCGGAGGAGAACGGTGAGCACGAAGACATCCGAGCACGACGACCTCACACGTGAAGCACGCGTGCGAGCGCTCGCCGGCGCACAGGGCTTCTTCTACGTCACGACCGGCCTCTGGCCCATCGTGCACCTCCGATCGTTCGAGGCGGTCACCGGCCGGAAGCGAGACAAGTGGCTCGTGAAAACCGTCGGGCTACTCATCACGTGCATCGGTGCTGCTCTCCTCGCGAGCTCACGCTCGCGTGTCTCGAAGCCGCTCGTGCTCCTCGGCGCGAGCACGCCCGCGGCGCTCGCGGGGATCGACATCGTCTACAGGGCGAAGCGCACGATCCCGACGGTGTACCTCCTCGATGCCGCCGTCGAGCTCGGGCTCGCAGCGGCCTGGGGTCTGTGTTCGGTCAGGCCCCGTCGGCCCGTATCAGCGCGCAGTCGGCAGACAAGCGATGCAAAGGCAGGTTGACGCAGTCGCTGTGGAGAGCAACGCGCCGCATCATGCCGATTTGAAAGAACGTTCTGAAATTGTTCGATGTCTTTCCCCAGCTCTGCCTGGAGGGATCCTGGGGACAAAAGACCACTTGCCCACACATGCGCCAGGTGTCCGGGGAGCGCGTTCGTCACGCCGCTCTCACTTCGAGAGGATCAGCCAGGTGAGCTCGGTGATGCCTTCACCGGCCGCGGTGGCGAGCTTGCTGCCGTCCGAGACGGCCACGATCGGCGCCGACAGCGCGCCGTCGAGATCGCCGATCGTGTAGAGCTTCACCTGCGTGCCCGCTGCCAACGTCGTCGGCAGGCGAACGCGCATCTTCGAGCTGCTCGTCATGCCGTGCGGCGAGAGCGCAAACGCTCCGATCGGCTCGGGCACACCGAGCTTCGCGAGCGCCGTCGCGCGCTCGAGAGGCAGCGCTCGCGCCGCGACGATGTCGTCACGCCCGCCGAGCGGTCCGAGCAGGTC
>JAEXCN010000167.1 GCA_023402175.1 Pseudomonadota bacterium | reverse complement strand
GTATCGTGACCCGTGTGGATCGCCGACGGAGATCTTGCGACGGCGCCCCGATCAGCTTCGTCGTGAAGAGTGGGATCCGACGAGCAACGGCGAGCGCCTCGTTCCGGTCGCGACGCCGGAGTCGAAGACGCCGTCGATCGAAGGCTCGGTGTACGCGGGCTCCAAGTACGACCAGGAGCGCATGTGCCTTCGCTTCGGGCGGGCCTTCGGCGTTCCGACCATGGCGCTTCGCTTCTTCAACGTCTTCGGTGTTCGGCAGTCGCTGTCGAACCCGTACACCGGCGACCTCGCGCGTTTCGCCTCGAGGCTCCTCGCCGGTCGGCGTCCGCTCCTCTCGGAGGACGGAGGCCAGCTTCGTGACTTCGTCGACGTCCGCGAGGTCGCGACTGCATGTCGGCTCGCGATGACGAGCGACACGCGACACTCGGTGATCAACGTCGGCGCCGGACGCGCCACCTCTCTGTTCGACATGGCGCGCCGGATGGCGTCCGTCGGAGGGATGTCGAAGCTCACGCCGGAGATCACGGGCACGTATCACATCGGCGACGTGCGGCACTGCTTTGCCGACGTGACGCGTGCGGAGCAGTCGCTCGGGCATCGCGCTGACGGGCATCTCGACGCCGGCCTCGTCGAGCTCCTCGACTGGGTCGCGAGTCAGACGCAGACCACGATCAAGAAGACGATGAACTTCCCGACGTACGTTCAGCTCGAGCTGGGGCTTGCATCATGACCGCTGTTCTCTCCAACGAAATCCGTTCGACTGCCGCCAACGCTTCCTGGGCACAGACCAGCATCGATCGCGCTGCGCCGCCCGCGTCGGGCGCCGAGCTCCGCGCCTCCGTGCTCCCGCTCTCTGCCATGTCCCGCTTCAAGGCTCGCGCCGTCGGTGCGCCGGAGCTTTCGCGCCTTCGCCTCGTGGCGGACGAGGACGACGAGCTCGATACGTCGATCATCCAGCGCGAGTTTCCGACCGTCGCCATCGAACGTGCCGAGCGCAGCGAGAAGGGCGACCTCGTGATCGACGACTTCGCCTGGCGCGGGGCGTTCGACTTCCGCAGCTTCGACGAAGCCGTCGAGCACGCGCATCCGCTTTCGCGGATTGTCGTCCGCGGCAGCGACGCGGCCGGCGTGGCGTGCGAGGTCATGGCTCGCTACCAGCGGCTCGTCGCACGCCGGAATGCAGCGTCGGCGACGCCTCTCTTCGACGCGATCCTCGACGCCCATGCCTCCGTGTTCGGATCGATCAGGTTCGATCTCGAACACGCGCTCGACACCTGGCAGTGGATGCTCCGCCTCGAGCCTGAGATCGGGCTCGCCCCGCAGATCGCCGCCCTCTTCCACGACATCGCTCGGCTCGAGAGCGACCTCCACGAGCGCATCGAGCACCGCGCTCATCGCGTTGTCGACGACGCCCAGGCGAAGCGGGGAGGAGAGCGCGCGCTCGCCATCCTCCGTGGGCTCGGCATCGACGAAGACGAAGCGCAGCGCGTTCGGGACCTCGTCGGCGGGTACATTCAGGGCGAGCGTGATGCCACCGTCCTCGACGACGCCGACGCGCTCTCGTTCCTCTCGCTCATGAGCCCGAGATATGCCGACTACTTCGGCCTTGCGCAGACACGTCGCAAGGTAGCGTTCACTCTCGGACGTCTCGCTCCCGCGGCGCGGGAGAAGGTCGCGCTCTTCCGCCTGAGGCCGGACATCGACCGGCTCCTCCAGCCTGGGTGACCGGCTCCTCCCGCGAATCGATTGAGCCCAGGTGAGCTCGCTGCGTCCCGCCGCCGGACGCACGCCACGCGTGTATGCGTGAGCGTCCGGCGCCGGGGAGCGCGCGACGCTCGTTCGTGCTCTTCGTGCGCGGGATCGACCGGCGCCGAGAGGCCGACGAATGATTCACGGACAGGAAAGCATCGACGAGCCAACGGGGGTCGCCGGCGAGGCGGACGAGCGCGAGCTCCAGATCCTGCTCGACTTCCTCCATCGCGAGCGCGGCTTCGACTTCACCGGCCACAAGCGACCGAGCTTGATGCGACGCATCCGGCGACGGATGTCGGTCGTAGGCGTCGCCACGCTCGGCGAATATCGCGACTACCTCGAGCTGCACGAGGACGAGCTCGGGCAGTTGTTCAACGTCCTCCTCATCAACGTGACGGCGTTCTTTCGGGACCCGGCGGCGTGGCAGGCGCTCGCCGAGCGGATCCCGTCGATCGTCGATCGCGATCCAAGCGCTCCGATTCGCGTATGGAGCGCGGGCTGCTCTTCGGGCGAAGAGCCGTACACGCTCGCGATGGTGCTGTGCGAGGTGCTTGGCGAGGAGGCGTTCAGCCGCCGCGTGAAGATCTATGCCACGGACATCGACGAGGAGGCGCTCGCTCACGCACGCCTCGCGACGTATCCAGCCAAAGCTCTCGAGTCCGTGTCACCGGAGCTCGTCGACAAGTACTTCACTCCCTCGGGAGAGAGCGTCGTCTTCAAGAAGGAGCTCCGCAGCGACGTCATCTTCGGCCGACACGATCTCCTGCAGGATGCACCTATTCCGCGGATCGACATCCTCGCGTGTCGAAACGCGCTCATGTACTTCAACGCAGAGACGCAGGAGCGCATCCTCCAGCGTCTTCAGTTCTCGGTTCTCCCCAGAGGTGTGCTGTTCCTGGGGAAAGCAGAGATGCTGCTCTCGCATGCGAAGCTCTTCGTCCCGATCGATCTCAAGATGCGTCTGTTCTCGCCCGCGACGAAGCCCACACGGCGACGACAGAAGAGCACTCCCGACGGAGACGAAAAGGGCGCGCCGAGCGCTGAAGACGCTGCGCGCGCGTACGTGAGGCGACTGTCGTTCGACGCCTCTCCCGTCGCGCAGCTCGTGATCGACGGCACGGGGCGCCTCGCCGTTGCGAACCAGGAGGCGGCGGTGCTCTTCTCGCTCACGCCGGCGGACATCGGTCGAGCGCCTGCGGACCTCGCGCTCTGTTCTCGCTCCGAGGTGCTCTGGTCCGCCGTCGAACGCGTTCGGCTCGAACGTCGGCCGATGCAGCTGAGGGAAATGGAGCGCGTGCTCGCGAGTGGCGAGAAGACGTTCCTCGACATCGAGCTCGCACCTCTCGTCTCGGACGCAGGCGCGCTCCTCGGTGTCCATCTCGGCGTCATCGACGTCACGCCGACGAGGCGGCTGCAAATCGAGCTTCGCCGCGCGAACCTCGAGCTCGAAGCGCTCCAGGAGGAGCTGCGCGCGGCGCGCGTCGAGATCCGAAACACCCACGAATTGCTCCAGGCGACGAGCGAGGATCTGGAGACGACGAACGAAGAGCTCCAGTCAACGAACGAGGAGCTCGAAGCCGTGAACGAGGAGCTGCAGTCGACGAACGAGGAGCTGCAGACCATCAACGAGGAGCTCCGTCAGCGCGGGACGGAGCTCGCCGAGACGACGAGTCTGTTCGGTGCAGTCCTCGCGAGCTTGCGAGCAGGCATCGCGGTGCTGGACCGCGAGCTGCGCGTCCAAGCATGGAACACGAAGATGGTCGACCTCTTCGGCGTGCGCGCCCACGACCTCGTGGGGAGGCCGATCGCCGACCTGGCGATCGGTCTACCCATTCGCAACATCGCGACATCACTCCGCGCGGCGATCGACTTCGGCGAAGAGGAGGACCGCACTATTGACTGTACCGACGCGAGCGGCAAAACCATCGTTTGCAAGATCAGTGTGTCGCCCCTTCGGGGTGAGCACACGAGAGGGGTGATCGTGCTCGTCGAGGAGGTGGGGTGATGTCTCTGCGAATCCGCAGACGCGGGGCAGATGCTTTTGCAGATCGGATCGAGTCGTTCGCGACGTCGATGCGGTCTGGCGAGGAACGTGCGGCAAAACTACTTCGCCCGAAGCCCGGGCTCGAACAAGACCCCGTCGTCCTGCGGGAGGCGCTCGAGACGTTGCGGGTGCAGCACGAAGAGCTGCTCGTCGCGGAGGAGGAGCTCCGTGCGCAGCTCGACGAGCTCGGTCGCATGGGGCTGCGTCTCGAGGCGGAGCGTGAGCGCTACGCCGATCTCTTCGAGCGCGCGCCGGATGCTTACCTGGTGACCGACCGGTTCGGAGTCGTGCGCGATGCGAACGTCGCCGCCGTCCAGCTGTTCTGCCTCGAGATGCGGTTCTTGAGGGGCAAGCCGATCTCGGCGTTCATCGAGCCGAGCGAGGTGCGGGCGATGAACGACGCGCTCGACGCGCTCGAACGCGGGACGACGAAGCTCCTCGACCTCGCGCTCCGTCCTCGCGGAGGTGGCGAGGTGCACGCCGTCGCGCACGTCTCGCTCACTTCTCGTGGACAGCGGCTCCTCTGGATCCTGCGGCCGTCGGAGCGTTCTGCGCTGCAGATGACCGGCGACAACGGCGTCCAGGACCTCGCGCGTGCCCTCCGCGACAAGGAGGAGCTGCTCACGCGCGAGCGTCGGACTCGTGAGGAGCTCGAACGCGCGAACCGCGCGAAGGACCGCTTCATCGCCGTGCTCTCGCACGACCTTCGCGCGCCGCTCAACGCCATCCTCGGCTGGACGCAGCTGCTGCGCCGTGAGGTCCTCGACCAAGCTGCGCGTAATCGCGCATTCGAGACGATCGAGCGAAACGCACGCACGCAGGCGAACCTCATCGAGGAGCTGCTCGACATCTCGCGCATGGCCGCCGATCGGATCCAGCTCGCGCTCGCCCCGGTGGACGTCGGCGGGCTCGTGCAGCGCGTCGTCGAAGGCGCGATGCCACGTGCGGCGGAGACGGCGCTCGAGCTCTCGTTCGACGTCGAGCCGGACCTCATCGTGATCGCCGACCGACAGCGGCTCGAGCAGGTGCTCATGAACCTCCTGTCGAATGCGCTCAAGTACACGCCGCCCAGCGGGAGCATCGTCGTCGAGGCGAAGCGCGACGGGGCCCACGTCCGGGTCATCGTGCGCGACACGGGGAAGGGCATCGCGCCCGACCTCATCGGTCACGTCTTCGAGATGTACACCCAAGATCGAAACTACGCGTCCGCGCGGAGTGGGCTCGGTCTCGGCCTCTACATCGTGAAACAGCTCGTCGAGCTGCAGGATGGCAAGGTCACGGTCGAGAGCGACGGCGAGGGCAAAGGCGCGACGTTCACCGTCATGCTTCCGCTGCGCGACGAGCTCGTCGTCGCGCCGAGCGAGCACGTCGTCGAGCCGGGGCACAACCTTCGCGACCTGCGCGTGCTCGTCGTCGACGACGAAGAAGACTCACGCGAGCTCATGGCCACGATCCTGCGCCGCGCGGGTGCGGATGTGGCGTGCGCGTCGGGCAGCCGTGCCGCGCTCGAGCTGTTCGGACGATGGACCCCGGACGTCGTGGTGAGCGATCTAGCGATGCCCGGCGGCGACGGATGCGAGCTCGTCAGCGAGATCCGCAAGCGCGACTCTTCGATCGCCGCGCTCGCGGTGAGCGGGTTCACCGCTGACCGCGACACCGATCGCGCTCTCGCCGCGGGCTTCGACGTCCACGTCGGCAAGCCCATCGACGCTGCAGAGCTGGTCGAGGCCGTTCACGAAGCCGCGCGCCTGCGACACCATTGAGGCGCTGGTCTTCACGATCGCGGCACTGGGCGTGCACCGACACGACGCATGAGCGTCATCGATACGAACCTGACCACCGAGCCCCGAGCGTCCGAGCCGCGCAAGGGGCCCGAGGTTCCCGTGAAGCCTGCGGATCCCACGAGCCCGCGCGAGGTCGAGAACCCGGGCGATCCCGGCCCCACGGTGCTCGTGCCGCCCGCGCAGAAGGACCCGCGCGACAATCCGAAGATCCCTCCGGAGGGCAATCCTCCGCCAGGAGTCTGACGCGACCGAGGCACGTGACATGCTCCGTTCCTCTTCGCGGAGGATCGTCGCAATGCGATTGAGGTTCGGAAGGAAGCAGAGCAATGTCGCAGTCGGCCTGGGACTGTTCAGCAACGGTCCGGGGCTCGTGGAGATCGTCGCGGGGCGGATGCTCGCGACGGCAAGCGTGCTCGGCGTCACCGCCCTCGACGTCGCGAGCGGCGCGATGCACCACGCGGCGCACGCATGAACCGGGAACCTCGTCGACCGACGCAGTGGCTCGGTCTGGAGGAGACCGTGGACGAGGCGGGCCGCGAGTCGTTTCCGGCCAGCGATCCGCCGTCCTGGTCGGCGACCCATCTCGGCCCGCCGAGCATCATCCGCGGCGCCCCTGAGCCGTTTCACGACGTCGCCCAGCGGATCCGCGACGACGTTCGGCTGCTCAGCGAGACGATCGGCGAGCGCAACACACGCTCGTCGCGCGCCTTCGAGAACCTCACTCGAGCCGCCGAGGCGATCGAAGGTCGCTTTCGCGACGCCGAGCTGCCGGTGCGACGCCGTCCGATCGACGAGCTGTCGTGGAATGTCGAGGCAGTGATCCGCGGAGGAAGGCTCGCCGAAGAATCGGTCGTCGTCGGTGCCCACTACGATTCGGCGCGCCGGTCGCCAGGGGCCGACGACAATGCGAGCGGCGTCGCCATGCTGATCGCGCTCGCTCACTCGCTCCAGGCGATGAGGCACGAGCGGACGGTGCGGCTCGTGGCATTTGCGGCGGAAGAACCGCCACACGCAAGCACGGAGGCAATGGGAAGCGCGCACTACCTCGACGCGCTCCGTCGTGAAGGTCCTCGCGTCAGTGCGATGATGAGCGTCGAAGCCGTCGGCGTGTACGCGAAGCAGCCGCACGCGTGGCCCTTCCGGATGTCGCGCCTGCTTCGCTCGGACATCGCGCTCGTCGGTGATCGGACGACGCGCGACCTACTCGAGCGAGCGAAGCGTGCCTTCGAATCGACGACGTCGGACGTGGCGGTTGCGGCAGTCACGTTCCCGCTCCTGTTCGCGACGGTCCGAACGCAGGCGCACGAGGTCTTCGCGCGCGCGGGTGTGCCGGCGTTCATGGTGACCGGCACCGCACCGCTGAAGTCGATCGAGTACCATCGTGAGACGGATACGGCAGGGCTGCTCGACTACGACTGCCTGGGCGTCACGAGCATCGCGCTTCGTCGGATCGTGACCGAGCTCGCCGGGACCGAACGCACCGTGGTGTGAGCGAGCAAACGCTGCTTCCGGCCGCATGCGCGCGTCGGAGCACGACTTGCACGGACCCGCTTCATGACGTTGTCGCTGCCGAGAAGCTTGCTGCGTGTCGCGACCGGCGACAGTCGAGAGACGAGGCACGATGCGAAGGTCCGCCGGATCGCTCGCGAGCTCCAGCGACACGACGGCCGACATCCGGTGTCGTTGAAGAAGAAGGCGGTGGCTCACCAGGTCCCGAAGCGCGGAGACAAGAGAAGGCAGGACGCGAAGATCGACATCAGCGATCTCGATCGGATCCTCGAGATCGATCCCGTCGCGCGTACGTGCACCGCCGAACCCGGCGTGACGTTCGTCGATCTGGTCGAGGCGACTCTCGAGCTCGGGCTCGTTCCGATCGTGGTGCCCGAGCTCAAGACGATCACGGTGGGCGGGGCTGTCTCGGGGTGCTCACTCGAGTCGATGTCGTTCCGGTACGGCGGATTCCACGACACCTGTCTCGAGTACGAGGTCATCACGACGGACGGCGCGGTCCTCCGCTGCACTCCGGACAACGAGCACCAGCTCGTCTTCCAGATGATGCATGGATCGTTCGGGACGCTCGGGATCCTCTCGAAGCTGAAGTTCCGTCTCGTTCCGGCGAAGCCCTACGTCAAGATGACGTACGCGACGTACAAGACGCTCGCGGAGTACAGCGCGGCGATCCGCAGGCATGCGACCGAGCGCGACGTCGACTTCATGGACGGGATCATCCACGCGCCGGACAAGTACGTCCTCTGTCTGGGCAACTTCGTCGACAAGGCGCCGTACACACATCGCTACGACTGGGTCCGCGTCTACTGGCAGAGCACGGGCAAACGGAAGGAGGACTACCTCCGGACGGCGGACTACTTCTTCCGCTACGACCGCGGCGTCACGAACGTACATCCGAAGTCGTTCATCGGACGGCTCCTGTTCGGGAAGCTGATGACCTCGGCGCGTCTCCTCCGTCTCGCAGAGATCCTGAATCCGTTCCTCTCGGCCGATCGCCCCACGGTCACCGTCGACCTGTTTTTGCCCGTCTCGAAGCTCGATGCGTTCATGCGCTGGTACCGCCGCGCGATCGACTACTTCCCGCTCTGGTGCGTGCCGTACCGGCGCATGCGCCACTACGAGTGGATCGCGAACGACTACTTCGACGGCGTGAACGACACGCTCTTCCTCGATATCGCGATCTACGGCCTCGAGCAGCCGCGAGGACGCAACTACTACAAGGAGATCGAGGACGCCCTGCTCGACGTGAAAGGGATCAAGACCCTCATCTCGCACAACTTCTACGACGAAAAGACGTTCTGGAAGATCTGGAACAAGCCGAACTACGACGCAGTGAAGAAGATCACGGATCGAAAGAACCTGCTCCGCGACCTCTATACGAAGACATGCCGCGCGGCGCGAGGGCTCTGACCTCTACCCTGGCTGAGAAACTGCACGGGCTCATCGAGGAGGTGATTGTCCATGAACGTCGTCGACCTCTTGAAGAATCAGCATCGTCAAGTCGATCAGGTCTTCTCCCGCTTCGAGAAGGCGAGGCGGAAGGAAGAGAAGCAGAAGATCTTCGAAGAGCTCTGTGGCCTCATCGCCGGACACGACGCGATCGAGCGCGAGATCTTCTATCCCGCATGCGAAAAGGCTCTCGGAAAGATCGAGCGCCTGATGGAGGGCGTCGTCGAGCACGGGCTCGTCGAGTTCGAGCTATTCCGCGCCGATCGCGCGCGCGACAGCGAAAACTTCGACTACTTCGTGGGCGTACTCCGAGAGATCTGGAACAACCACGTCGAGGAGGAGGAGCGGGAAGTAATCCCCGTCGCTGCGCGCCGAATGGACCAGCGCCAGCTCGAGCAACTTGGAAACAAGATGGCGGCGCGCTTCGAGGAGGTTCAGCACGAGGACGTCCGCGCGATGCTCCGGCACAACCTCCAGCAGGTGCTTGCCGGGCGCGCGAAGACGACGCCGATGAAGAAGGTCGCGGCGAAGCGACCGACGCGCGCGAAGGCCGCCGCGAAGCGCCCCGCGCGTCCGAAGACGGCCCGTGCAGGCGCTCCGCGCAAGCGCGCCGCGCGTGGCAAGGCCGGTGGGAGCCGGGCGAAGCGCACCACGCGACGAGCGCAGCGCTGAGTCCGATGCGATCGAGGAGAGGACGAGCGATGGTGAGGGCCGTCGCTCGAACCTCGTGCACGGCGCCGCGCGCGGGGGCGAGCTGCACCCGGCCGCCGAGAGTGTGAGGCTTCGTCGCGCGGCTTGAAGCTCAATTGGAAGTTGCCGCCCCGGCCAGGGTGACCGCGGCGACACGGCCAATCAGCGCGCGCCGTCGATCCACGTTTCTCCGAAGGTGCCGCTTCGCGACGTCGTGAGGAGCGACACGCGCGCGGCGTGGACGTTTGCGCGGTGACATCCATCACCGACGGAGGTACGGTTCAATGCCAAGGTGGTCGGTGCCAGGCGCTGGCGGAGCGCGATCCTCTTCATCACCGTCCTCCTCGCCGATGCGCTGCAGACCCGGAGCAGCGGAGCGGAAGCCGATGCGGAACCGATACGATTCGAGTACACGGCCGACGCCGGGTGCCCTTCCCGAGACGAGGTGCTCCACCGAATTCGCTCGTACACGACACGTTGGACGATCGGTGAGGGGGAAGGGACACGCAGGTTTCTCGTTCGAATCGAGCGACGCCGCGCGGCGTTCGCCGGCTGGCTCGAGGTCAGGTCGCCTCGCCACGATGCGGTTCGCCGCGCGATCGAGGGCGACGAATGCTCCGACGTCGCGACGGGGATCGCGATTGCGGTCGCTCTCGCGATCGATCCCGGCGCTTCGCTCGTCCGTCGCGAGGAGAACGCGGAAGAGCCTACGGAGCTCGCGCCCGAGCCTCGGGAGAGCACGCCCGAGCCTCGGGAGAGCACGCCCGAGCCTCTGGAGCCCTCGTCCGCGCCCTCCAAGCCCGCGCCCGATGCTTCGCCGCGCGCGGAATCGAGGACTCGACAGTCTGCCCCGCCGCGTCCGCCGGCGGCTACGGTCACCGTCGCATTGGGTGTGCGGGGAGGAGCGAACGAGGCCGTCTCCGGCGTGCTCGCCCATGCTGGGATCTTCGGCGAGGTCGCGTGGAGGCCGCCCTTCGAACACATCCGTTGGTTCGCTCCTGCGGTCCGTCTCGGCATGGAGCACGGCTTCACGCGAACGGTCGAGGTGGGTGCATACGATGTCGATCTCGACTGGACGGCTGGGTTCATCGAGGTGTGCCCGGCCCATGCTGGCTTTTTCGACGATCGCCTTCGCCTGAGCGCATGCCTTGCTGCACACGCCGGCGTCCTCTCGGCCAACGTGGTCAATGCGCTTCGGGGCGGTGAGACAGACCGGTTCTGGTTCGACTACGGCGTCCTCGCTACCGCACGCTGGATGCTCTCCTCGAGCTTCTTCGTCGAGGTCATTGCGGGCGGCCTCGTCCCGCTCCGGCGAGACCGGATCCGCATCGAGCCGTACGAGCTCGTGTCGGTCGCGCCGCCCGTCGGCTGGACAACGAGCGTCGGTGCCGGGTGGCGCCTCTGAAAGAATTGTGATCGATTCCAGCGCTGTCCCGCACTCATGCCCATGGCGGCTGCTTCCAGCGCACTGGCCAAGACGGGTGACAGCTCGGAAGACATGGCGAGCCGCCCAGACCAGGCGACCAGATTGCGAGAAGCAGCGACCGCGCACTTCGCGGACGTATGGCGCTTCTTGCGGAGCCTCGGGATACCTGCATCGGCTCTCGACGACGCCGCGCAGGAGGTCTTCCTCGTCGCGGCGAACCGGCTCGCGGACGTTCGTCCCGGCGCCGAGAAGGGCTTTCTCTTCGGCACCGCAGTTCATGTCGCTCGGACGTTGAACAGGAAGCACGCCCGCGAGCACCTTCTCGACGACCCCGACGACTCGACGTTCGAGCCGGCATCGAGATCCACGCCGGAGGACTCTCTCGATCAAAAGGAAGAGCACGACCTCTTGGCCAAGCTCCTCGATGGCTTGCCCGAGGAGCTCCGGACGACGTTCGTTCTCTACGAGATCGAGGGTGAATCGCTCCCGGCAATCGCCGCGACGCTTGGCATCCCGCTGGGGACGGCGACGTCGCGTCTCCGGCGCGCACGAGAGAAATTCGCGGTCTGTCGCGAGCGGCTACACATGCAATTGCGAGGCGACAAATGAATGGCCCCGATCGACTCATCGACGACGACCCGCTCCTCGCCAAGCTGGTGGCGGACGCGAAGCAGCGTGGTCCGCGGCCCGAGGCGCTTGAGGCGCTCCTGCGACGCCTCCCGCCGGCACCCACGAGCTCCTCGCTCGCGCCGACGGGGGCAGGGTTGGCGAAGTGGCTCCTGCTCGCGGGCGCCGGATGTTTCATCGCTGGCGTGACGATCTTCGAGCTTCGGCAGAGCGAGCCCGCGACTGCCGTCGACGTGCTCGGTCCCTCGGAACCGGCCGCCGCGCCTTCCGCCGAAGGCGCCGTCCCGTCGAGCGACGAGGTACAGGGGAGCGCCATCCCTTCCGCGAGCGTCGACGACCTTCCGGCTGCGCGGAGTCGGAGCGCGGCTGCTCAGCCATCTGCTGTCAAACTGTCGTTGCGGCGCGAGATCGACCTGATCGGAGCAGCTCGCGAAGCGCTGACGAAGGACGAAGCGCACGAGTGCCTCGCGGCGGTTCGTGCCTACGAGCGGGAATTTCCCAGCGGGCAGTTCCTGGTGGAGGCCAAGGTCATGCGAATCGAGGCGACCGCGATGTCGGGTGAGCGCGGGCGGGCACGGACGCTCGCGCGCGACTTCCTGGCGAAGAACCCGCGCAGCCCGTACGACGCGCGTATGCGCTCGCTCCTCGATTCGCTGGAGGATCGATGACCCCGCGTGCTTCCCGGATCGTGCTTGCGGCGATCGCGAGCGCGGTCGTCGTCGTCGCCTGCACCTCCGGCGAGGACATCGTGCTCGCCACGGGTGACGACCCTGAGCCTCAATCTTCGTTCACGAGCCCCGACGCCACTGTCGACGTCGAGGTCGCGATGGGGCTCACGTCCTATTGTCCCTCGAACAAGTGTCCTGTCGGACGGACCACGTGCCCGACATCGCTCTTCCGCTGCGACGTGAATCTGTTGTCGGACAGAGACAACTGCGGAGGGTGCGGAGTACGGTGCCCGGCGGCCACCAACCGCGAAATTTACGAATGTGTCGACGGTCGCTGCGTCATGCAGTGCCAGACGTTCGACCCGACCTTCGACTGCGATGGAGTCCCCGACAACGGCTGCGAGACCATGGCCAACACCAATGAGGCCTGCGGTGCTTGCGGGATCAAGTGTTCGGACCCGGCCAAGCCGTGCGTGCAAAGAAGCGTCTACTCTTTCGATGTCGGGTGCGGGTGTCTAGGCCAGGACCTCTACTGCAGTGGTGCTTGCAAAAAGGGCCAAGTGGACGACCGAAATTGCGGCAGTTGTGGCACTGTCTGCGATCCCGGCGGCGATGGCGGCACTCCACGAGCGAATGCGTATTACGGGTGTTCTCAGGGCGAATGCGGCCACCTGAAGTGCATGGGTCTCTGGGGGAACTGTGACGGAGATCCGGAGAACGGATGCGAGACGAATCTCGTCACTCCGGAAAACTGCGGGTTGTGTGGCAAGTCGTGTGCGCCTGGACAGATCTGTGGAATCAATGCCAAGACCGGAAGCCGCCAATGTATGTGCCCCGACGGACAGACCTTCTGTCCGACGAGCTGTATCAACGGCGTCTGCACCGGAGAGTGCTTCGACCTCACGTCCGACGCGTTCAATTGTGGCGCTTGCGGCGTCTCGTGCTCCTACGTATCCGGTTCCTTCAACATCAACGCTTGCAGGAACGGCACTTGTGTCCAGCAATGCCATGAGGGCCGTGCGGATTGCAATGGGAACACCGCGGACAGCTGCGAGGTGAACACGAATAGCGATCCGATGAACTGTGGCGGATGCGGAAAAGCCTGCGACGTGGCTGCCGGTCAGGCCTGTGTCGGGGGCAGGTGTGTCGTCGAACCTTGCGCTGATACCGAAGATGCGGGGGGGCCGAAATGAAAGCGCGCTGGCTGACGTGCCTCGCTTGCATCGCCGCGGCTTGCGCATCGACGGAGTCAGGCGAGGTTCGCGACGATCGAACTGAAGAGGTGCCTGCCCCCGACGCAGCGACCTCGTTGGACGGCGGGCTCGACGCTCCTACGAACGAAAGCGGTACGGGACCCTGCGACGATTGCGAGTACTTCCCTGAGGTCTGCTCGCCCGACGCGTTCTGCCCGAACGGGCCATTCGACTGGGAGCAGTCCACTGCCAAGCTCGATTCCCGAACGACGATCATGACCATTCGCGGTCGTTCACGGACCGACGTGTGGGCCGCGGGGACGGAGGGAGCGCTGGCGCACTTCGACGGGACGTCCTGGACCAACGTGAGCCTCGACAATCAGGAGACGATGCGCGCGCTCTGGGTTCGCGATTCGTCGGAGGTCTCGCTGGTGGGCTTGAGTCGTCTCTACGCTCGCGGGGTGGACATCCCCGACGGAGGCGCGGTGTCTCCGGACGGGAAGTGGGGTCTCTTCTCCCCATCCTATGCTGCCGGAGAGGCCCCGTTCCTGAGTGACATCTTCACGACAGCCTGGGCCGCTCCGAGCGCGGAGTGGCTTTGGTGCGGCGCGCTGGGATTTGGCGGTGGTCTCTGGCGTATCCGCCAATCCGCGTCCGGGCCTTTCGAGGGTGCGTTTGGCATTTCCAAGACCAGGTGTGGTGTCGTCGGATGCGCGAAGGTGTCCAGCATTCATGGCTGGTCGCCGAATGACCTCTGGGTCGTGGGCCCGTCGGGAGCCACCGTCCGCATTGCGGACGCGCAAGGCGAGACGCCAGCCGCCACGGCATACAATAGCCAGACGTTGAGCGCTCTCAGCGGGGTCTGGGCTGCTTCGGCGACGCAGGCCTGGTCCGTGGGCGCCGCGGGGACGATTCGTCATTACGCGGGAGATCCGTTGCTCTGGGACATCGTGACGGATGTTCCGACCGAGTCGAACCTCAACGCCGTGTCGGGGAGCTCGCCCAGCGATGTCTGGGCCGTTGGAGATGACGGCGTCGTCCTTCATTTCGATGGCGCGAGTTGGTCTCGCGTGAAGATCGCCGGGGTCGGCCGGCTCCGTCCCAAGCTCACGACGGTTTGGGTTGCCGAGCCAGGTCATGTCTGGATTGGCGGTCACGGGGTAATCCTTTCGCTCGAGGGACAACCATGAGGGGCTCTCGCTTCGTTGCGTACGGATCGGTCGCGCTCGCGATGGCAGCGCTCGTGGCCTGTGCCGCCTCTGGGGACAACGCCCAGCCAGCGCCCACCCACCCGGAGGAGCATCCGACGCCCGTTCCAGACGATGGTGGTGCCGCGCCGCAGGCTGACGCGGAGCCGGATGCCTCCGTCGAGGCGCCACGGTGCAGCGAAGCGGGCTGGTGCACCACCGCGCTGCCCGACGTGGACCTCCTCATGAAGGACATTTGGGTCCTTCCCAGTCGGGCCGTCGCCGTGGCCGAGAGTCCGACGCTCGGGGTCAAAGTCTTGGAGTGGACCGACGCGGCGTCCGGCTGGAGTTACATCGATGACGGTACCCAGAACGAGTCGGGGCTCGGCCGGTTCGTAGGGAAGATCTGGATGCCGGACGAGAACGAGGTCTATTACGCCGTCTCTCCTGGATATATCTTCCATGGGACACGAACCCCGCAGGCGACGTGGTCGTGGACGGCCGATCGCCTCGCAAACAGTGCCATCGACGCCAACGACGGCAATCCAACGTACTCGAAGAGATCGGGCTCACCGCCCGTCCCCTCGCTCGGGGTTTGGGGAACGGGCCGCGACGACGTTTATGCGTGGTTCAAGGACACGATCTACCACCGGGAGTCCGTAGACGGCGCGCCACCCGAGTGGCTTCCAGAATACACCGCGAGTGACTCCGATTTCCCCGGATCGGAAAAGCTCCTCTTCTTCGGCGCGGCCGGAGCGAGCGCGGACGACATCTGGTTCGCCGGAGCACGAGCACGAAGCTTCGCCGGTTGCGCGCTCCTCGTGCGCAAGCACTCGAGCGTCTATGAAAGGGTCGCGGATGGCGCCCTCGCGTCCGACTTCGGGGCGTGTGCGGCCCGCCCCGGAGCTATGCTGATACGCGGAGCCGAGGGTTGGCTGACCGATATCCAGGCGTTCGCGCCCGGCGACGTCGTTGCACTCAAAGGAGCTCGCGACGTAGTGAGGATTGGAGCCGAAGGCGACGCCTATTCCGTCAACATAACTCCCATCCCCACGACCGCCTCGACGAGTGGGCTCAATTCTCTGACGACGATTGCGGACGATCTGTGGCTCGGCGGTAACGGCCTCGTCGTCCAAGGTTCGAACATATGGGATGGCGGCACTTTCCGGCCGTCCACGATCTGGCGGGACGGCACTCCGATAACGACGCCAATATGGCAAGTGCGGGGTTCGTCCAACACCAACCTCTGGGCGATCGGTGTTCGCAATGCGCTCCATAAGACGACTCCTTGATCGAAATTTCTCCGGTGTCTTCGTCGCTACGGTGAGCTTGGTAACCGGCGGCGCGGTTGCCAGCTGCGGGAGCGACGACGATGTCCCCGCAATCGCGACGCAGGACGATGCCGGGGCGGATGGTCCGCTCGGCGACGCCGCCGGATTGGATGATGACGCAAGCGCTGATGGCTCCTCGCCCGGTGACGCGGCGCCCTTCGATGGAGGCCCACGGGCCGTCGTCTGTACGTCTCCTCCGTGCGCTGTCTCGCTCGTGGGGGCACTGGGATCGAGCGATTCCGACCGCAGCGAAGCATACTGCGCGCTGCTCGACGATGGCGCGGTGGCGTGCTGGGGCGCGAACAACGCGGGGCAGCTCGGTCGCGGTCCCGATGCCGGTGCAGCCGACAGCGCGAGGGCTCAGCGGGTCGTCGATCTGCCAGAGATGGCCCTTCTGGATCACACGTGCGGGATCGACAAGAGCGGCAGCGTCTGGTGCTGGGGGACGGGACCGTTTCTCACGAATGACGCTGGCACGGTGACGACGCAGCGTACACCCGTGAAGCTCCCGTTGCCGGCCGTGAAGAGCGTCGCCGTGGGGCCCGACGTCGGGTGCGCATCGATCGACGACGACGTCGTTTGCTGGGGGAGAAACACGAACGGTCTGATCGCGTCCTTCAACTCGGTGTCATCGTCGGCCGTGCTCCTTCCGCAGCGGGTGGCCGTTCCCGCCGGCGCGCCGATCCGGGGTCTACGCGTGAGCAAGGCGGCCTTCGCTCTCCGTCACGATGGTGTCACGGTGAGCTGGGGAGCAAATCCTCCGCTCGCGCGCACCTCATCGCTCGGTCCCGATCCGAATCCCCTGCCGATCCCGCTCGCGGGCATTTCCTCGATGGACCTGACGAGCGACAACGCGTGCGCCATTGCTGGCGGTGTTGGCTACTGCTGGGGGCGGGCGAATATTCTCCCCTCTCCGCCATTCGACCGGGTCGTTCCGGAGCCGGTATCGACCCCCGAACCCGTCGTTCAAATCGCGACAGCCCGGAGCGTCAGGACGGCTGCGCTCGGCGACTCGTTCGTGCAGCCGCAGCGATGGTGCGCGGTTGGCGCGTCGGGCAGTGTGTACTGCTACGGATACAACGGAGGCGGTCAGGCCGGGGACGGTACCAAGGAACACGCGTACGAGCCCGTGAAGGTCCAGCTTCCAGAGAAGGCAGTCCAGGTGAGCGCGTTTCCCGATTCGACATGCGCTCTCTTGGTGAATGGGAAGGTCTATTGCTGGGGAACGAACTATTATGGCCAGCTCGGCAATGGCAAGATGCGTGAGCCGAGTCTCGTGCCGCAGGAAGTGGTGCTCCCGTGAAGGGCTTGCGATTCTCGAATGGATTGATCGTCGCCGTCGCGGGGACGGCGCTCTCGGTTGCGTGCTTCAGCGCGTGCGCAAATGACAGAGACAAGTTCCCGGAGCATCCGCGGGAGTTCGAGAATGACGCCTCCAGCGTCGACGCCCCAGACTGTCGGCTTCAGTGCTCGCTGGACGGACGGTCGGTGATCGACGTGTGCACGGGCAAAGTGCTCGAAGAGTGTGGGCCTGGCCTTGCGTGTGGTGCCGGGGCATGCATGGAACCATGCGCGGCGTCGGCAGCGGACGGAAGCTCGAACGGCTGCGAGTTCTATTTTCAGCCACCGACGTATACCGACTACTACCCTCCGGGCTGCTATGCTTCTTTCATCGTCAACACGTCGCGTGAGCCGCTCGAGTTCTCGCTCGAGCTCGAAGGAAAGGCGCTCGACGTCTCCAGGGCGATGTTCCGGACGAATCCCGGAAGCGCCGAGCTCGTCCCGCATAGCGGGCCGATTGCACCCGGAGAGAGCGCCATCCTTTTCCTCTCGGATGCAAGCGCAACGGTGCCTCGGTCGTCCAACTCCGTGGATTGTCCACCAGGCGTGGTCCCGCCAGTGCTTGTCGAGAAGGTGGCCAGTGGGACGATGGTCGGCGCGTCGTTCCGGCTGAAGACGAACGTGCCCGTATCCCTTGCCGCCATCTATCCGTTCGGCGGAGCCCGGGGCTACACGCCGTCGGCGACGCTCGTTTTGCCCGTCGCGTCGTGGTCGAAGGAGAACATCATCATCAATGGCTGGGAGGCATCGGCCAGCGCGGCACCCGGCGCGCAGATCGTCGCCTCCGAGGATGAGACCGAGGTGACGATCGTCCCAACGCGGGACGTCCGGAGCGGTGACTCTGTCAAGGGGGGAGGCGCGGGACGGCCCCTGACGTATCGACTCGGCAAAGGACAATATCTGCAGCTCGTCCAAAAAGAAGAGCTCACCGGTAGCATCGTCACATCGAGCAAGCCGACGGCGATGTTCGGCGGTCACGGCTGTGCCAACGTCCCGTTGCGTGCACTAGCCTGTGATACCCTGGGTCAACAGATTCCGCCCTTCGAGCAATGGGGATCGGAGCATGTCGCCATCGGTTACCGACCGCGTCTCGGCAACGAGCACGAGACAATGCCTTATCGAATCGTCGCGGCGCGTGACGGGACTCAGCTCGACTACGATCCGGTGATTCCCCCAGGAGCGCCCACCTCGATGCGTGCCGGGGAGGTCGCCACCTTCTACACGGGGACTGGCGATGGGTTCGTCGTTCGCACGCAGGATGCGGAGCATCCGATCTACGTCGCTGCCTACATGACCGGGTCCGCCGGCGCCGGCTTCTTGATGGGAGGACGGGGTGATCCGGAGTTCGTGAATGTCGTGCCGGCGAAACAGTACCTCAACTCGTATAGCTTCTACGCGGATCCGACATACGCCGATACCTCACTCGTCATCGTGCGCGCGAAAGGCGACGCGGACTTCAAGGATGTCTGGCTCGAGTGCGCCGGCAATCTCACGGGTTGGAAGCCGATTGGACAGCGAGGAGAGTACGAGTTCGTCAGGGTCGATCTCGCGTTCAAGGACCGAAGCGGGCCAGTCCAAGATAAGTGCAGTAACGGCCTCCAGCGCATGCGGAGCGACGGGCCATTCACCGCGACGTTGTGGGGTTGGGACTTCAGCGCCAGTTACGCCTATCCAGGCGGCATGGCCCAGCGGAAGCTCGTGACCACGCCTCTGACCGTCCAGTGACAGCCCGTTCGAGAATGGGGCCGCTACGGGCGTAGCTTCGCCCTCCAATGGACTCCGGATCGAGGGCGTCGGGATCGACGAGAGCGTCGCCCTCGTTCGAGCGCTGGGATGATCTTCGGCACCAGTCGCTCGGTGCGCGATCGCGCCGCGCTGCACGCTCCTCGTCGGCAAGCCTCCATTTCTTCGTGTAGCGCCGGACGTTCGCGCGTTCTTTGACGACCGCGGGCGATTTCGTTGGCGGCGTGGCGTTCGCGGACGCGGCGTCGGAGTCGTGTGGGAAGGAGGAATTCGGTGGCGAGTACGGGCTAGTGCCCGAATGCACGATGCAGATCACAGAGAGGTGGAAGCGGCGACGCGACGCTGACTCGGTGGTCGAGCTGCGGCTGTCGAGGGGTGGGGCGGCTCGCCATTCTTGACACGGGGTGCGCTCGTTCGAATTAAGGCCTCGAGCACGAGTCGACGTGCCGTACCACGACGCGCTGCGAGCGCCCCAGAGCTGAGGACCTGCCGATGCCCCAGACGCTGATGTCGTCGATGATGCTGACGCCGCGCGAGACGGAGATGCTCATCGTCTATCAGGTCGCGGAGCTCTCGCGCCGGCGTAAGGCTCGCGGCCTGAAGCTCAATTGCGCAGAGTCGATCGCCCTCATCTGCGAAGCCCTCCTCGAGGCCGCGCGGGACGGCAAGTCGCTCGCGGAGGCGGTCGCGATCGGCAAGGGCGTGCTGACGCGAGCGGACGTCATGGAGGGCGTGCCCGAGATGCTCAACCTGATTCAGGTCGAAGCCACGTTCAAGACCGGGACACAGCTCGTCACCGTACCGCATCCGATCGCGTGATCCGTCCGGTCGCGGGGAGACTCGAGAATCGAGAATCGAGAATCGAGAAGAGGGAGACGGTCCGATGCCGGTTCCGGGTGAATGGATCCTCGCGGCGGATCCGATCGAGATCAACAGCGGCCGTCGAACACTCCGCATGAACGTGCGCAACACGGGCGATCGCCCGATTCAGGTGGGATCGCACTACCACTTCTTCGAAGCGAACAGCGCGCTCGACTTCGACAGACCCGCGGCGCTGGGCATGCGCTTGAACATCCCTGGCGGGACGGCGGTCCGCTTCGAGCCTGGAGACGAGCGGGAGGTCGAGCTCGTCGAGCTCGGTGGGATGAAGCGCGTGATCGGCTTCAACGGGCTCTTCGACGGCGGCCTCACGTCCGAGCGGACCGTGAGGGCGGCGCTCGCACGCGCACCTGCGATCACGTCGCGCGGCGCATCCGAGCCGGCGGCGACGACCGATCACGCACCGAAGGGACGAAAGCCGTGACGCGCATTCCCCGCGACCGGTACGCCGACCTGTACGGGCCGACTGCCGGCGATCGCTTTCGTCTCGCCGATACGGATCTGATCTGCGAGGTCGAACGGAGCCTCCTCGTCCCCGGCGACGAGAACGTCTATGGCGGCGGCAAGACGCTCCGGGACGGCATGGGCCAGGTGCCGGGCCTCCGGAACGACGAAGGCGTGCTCGACACGGTGATCACGTCCGTCATCGTCATGGACCCCGTCCTCGGCATCCTCAAGGCCGATATCGGGATCAAGGACGGGAGGATCGCGGGCATCGGGACGGCTGGAAACCCGTATTTGATGGATGGCATCGATCCGCACCTCATCGTCGGCGCCGGCACGGAGGTGATCTCGGGCGAAGGGCTCGTCGCGACCCCGGGCGCGATCGATACGCACGTCCATTTTCTCACGCCCGAGCAGGCCTCCCACGCGCTCAGTAACGGCGTGACGACACTGCTCGGCGGAGGGACGGGGCCGGCCGACGGATCACGCGGCGTCACCGCCACTCCCGGCCCGTGGAACCTCGCGCGCATGCTCGAAGCCTCGGACGTGATGCCGGTGAACGTGGGGCTGCTCGGCAAAGGGAACAGCAGCCGACCAGGCTCGCTTCGGGAGCAGATCGAAGCCGGCGCCTGCGCGCTCAAGGTGCACGAGGACTACGGCGCAACGATGTCCGTCATCGATTGTGCCTTGTCCGTCGCCGACGAATACGACGTACAGATCGCGATCCACACCGACTCACTCAACGAGTGCGGCTACCTCGCGGACACGATCAGCGCGATCGACGGCCGGACGATCCACACGTACCACACCGAGGGAGCCGGCGGCGGCCACGCACCGGACATCATGGCGATCGCGGGGCTGCCGAACGTGCTGCCGTCGTCGACGAACCCGACGCGGCCGTTCACGACCGATACGGTCGACAACCTCTTCTACATGACGATGGTGACGCACCACATGAATCCGGAGAACCCGGAGGACATCGCGGTCGCGCACAGCCGGATCCGCGCCGAGACGATCGCCGCGGAGGACGTGCTTCAGGACATCGGCGCTCTCAGCATGTTCTCGTCGGACTCGGGGGCGATGGGCCGGATCGGCGAGACGGTCATCCGCTGCTTCCAGACCGCGGACAAGATGAAGCGGCAGACGGGGAGGCTGAAGGAGGACGCGGCCGACCACGACAACTTCCGCGTGCTGCGTTACCTCGCCAAGCTCACGATCAATCCGGCGATCACGCACGGGTTCGCCGATCAGCTCGGATCGCTCGAGCGGGGAAAGATCGCCGACATCGTCCTCTGGCCGACGAACACGTTCGGTGTGAAGCCGAAGGTCATCATCAAGGGAGGGCTCATCAACTGGTCGATCATGGGGGATCCGAACGCGTCGATCCCCACGCCGGAGCCGGTGCTCTACCGCGCGAGCTTCGGCGCGAAGGGGAGGGCGGTCGCGCGGACGTCGTTCACGCTCATGTCGCGCGCCGCCATCGAGCGGGGCGTGCCCGAGAAGCTGCGCCTGGAGAAGGGCGTTCTCCCGGTCGGCGGCTGCCGCACGCTCCAGAAAAAGGACATGGTCCGCAACGGCGCCCTTCCCAAGATCGAGATCGATCCCGAGACGTTCCGCGTCTTCGTCGACGGCAAACACGCGACCGTCCCGCCGGCCGACAGGGTCGCTCTCGGGCAGCTGTTCTTCATCGTGTGATCGGGATCGGGAGCGAGCATGCGTGCTGCGTCCGACAGGTCTCGAAGGCTCGCCCGCGACCGACTCGCCGTCTTCGTCTCGAGCCTGCAGCTCGCCGACTCGTTCTTCCCGAGCGGGCTCTACGCGCTCTCCTACGGGCTCGAGACGCTCGCCGAGCGCGGGCTGCTGCGGGTCGACAGCATCGAGGGACTGCTCGCATCGTACCTGCGCCACGGCGTCGGGCCTGCAGATGGAACGGCGCTCGCCTGTGCGCACCGGGCCGCGGCGAAGGAGCAGCTCGACCTCGCCGCCGAGGCCGACGCGAGGCTCACCGCGGTGAAGCTTGCGCGCGAGGCGCGCGAGACGTCGACGCGCGTGGGGCGACAGCTCCTGTCGACGGTGTCAGACGTCTTCGGAGGAGACCTCCTGGTCGAATACGCCGAGCGCGTGCGTGCCGGCGCCGTCCCCGGCAATCATGCGGTCGTCCTCGGCCTCGTCATGGCGGTACTCGGCATCCGTCGCGAGCGCGCCGTTGCCGGGGAGCTGTATTCGTTTGCATCGAGCGCAGCGGGCGCAGCCGTCCGACTGTCCGTGATCGATCATCGGATGGCGCAGCGCGTGCTTCACCGCCTCGGTCCCGTCATCGCGGACGTCGCACGAGCCTGCGCGCAGAGGAACGTGCACGAGATCGCGAGCTCGACGCCGCTCATCGACGTCATGTGCATGCAGCACGAGCAGGCGGATCTGCGCATGTTCATGAGCTGAGCGTTCCGATTCTCGAGGAGGACCCGATGAGCGGCGGCCATCATCATCGTCACGAAGATCCTCACGAGCCGTACGATCATGCGCATTCCGATGAAGGCGCCGAGCTCGAGACGCCCACGCGGAGGCGTGTCCCGTGCGTCGGCGTGGGCGGCCCCGTGGGGTCGGGGAAGACGGCGCTCATCGAGGCGCTCGTGCCGATGTTGATCCGCGACGGGCACTCGCCGGTCGTCATCACGAACGACATTTTCACGCAGGAGGATGCGCTCCACGTGCGTCGGACGCTCGCCGGCGTGCTCGACCCGCAGCGCGTGCTCGGAGTCGAGATCGGGTCCTGCCCACACGCAGCGGTTCGCGACGATCCCAGCATGAACCTGGCCGCCATCGAGGAGATGACGGGCCGCTTCCCCGACGCCGACGTGATCCTGCTCGAGAGCGGTGGTGACAACCTCACGCTCACGTTCAGCCGCGCGCTCGCCGACTACTTCGTCTTCGTCATCGATGTCGGCGAGGGCGACAAGATTCCGCGCAAGCGCGGGCCGGGAATCACCCGCTCGGATCTCCTCGTCATCAACAAGGTCGATCTCGCGCCCTTCGTGAAAGCCAGCCTGGACGTGATGGATCGCGATGCACGACAAGTTCGCGAAGGCCGCCCTTTCACGCTCACGAACTGTCTGACCGGAGACGGCATCCGCGAGGTGGCGGACCGCATCGAACGAGCCGTCTTCGAGGCCGGCGCCGACGCGACGACTGCCGGTCGAGGATGATGGACGACGCTGCTCTCGATGTGGCCCGGACGAACGCCGGCGTGCTCGATCTGAAGCTGGCTCGCATCGAGGGCGTGACGAAGGTCGTTCGACACTACCAACAGGCGCCGCTCTATACGTTTCATCCGCTGTACGTGGACCCGAGCTGGCCGGGGATGGCGTTCATCTACATGCTCCAGGGCGGCGAAGGCGTCGTGCAGGGAGATCGCTACCAGGTGCATCTCGACTGCGGATCCGGCACGGCCGTGCACTTCACGACGCAGTCTGCGCAGAAGATCTTCCGAACGGAGCGCCGCGCCGCCATCCACTTCACGAACGTGGAGGTCGGCGCGGGCGCGTTCGTCGAGGTGCTTCCGGATCCGGTCATTCCGTTCCGAGGCTCGCGGTTTCATCAGCGCACGCGGATGGTCGTGGATCCGACGGCGACGGTGATCTTCGGCGAGACGCTCTTGCCTGGTCGGGTCGCGCGAGGCGAGGTGCATGCGTACGAGCTGTACGAGGCCGAGACCGAGGTCCACGCGACGGACGGGACCCTCCTCTTGGCCGACAGGCTCGAGCTGCGTCCTGGCTCGGAGTCGGTGCGCTCGCTCGCGAAGCTCGGACCACACGACGTGCTCGCGACGCTCCACGTCGTCACGCGGCAGCCATCCAGCTCGACGCTCGTTCCGCGCCTCCGCGGCGTGCTCGCCGAGCACCGCGCGATCGCGGGCGGCGTCAGCGAGCTGCCTCATGGGTCCGGCGTGATCGTTCGCGCCCTCGGCCCCACGTCCACCGCGATGGCCGCGGCGATGCGCGCGCTCTGGAACGAGGCGCGCGTCGTCCTGAAGGGCGTGCCCGCGCCGGACCTCCGGAAGCTGTGAGTCGTGTGGAGTGTGCGTCAGGGGCACGTGTTCTTCGTCAGGATCAGCGGGTCGCGCGCCGGCTGGTCGAAGTCGAACGCCCCCATCATGCTGCCGACGACGCCGTCGCGCGCGCGAGGATCGCGCTTCGTCATGAACTCCATCCCCCAGAGCTCCTCGACGAGCCGCGTGACGCTCGCCTGCTCGAGCTGCGTCTTCATCACGAAGCCCTTCTTCGCGTAGGGCGAGATGACGATCGCGGGTAGGCGGAAGCCCGCCTGGAAGATCTGGCCGTTCTTGCACTTTCGCACCGGCGGCGCGACGTGGTCGTACCACCCGCCCCAGTCGTCCCAGGTCACGATGATGGCCATCTCCTTCCATTGCGGGAGCTTCATCGCGGCGTTGATGATGTCGACCGTGAAGTTCTCGCCGACGCACGGGTACGCCTCGGGATGCTCGGACTCGTCCCCGCTCCAGAGGTGGCCGATCGTGAGGTTCGCCAGCTTCCCCGCCTGGAGGTCGGTGACCAGATCGCCCTGCTTGCGGAAATGCGCGGCGTAGCCGGGGTCGTCCGTCACCGACTTGATCATCTGCGCGAGCGAGCCGCCGTAGTTCGCCCACGTGAAGCCCTTCGGCAGGTGATCGGTGAGCGACGGGACGTCGAAGCACGGTGCGACCGACTTGGTCGTGCACGTATCGGGATCGGCCGCGGTGATCTTCACGTCCGCGCCGGCGACGCAGCCTCGCCCGCTGCACTTGCCGCCGTCCTTCGTGCACTTGGCGTTGTCGAGGACGAGCGACTGCCCGGTCCAGAACACGACGTGCCCCGGCGTGCTCGGCCCGAGCGTCGCCGAGAAGTAGTGGTCGGCGAGGACGAAGTTACGTGCGTATTGCCAGTAATTCGGGATCTGCTGCTCGCTGTAGAAGTAGAAGGGCCGCACCGCGTCGCGCGTGTCGAAGCCAGTCATCTTGCCGCCGGCGTATGCGGTCTGACCGCACGCGTTCGAATGGCAGATGTCCTTCATCAGATCGGTCGGCGCCTGTTTGCGCGTGATGGTCGTGCCGTTCGAGAGCTTCGCCGTCTTCGCGCTCTCGGCGCCGGGGAAGCCGGTGAAGTAGTTGTCGAACGTGTGGTTCTCCTTGATCAGGACCATCACGTACCGGATCGGCGACGGGACGGGCGTCGCCTCGTCGCCCGGGACCGGCGGCGTGCCGGGCGACTCGTCGATCCCGTCGAGGCCGTCCTCGTCCTCGCCGTCGTCGCCGTTGCCTACGGAGATCGGCGCGACGGGCGCCGGAGCGACCGTGTCCGAGCTCGAATGGCAGCCGACCCACGCGAGGGCGGCGCCGGTCAGAACGAGAGTGAACGCGGAGACCTTGAGCTTCGAGGGGTGCACGTGTCACGCGCATGCACTGGCGATGCCTCCCGCAGGCGCTCGAAATCTAGCGGTCCGGGGCATGCGCGCATCGCGATGCATCGCGGGGCGGGCGCTTCGCTCGCGACCGTACGCGAGCAAAGGGCGATTCGCGACGTTGCTCGAATTGCGCAGAGCTCTGCGCCCCCGTGAGCGTCTCGATCGATGGAATCGAGTTGCGAGCGGCTCGTCAGTTCGGCGTGCGGCAGCCGATGACGACGTCCACGCGTCCGGAAGGTGCCCCGGTAGTACCCGAGCAGGCGGTCCCGTGCAGGACGACCTTCGTCGGGTGTTCCGGATCGTCGAATGACCAGCCGTTCGCGTCGTCCTTCGGAATGCTGATCTCATTACCGTTTCTATCAGCCATCGTGACCGTCACGTTGGCGAGATCCGTAAATGGATTCGTCGTGAACGTGAATTCGCACGATGCGCTGAGTGCGCGAATCTTGCTCAGCGCATCGATCAGAGCCTTCTTCGTTGCGTCGACCTCGCCGGGGGTGATCTGGAAGTGGCAAACAGAAGAGAGATCGTTCGAGTCGGGATCGCAACCAGCGGGTGCGGTCCCGCCCTTTTGCGCGAGCCGGCCCATGAACGCGGGATCGTAGTCGCCATCCCTCTCGGGGAAGCCGCCGATGCCGACCGCGAACGTGCGGACCGGGCCCTTCGGAGGGGCCGTGCTCAGCGCCCTTGCGACCAGCGACTCGCATCGATCCAGACCCTCCGTCGGCCGGCCATCGCTGAAGAGCACGACGTAGCGTTTCGTCTCGGCCGTCGAGAGGCCCTCATCCGAAGGCGGCGTGAAAGTCTCGACGATGTCATACGCCTTCGTCAGTGCGGTGGCGGTCGGCGTATCCGAGCCCGTTGGCGGCCCGTAGTCGACTGCTTTGACCAAACGATCGTAGTGGGCCGCGTCGAGGAGGGTTTGCGGTCTGACGCTGGCGTTCTTCGGGTAGAGATAGACGCCCACGAAGGTGGCCGGCTCCGCGGTCTTTTGCATGTCAGCAAAGGTCGCGAGCAGCGCCTGCCGCGCGGCCGACCACTTGCCGCTGCTCTTCATACTGGCCGACTCGTCGACGAGGAACTCGAGGACGACCGGGACGCGCTCGATCTTCGTCGTCGACGCCGAGCAACCTTTGGGCTCGACGCTGCCGGCCTCGTCGTCGGAGGAGGCGTCGGGCTGGGTGAAGACCTTGGTGGTCGGGCCCTGGAAGCCATCTCGCCCATCACTGCAGGACGCGTGCAGGAGACCTGCGCCGATCGCGAGCGGCGCGAGCACGATCATGGAACGACGCATCGGAGAGGACTCCTTCATCGAGCGAATCATGGGAAGACGACGGTGACCGGCGACGGATGAGGATCGGAGTCGCGCGTCCCCGCCCCGAGCTCGGCGTTGGCGTTGCCACCCCAGCAGACGACGTTTCCGCCCTGCACCAGCGCGCACGTCGCGGAGGCGCTCGTCGCGACTTGCACGGCGTGGTCCTGCAGCGCGGTCGCGCGGACGAACGAGAGCGAGTACGTGCCCGAGGTGCCTCTCCCGAGCTGGCCGCGATCATCGGCGCCCGCGCAATGAATCGTGCCGTCCGTCATGCGTACGCACGAGGTAGCTCCGGACACCGCGACCTGCTGTGGGAATGCTTTCGCGTTCGGGACGAGCGCCACGGGCACTGGGAAGCGCTCCGAGTCGGGGATGCCCGTTCCGAGCAAGCCCTTGGTGTTCGTGCCCCAGCAGTAGACCTTTCCGGCCGCGATCGCGCACGCGTGCGACGGGCCCGCGGCCACGCTCGTGACGTACTCGAGCGAGGGAATGGCGGTCATGGTCGCCGTCGGGGTGATCGACGCGGGGCGTCCCGACACGGCGCCCCAGCCGACGACCCGGCCGTCCTTCGTCGCGCCGAACACCGACGCGGTCCCGCCGACAGTACGTGTGAGCTCGAACCCCTGAGGATCGGCGGGACCAGGGCCGCCGACTTTTAGATCGACCCCGATCGTTCCGGCGTCGGGTCGAGCGAGCTGACCCTGATCGTTGCCGCCCCAGCAATAGACGTCGGCGCCGGTCGTGCCGAGGGCACACACCGCGCGCGTCCCGACGTCGACGCGCCCGATACCCGCGTCGAGCGGGACGTCCGTCGGCGTAGAGTGCTCCTTGGTGTCGCTCACGGCAGGCGAGACCTGCAGCCCGAGCTGGCCCTGCGCGTTCTGTCCCCAGCACTTCACGCCTCCAGCGGAGGAGCGCGCGCAGGTCGTGGACCCCGCCGCGCTGATCTGCGTGGCGTCGGCGACCCCGACGACCGCTACTGGAGGATTGTATCGGTTCGCGAGGACACCGGCTCCGAGCGCGCCCGTGTTGTTGTCTCCCCAGCAGCGAACGTCTCCGTCGCTGAGGAGCGCACAGAAGTGGTTGTCTCCCGCTGCGAGCTGCGTCGCGCACGGCGTCGCCGTGCAAACGACCGCTTCGTCGGATGTGTCGTAATCGGGCTTGGACGGCGGCTTTGGAGCCGCGTCCGCCTCCGACGAAGAGGAGGGCGAAGGCGACGATGACGATGGCGGGGCGGACGCTTCGGGTAGTTCTCCAGAGTCCGGCTCCTCGGTGAACGACGTCCGCGCGTCGCTTCCTCCACATGCGCCGAGCGTCCCTATGCCGGCAGATGCTGCAGACGCAATGAGGACGAGCACACGAATACGAATCATGGATCGATGCTCCTCGCGCTTCCTATGGCGCTTTGTGGAGGGCGATACCGTCTCCGACGACCCAGATGCCGTCGTTGCCCGAGCCCCAAATCGCGTACAGCGTGGCGATCACGGGCATGACGTCGTCGAGCGCAGTTCCCGCGACGCGCCAGCTGGTCCCGTCCCAGTGTCGGAGTCGGCCGAGAGCGCCCGCTATCCAGACGTCGTTCGGGCCCGTGCCCCAAACGGCATTCAGCAGGGCATTGCCGCTCGTGAACCCGTCGTAGCGCGTCCATGTGAATCCGGCATCGTCGTCGGTGCGGATACCCGTGTACCAACCCGGAAGCGATGTCGAGGGATCGAGTCCGAGGAGGAAGACCTCGTGTCGCGAAACGAACCCGGCTCCGTTGAAGAGCCGCCCCGTCGGCGTCTGCGGGGAGCCCGTCCAGACATATCCGCCGGCGCCGTCGGGCCGCCCTCGGAGCACCCGCGCGTCGTTGAGCGTTCCGGTTTGTCCGCCCAGCCAGACATCCGCGTCGCTCGTTCCCCAGACCTTGGTGAAGCGCGTCGGGAATGCCTTTGCGACCGGATCGACCGCCCAGCCGGTGCCCGCGTCTCCTCCGTCGGGAGATTCGGCCGGGGGCCCGGAGTAGCGGAGCACGTACCCCGTGAAGGAGGTCGTCGTCCCCGAGTAGCCCGTCGCCCATACGTCCGTCGCACTCTTCCCCCAGATCGAGCGGATCGGCGCGCCGACCGGGACCGCCGTCCACGTCATCGTGGCCGGGGTCGATCCCGTGCCGTGAAACAGACCGCCGTCGCCCCCGGCCCAGAGATCGTTCGGACCGCTTCCCCAGATGGCATAGAGCGGGGTACCGGCCGCATGGCTCTGAACCCACGCGGCGCCGTCCCAATAGAGAACGTTTCCTGCCGTGGTGACCGTCCACACGACGCCGTTGCCGCCGCCCCAGACGTCGCGGAGCGTCTGGTGGTCGGGGACCTTGGTGTGGCACCAGCCTTCGTCGCTGCACGTGCGCGGCGGCGCGTCGCCCGCATCACCCGCGTCGACGTTGGCCGCCGATGCGTCGACGTCCGAGCCAGCGTCGTCCGCGGTGCTTCCGCTGTCCACCTCGGCGACGTCCGAGGCATCCTGATCGCGACTCATCTCGCCGCCCGACTCCTCGTCGATGGCGCCTTCGCTGCACGCGATGCCGACGACGACGAGCGAAGCTCCGATCGCGATCGATCGAACGTACGATGCGGGTCTCATCGATCCGCTCCTCCTGCGTCGGCCTTCGGCCCGGAGTAGTGAAAGACCATCCCGCTGCCGACGGCCCAGACGTCATTCGGGCCCGAGCCCCAGACGCCGAACAGATGCGGCTTCGCCCCCGGCGGGAACTCCGCCGTCGCGGCGCTCCACGTCTCACCGTCGTAATGGAGGATCGTGCCTTCGTCACCAACGGCCCAGACGTCATTCGGGCCCGAGCCCCAGACGCCGCGAAGGATGACCGTCGTTGGGGACGGAACCATGGCCCAGCGTACGGCGCCCGTGGTGAAGTGGCGGATCGTCCCGCGCTCGCCCACGGTCCACACGTCTCCGGGACCGCTGCCCCACACCGCGTTGAGCACGTCCGCCGCTTGCGTGTCGAACGCCGTCCAAACCGGAAGGCCGTCGAGGCCGATGCTCCCGTCCGTGTGCGCCGAGCTCGATCCGCCGGAGGCGATGCCTTTCGGATTCGGTCCCACCACCCAGATGTCGTCGGGTCCGCTTCCCCAGATCCCGTTGATGGGCGTCTTGGACGCCGGCGCCCACGCAGCGCCGCCGTCGGCGATGCTGCCGTGCCAGCCGCCCCATTGCGCAGTAGAGCCCCTGAGCGTGAAGTTGTCGCCGCCGACCCAGACATCGCTGGGCGAGGTCCCCCAGACGGCCCGGACGAGCTTGCCGCGCGAGTTGAGGTCGACGGCGGGATCTGCGATGTCCGCCGCTCGAGACCACTCCGCGGCGCCGTTCGCGAACCCGGTCGTGTGAAAGATGGCGTTCGGAGAGCTCACCGCCCAGACGTCGCTCGGTCCGCTGCCCCACACCGCATAGAGCGATTGCGTGGTCCCGACCGATGCCGACGTCCATGCGCTGCCGTCCCAATGGAGCACACTGCCGCCGGCACCCACGGCCCAGACGTCGTTCGGTCCGCTGCCCCAGATGCTCGAAAGTCCGAGCCGCACGTCGTGAGGCGTGCTCACCGGGCACCACTCGGTCTCGCACGTGGGCGCCCGCGTGCAGCCCTCCGAGTCAGCGTCACATCCACCATCGGTGATGGCGCCCGGCTTCGCAGCATCGACGGCGGGAATCGAGGTGCTGCCTGCGTCGTCTTCGTGCCCGATGATCTCGTCCTCGTTTCCCGCGCAGCTCGCGGCGCCGACTCCGAGCGTGAGTCCGAGGAGCACGACGGCCGCGCTCGCGCGACGCGTCAGAAGCACGTGAGCGGATCTCATTTCGTCACCACACCGGCGTCGCATTCCACTCTGAGGCATTCGCCTCTGATGCATGGTTGGCCTGCAGCGGTATCGCATCGGTTTCCGCATGCGCCGCAGTTTCCCGCATTGACCATCAGGTTCGTCTCGCACCCATTGACGGGATTGCTATCGCAATCGGCCCACCCATCCTCGCACCCGTAACCGCAGAACCCCTGGTTGCACGTCAGAAAGCCGTGATTCTTGCTCAATATCGACCCGGGGCACGTGTGCCCGCAGACACCGCAGTTGTACGGATCCTTCAGAAGGTCCGTGCAGGCGTTTCCGCACAACGTTTCGCCGGTGTCACATCCGCAGGCAGGCGGGTCCGAACCCGGTTTGAGACAGACTTGCCCAGGACCGCATTTGGTGCCGCATTGGCCGCAGTTGCTCGCATCGGTGGCGAGATTTACCTCGCAACCGTTTTCCTCTTTGCCGTCGCAGTCGGCAAAACCCTTCTTGCAGCGTAGCTGTTCACACTGGCTCGCGACGCAGCCGTATTCCATGTTGGCCGGAGGCGCCCCGGCATCGGCCGGCGCCTTGCACTTGCGCCCGCACGCCCCGCAGTTATTGCTGTCGGACGTGACGTCCAAGCACTGGGCGCCCAACGTGCAATTGGCAGGGAACGGTCCCGAGCATCCGCAATAGGTCAGTCCGGCCGGGCATCCGCAGTTGCCGTCGGCGCACGTGTCCGTGCCTGCCGGGCACTTGTGTCCGCACGCGCCGCAATTGTCGAGATCGGTCTTGACCTCGATCTCGCAGCCGTCGTCCACGCGTCCGTTGCAGTCTCGGTAGTCGAAATAGTTGTTTGGATTGGCGCATTCGCGCTCGCATTTGCCGTCGACGCACCGTGTGGCCATGTTCAATGTGCCGAACACGGCTCGTGCCGGGCAAACGTTGCCGCAAGCGCCGCAGTTGTTCGAGTCGGTGAGGAGGTTAATTCCGCATTTGTAGTCATCTGTCCCGGTATCCGACGGGCAGGTCGCGTACGGATACGGGCACTCGGTCCCGATACAGGCGAGGATCTTCTCCGGCTCGGGAATGGACGCATCGGTATCGGCGTCCGGGCCCGGATCGGGGCTCGTGAAGACGGGCGAAGGCTTCTCCGGCTCGGGATTCGGCTCGGCATCTGGAGTGCCCAGGACGACGCGATCGTCGACGGGGTTTGCGCACGCGGCCGATGCTGCGGCGCCACACAGGGCACTCATTACGAGCGCGCCGACGAGCCTACGGTTGCAGAGAGCTTGGAGCGCGCGCTTCATCGACGAGATCCTTCCGAGTTGGCGCTGCTCGAAGGCTGCCCTCCGCGGGGCCGCAGCCGCTCGAGGACGGAACGCACGCGGCCCGCGTACGGGCTTCCGCCATTCTGTGCGAGGAATCGATCGGCGGCCGCGCGAGCCGCGTCGGTTCGTCCGACGCTCGCGAGCGCTTCGATCCGCGTGATCTCGGCTTCCGATGCGAGCACGCCGCCGTGGAAGCGTTCGTCGTATCGATCGAGGGTGCGGAGGCACGCTTCTCCGTCACCGCGCGTGAGCGCGCCGCGTGCGGACTCGATGAGCGCGAGCTCCTCGTGGAAGGTGGACGACGTCGCCGTCGCGGCGCTCGGCTTCGTCGCGGGGGTCGTGGCAACCGGGGCGGCGCCGCTCCGTGCAGGTGGGGGCCGCGGGGATTCGGCCGCGCTCGGGAGATCGTCGACGGAGAGGCTCGGGGGCTCTGCGGCGTGCGACGGGGGCTCTTCCGCGCGCACGACGTTCGGCTCGACGACCGGCGCAGAGGGGGTCTCCATCGCGCTCGACGCGGGCGCTTCGCGAAGGGCCCATCCGAGACCGCCCAGAGTCAGGGCACACGCGCCAACGGCGAGCCACCGAGCCGCCGACGACAGTGACCGCGCCGGTCCACGCGGATCCGGCGCCGGCACCCGGTTCGGCAGCTCCAGCACCTTGGCCACGAGACTCGGATCGGGTGTATCGCGCTGAAGCGCGGAGAACAGGCGTGCGACGCTCGGACTTTCGTCGCGAAGACGCGGAGGAGGCAGGCTCACCGTTCACCTCGCGGGCTCATGCGACGCGCGAAACGCGTCTGAAACGTGTCGCGTGCGCGACGGAGTCGAGATGCGACGGTCCCGAGGGGCACGTCGACGAGCTCAGCAATCTGCTGCATCGAAAATCCTTCCATCTCGTAGAGGACGAACACGACCCGGAGGTCCTCCTCGAGGCCCTTGAGCAGGCGCATTGCCAGGTCGCAGGCTTGCTTGTCGTCGAGCTGTTCTTCGGGCGTCCGAGACGTGTCGAGGTGGTCGTCGACGTCCGCGTCGGCAGTCTCGGGAGAGCGTCGTCTCCGGAGCGATTGCGCCGTACGGAACGCGGTGGTGAACAGGAAAGGCCGCTCGCTGCCGGTGCGGATGTCGTCGAGGCGCTGCCAGGCGATCAGGAACACGTCCTGCGCTGCATCGTCGATGCCGTGCGCGGCGACACCGAGGTGGCGGAGGAACCTCCAGATGTCGGAGAAGTGGTCGACGACCATGCCGCGGAAACGCGCTCTGCGCGCCGCGTCCGCCGGGGCAGCAGGAACATCCATGCAGGTCATCAGCACTGGGTGCGCCGACATCGACGATGAATGCTCGTCGGGGACGCCTTGATCAGAAAAATCGTCCTGGGCGTCGGGCCCTCAGAATCCCATGCCGGCGCACGCCCCCAGCGCGATGCCGACGGCGGGGGCCTGAGAGACTGGCGCCTGGGTCGCGAGCTCGAACCGGTAACGCGTGACGGGAGCGACGACGGAGAAGGTCCCGCCGACGAACCATCCACCGTCGAGGCGCCACGTCGCCCGCGCGGTGCCTCCCAGGTCGAGCCACGGTTTCGTGCTCGTGCGCCCATCACTGATGCCGTGTGCGCTGGCGCGTAATATACCCGCATTGAGCTCGAAGCACGGAGCCAGCTCGAGACGGTCCGCTGCCGGCCATCGGACGGGACAGAGCTGAGCCGTTCCTGCGCTCCACAAGAGCTCTGAGGTCACGCCCGACCGCTCGAGCTCTCTGGGCAGGCTCTGCCGGACACCGAGCGCGAGCGACGGACTGAGCCATCGAGGGACGCTCGATTCGACGTCACGACGGCGCGCGAACGGCTCGAGCTCGACGTTGGCGCCGAGGACGGGAAGCACACCGGCGACGACGGCGGACGTCACTCCGAAGCTCGCCTCGATCCGCAGGCGAGGCTCGGTCGTCCTGGACGAGGATGGCTGCGCCGCGCGTTGCGCGAGCGGAGCGGGCGGGGGAGGCGATGGCCGTTCCGTCGAGCCGGTCGAGGACGGAACGTCGGGCGTGCGCACCGCATCGGGCGGTTCCGCCCCTCCGGAGAGGTCCGCTTCCGGATCGATCACGACCGCGAGCGCGATCGCGAGCGCGCGAGCGACCGCTTCGCAATCGGGACCGGCGATCTCGCGTAGGCTCGGCGTCTTTCCGGTCTCCTCGATCTCGAGTCGACCCGAGGTGATGTCCGGCGTCGCGGAAGGCTGGACGACGACGTGAAAGCGCCGCGCGGCAGGCTCCCCCTCGGCGAGCCTCCATCTCTTCGTGTAGCGCCGGACGTTCGCGATGAACTGCTCGTACGTCGGACACGTCCGATCCCCGCGGTACGTGACCTCGATCGGTGTGTCGGGTCCCGAATCGGCGCGTGCGGGGGAAAGCCCCGCAACCGTCACGAGTGCGGCAAAAGCTCCGCGAAGGGATCGGCGGACGAGGCGGGTCACGGCCTAACCCGAGATTCGCGAGGACCGGAGCATGGAACGATGACGAGGAGAGAGCGTACCTGCTCTCGGTGTGGATGTGGGGCGGGACCGCGCAGTGAGCCGATGGATACGGTAGAGCTGAGCTCGGTGGTTGCCGACGACGGCCGCGGGGCGACCTTCGAACAGTGCTCCGGCCTCGCGCGGGCCGATCGCTCGGGTCGGCGGCGGAACGGTCGAGCCGAACTGCCACACGTGCAAACGACTGCAACAACCACGACGACGCGGCAGACGCAGGTGACCCGCTGAGCGACGCTCCGCGCCTTGCTCCGACGCAGGCATGCGCGTTGCGATGCCGCGCTCCCATGAGAGGACGCGGCACGTCCGTCGACATCCTCGAAGCCCCCGGCCCGAGGCCTCGATCGCGCTGTCATCGCGCGCTCGAGCCACGCTGGTCTTTCGCACCGGACGGATCCACAACGGCGCACCGAACCCATGGACGAACTCAACACTTCCGCGCTCGCGCCCGGAGCTCACCCTGACGCTCGGGGAACGACCTTCGTTGTCCTGACGACGACGGCCGAGCGGGCCTTCGTGCGGCTCTTCGACGACCGCCAGCGCCCGATCCGGACTGTCGCTCTCACGCGTCAGGACGCGATGCGCTTCGTGGGGCGGCTCGAGGACGTGAAGGAAGGTGCATTCTACAAGTTCGTGCTCGACGGCGACGAGGTGCCGGATCCATATGCCCGCTTTCTCCCCTTCGGGGTCCATGGCCCTGCGCGTGTGCTCGCGCCCCGCAGGGAGGAGCCGCTCTCGGCGCAGCTGCCGGCGCACCGTTGGTCGATCTACGAGCTGCACGTCGGCACTTTCTCCGCCGAGGGAACGTTCCGCGGCGTCGTCGAGCGCCTCGACGCGCTGGTCGATCTCGGCGTGACCGCGATCGAGCTCCTTCCGCTGGCCGCGTTCAACGGCGCGCGCGGATGGGGATACGATGGCGTCGCGCTCTACGCGCCGCACGCGCCGTACGGCGAGCCCGACGACCTTCGAGCGCTCGTACGCGCAGCTCACGCGCGCGGCCTGGCCGTCATTCTCGACGTCGTCTACAACCATTTCGGTCCGTCGGGGAACTACCTCTCGCGCTACGCACCGGAGTACTTCACCTCCGACGTGCAGACGCCGTGGGGCGACGCCCCGAGCTTCGAATGGGAACCGTTGCGCCAGCTGGTGCTCGGCAACGTCTGCTACTGGCTCGACGAGCTCGGGTTCGATGCGCTCCGCCTCGACGCGACGCATGCGATCCACGATGCGTCGCAGCCGCACATCCTCCGGGAGATCACCGAGCTCGCGCACGCCCGCGGCCGCCGCGTTTTCTTCGAGGACGAACGCAACGAGCCAGCCGTCGTCCTCGAGCTCGGGGCCGATGGCGTCTGGGCCGACGACTTCCATCACCAGATCCACGCCCTCCTCACCGGCGAGCGCGACGGCTACTACGCGGCCTACGAGCCGACCGTTCGCGCCCTCGCGAAGAGCATCCGAGAGGGCTGGACCTTCAGCGGAGAGCCCTACGCGCCCTGGAAGAACCAGCCGCGCGGGAAGCCGGCCACGGGCATCGAGCGCGAACAGCTAGTCACCTGCATCCAGAACCACGATCAGATCGGTAACCGCGCCCTCGGAACGCGGCTGTCGGACCACTGCAGCGTCGACGCGTTCTGCGCCGCCGCGATGTTGTTGCTCTTCGTGCCGACGACTCCGCTGCTCTTCATGGGGCAGGAGTGGGCCGCGACCACGCCCTTCCTCTTCTTCAGCGATCACGGCGGCGAGCTCGGCGCGAACGTGTCGAAGGGGCGCCGTGAGGAGTTCAAGTCGTTCGCCGCGTTCGCCGATGCCGGCGTCCGCGAGCGGATCCCGGATCCTGAAGCGCCCGCAACGTTCGCGGCGTCACGGCTCCGCTGGGAGGAGCGCGATCGAAGCGAGCATGCCCGCGTCCTCGATCTGCATCGCACGATGCTTCGTCTCCGGCAGACCGATCCGGTGCTCTCCGAGCCCTGCCGCGACGGCGGTCTCGAAGTACGCGTGATCGGCGAAGGTGCGATCGAAGTCGTCCGGCGAGCTCGAGGCGGCGAGCGGCGGCTCATCGCCAACTTCGGCGGCGCGCCCGTCGACGCGAGGAGCGCCGGCAAGACGCGCACGCTTCTCAGCTCGTCGGCATTCGACATCGACGCTGTTCCGCCGAACGCCGCCATTCTCGTCGCGACCGAAGCGACCTGACGGGCGCCTCGACGAAGGCATCATGCCGGTCAGCTGGCGCTGACGGCTCAGCGTGCTGGATCGGCTCGGCGCACGAGCTGCGCGACGACGGAGCTGAGGAGCGCGGGGTCGAGCGGCTTCGACACGTGCACGTCGAAATCGGCAGCACTGGCGCGCGCGACATCTTCTTTCCGCGCAAATGCGGTGAGCGCCACGGCGGGCGTACGCGATCGTCCGTGTTTTCCATCAGCCTCGCGTTCGCGCACCTTCCGAAGGAACGCGTAGCCGTCCATGTCCGGCATGCCGATGTCGCTCACGATGACGTCGGGTGTCATCGTTGCGAGCCGAGCGAAGGCCTCTTCGGCTGATGCTGCAGTGCTGACGGTTGCTCCATGTCGCTCGAGCACCACACGGACCACCTCGCGGGCGTCTGCCTCGTCGTCGACCGCAAGCACGACCACCCCATCGAGCTGCAGCGGAACGAGAGGCGCCGCAGCCGGGGCCGCGCCGCTCGGCGACGTCGCCGGTGGAGCTGCCGGCAAACGGACCTCGAACCGAGCGCCTCGGCCGCCCCCGTCGCTCTCGGCCCAGATCGAGCCACCATGCGCAGTCACGATCTGCTTCACGATGGCGAGGCCGAGCCCGAGCCCACCGTGGCGTCGCGTGGTCGACGCGTCGGCCTGCTGGAACGGCTCGAAGATGTAGGGCAGCGCGTCGGGACGAATCCCCTCGCCAGTGTCGGCGACGCTGAGGGCGAGCATGGGACCGTCGCGCTCGACGTGTACCGACACCGTGCCGCCCGCCGGTGTGAACTTCACCGCGTTCGCGAGAAGATTGACGCTCACCTGCTGCAGCCGGTCGCCGTCCCCCGTCGTCGTGGGGATCGGGTCGATTTCCGAGACGATGCTGATGCCCTTCGCCACGGCATCCGGGGTCACGGTATCGATTGCAGCCCTGACCACATCTCCCAGGCAGAGCGGCTGGACGTCGAGCACCAGCTTTCCGCTGGTCACGCGCGACATGTCGAGCACGTCGTCGATCAAGCGGGCCTGTCGTCGTGCGTTGCGCTCGATCACCTCGACCGCTCGCGCGACGTCCGCGGTGAGGTTCCTGTCGCGAAGGATCGTCGCCCAGCCCAGGATGGCGTTCAGCGGCGTCCGGAGCTCGTGGGACACCGTCGCAAGGAAAGCGTCCTTCGCACGATTCGCGCGCTCGAGCGCGGTTGCCGACTTCTTCAACTTCTCGATGTCGACGATGGCCCCCAAGAATCGAATCGGCGAACCGGCGGCATCGTAGGTGATGCGCGTCGTCACGCGGACCCAGCGGGTACCGCCGCTCGAATGGCGGAGGCGCACCTCCATCTCCGCTCGATCCGACCTTGCCCCGACCGCGTCGCCCAGTGCGCCCAGCGCACCGTCGCGATCGTCCTCGGCGAGCAGCTCGAGCCACCAACTGGCGGCCGCGGGTTGCGGGCCGACGTCCAGCCCCGCAAGGGCGTAGACCTCCGGAGACCAGTACACGCGCCCCTGATGCAGGTCCCAGTCGAAGACGCCGATCCCGGCGATCGCCCGCGCCGCTTCGAAGCGTGTTCCGGTGACGCTCAGCTCGTCGGCGAGCGCATCCGCTTTGGCCGCCGCAGCCGACGCCTCGCGGCGCGCTCGCTCTCGGGCGACGATCTCGCGCGATCGGTACAGCTCGGCGAAGACGGCGACCTTCGACCGGATGATCTCGGGCGGAGACGGCTTCTGGATGACGTCGACGGCACCGCCCTCGTACGCCTCGAGCATGCGCAGCTGCGGCATGTCCATGGCGGTCACGAAGATGATCGGCGTCGGCCGCTCCTGTTGCGAGCCTGCTCGGCGCATCAGGCTCGCCGTCTCGAAGCCGTCGAGCCCCGGCATCATCACGTCGAGCAGCACCACGGCGAAGTCTCGCCGAGCGACCTGCCGCACGGCCTCTTCACCGGAGCGCACGCTCACGAGCTCGTAGTCGGCCGGTGCAAGCAGGGCTTCGAGCGCGAGAAGGTTGGCCGGCTGGTCGTCGACGAGAAGGACGGGAACCTGCGACGGCTCGATCTGCGGGGGCTCGCTCACAAACTACCTCTGCACGACCGACGATGTGATCGAGGTCGCGAGTGAAACGGCCACGCTAGCGCGACGCCCAATTGAATCAACCGAAAGGCGGCGTGGGCTTGCCGCACCGGCTGCGGCGAGCGGTCGCGCTTGTTGCTTGTTCCCGATCGAAGATGAAGTCGCGCGGGGTACGAGGGTTGCGCGGACGAGCGCCCGCCGTGAGCACGCTCTACACGCTCGCGATTTTCGTCGGCACGCTGACGCTCATCCTCGCGAAGCCGCGGGGCTCGAGCGAAGGGTGGTGGGCCGCGCTCGGTGCGGTCGCGATGATTGCGCTCCGAATCGTGACTCCAGCGCAGGCATTCGCGATGGTGTGGCTGTCGCGGAACGTGATCCTGTTCCTGCTAGCGCTCCTTCTTCTCTCCGCGCTGCTCGAGTCGAGCGGATTCTTCGAGTGGGCCGCACTGCACGCGAGTCGCCGTGCCGGAGGCGACGGACGGCGACTCTTTCGCAACGTGTTCCTGCTCGGCGCGCTCGTGACGACGGGCCTCTCGCTCGACACCACCGCGATCATGCTGACGCCCATCGTCGTCGCATTCGTCCAGCGACTCCGACTGCCCGCACGGCCGTACGTCATCGCGACCGCCTTCGTAGCGAACGTCGCTTCACTGACGCTTCCCATCAGCAACCTGACGAACCTTCTCTTCGCCGACGCGTTCCACATCCCGTTCGGAAGGTTCGCGGCTCGCATGATGGCGCCGCAGCTCGTCGCGGCAGGCATGACCTACTTCCTCTCGCGCGCACGCTTTCGGAAGGAGCTGCCAGCATCGTTCGACGCGCGGGATCTTCCGGAGCCATCGTCCGTGGTGCCGGATCCGCCATACTTTCGAGCAGCGGTGCTCGTGCTCGCCCTCGTGCTCCTCGGGTACTTCGTGATGCCCGCGATTCACATCGAGCCGTACGTCGTCGCCTTCGGAGGCGCATTGGTCCTTGCGCTGCTCGGTATCCGACGTCGACGTGTCGGGCTTCGGACGCTCCGTGAGGTCCCGTGGGGGCTCTTCCCGCTGGTGCTCGGATTGTTCGTCGTCGTCAGAGGCGTCGAGAATCTCGGCATCGAGATGATCGCGTCGCGCTGGCTCTCGACCATGGACGGACACTCGGTCGGCCGTGTCCTGATCGCGTCCGGGTCCACGGCGGCGGCCTCGAACCTGATGAACAATCTCCCTGCCGCGCTCCTCGCCCGAAGCGTTCTCCAAGAACCGGGATCCGATGCTGCCGCCGTCTTCGGGGCGCTTCTCGGTCTGAACATCGGCCCGACGATCTTGCCCACGGGTTCGCTGGCGACCTTGTTGGTGCTCGACATCGCGCGAAAGAAGGGCGAGCGCGTCAGTGGTCTCGAGATGATCAAGCTCGGCTGGTGGCTGACGCCGGTCGTGCTCGTGCTGGCGTCGCTCACGCTGGTTGCGCTCGACGGATGACGCACCCAGCTGGGGCGGCGCCGTCACGGCGCTTCGGGCGTCGGGCTTGCCGTGCGGTGGTTGGGGCCGGGACCGAAACCGACCCCTTCTCCGGCGCATCGATCATGACAGGACGCGCCGCGCCAACGGTGCAACCGGCGGCACGTGTGGCGGATGGTGACCGATGCAGCTGCTCGGGCGGCCGCAAGCTCGATCAGGACGAAGCTCGCCCGTTGCCGTTCATGGACGCGACGCGCTCGCGTGGCGACGAGGGGCGTGAGGGATCGCGCTTGGCGCGCGGTAACAGCGCATCGAGATCGATCCCCGCGTCGCTGGCGGCACGGTCGAGGGCTTCGCGGTCCCGCGTCAGCACGTCCCAGCGGAGCGGGTCTTCGCCTCCGTTCGTTCCGACAGGCGAGCTCTGGACGACGCCAGCGGCGGCGAGATCCCGGAGCCTCGCCTCGAGCGGCGCGCAGTCGAGGTCGAGCGCGTCCGCGATCTCCGCATCGGTCGACGCCCTCGCTGTGAGGAGCTCGAGGACCTTGCGCAAGGTGCCAGCGGCGGCGCTCCCGATCCGGAGCTGCGCCGTGGGCGGGGCCGCGCTCTTCTGGCGCCGCGCCTTCAGTCGTGTCCGCATCGGACGCGGACCCTCGACGGCATCGAGGGCGATCGCCGCGACCACCGTCCATGCGGCGACGTCGGGCGCGCGACGCTCTTCCTCCCACGAGGCGATCGTCTCGACGGGGACGCCGACGAGCTGAGCGAGCTCCATGCGCTCGAGCGACGCCGCCTTCCGGATCCACCGGAACGTTTCGCCCGACACGGGCCCGCGCCGAGCGAGCTCGGCGGCGACCTCGCGCTCGAACGCGATCACGAGAGCTGCAGGGACGTTCGGCTCGCCACACCGCGCGCAGGCGTCGACGGGGGCTTCTGCGGTGAACGTCGTGCCTGCGACCGTTCGACGAAACGAATGCGTCGTCTGCGTCCTCTGCGACTCACCACACCTGCACGTCATCCTCTACACCTCGCACGACGCTCATCGCACCCGACGTGCCGCGAGCAACGTCGCGTCTGGAGCGTCGAACGTGAACGGGTGTTGGCGCGGAGGCGTTGTGGCGATCCGCGCGGGCTGCGCTGCGCGGACTCAGGCGGTCACGCGTGCGGCAGGCTTCTCGAGGGCCATGGTTCCGCTCTGCACCCACTGGCGGACCTTCGCGAGGTGCTCGGCTTCGCGAGCGCGGGCCTCCTCGAATTGCGGCACGAGCTCGTCGCGACCCGCAGCCCGGGTGAGCTCGATGAGGAGGGTCCAGCCGTCGTTGTCGACGAGCTCCGCAGTCAGCATCGCTTCGAGTGACTGGCGGAGGCTGGTCCGCCCGTCGGTGACGACCTTGACCAATCCGATCGACTGTACCGCGGCGATGTCGGCCGACGGTGTCATCGCGGTGGGGTCCGCTCCGAGCGAGGCGATCACTTCGCGGAGCAGCTCGAAGTGACGCACTTCCTCGGCGTGAATGTCCTGGAGATCGGCGACGCTCGGCCCGTCCGGGTACGAGCCCTCGGCTGCGCATTTCTCGATCACCGTCTCGTACAGACGTGCGCCCGTGCGTTCGAAGGCGAGGCGCTCGGCGAGCTTGTCGATGAAGACGGCCGCGTTGACGCCCCTCATCGCTTCGAGGCCGGTCGTCGCCATTCCTTTCAGCGAAGCCGGCGGCGGTACCGAGCCGATCACGTCCCGCCCCGTGAAGTACTCCGCACGCGCTGCTGCGAGCATGCTTCCGTCGGCCTCCGTGCTCGGGACGGTGAGCTCGGTGTCCTCCAGCATCGCGCGCTTGTCGATCGGCGACAGCTCGATCCCCGTTCGATTCTTCCCGAGAGGTAAGTCGTTCTTCATGGCCTCGCCTCCTGCGTCGCGCCGTCGCCGGTCGTCGCGAACTTCGTGAGCTCCGAACCCGGCATCCAGCGGTAGCCGGCCGCCACGCGCTCGGTCGGCGATCCTGCGCGGTTGACGCGCTCTCGGTATTCGAGCGACAGCATCGACTCCTGCTCCGCCGGTACGAACTTCGTCCCGTTGGTACGGAGCGGCACCTGCGTCGACAGGATCTCGCGGATGTACTTTCGCTGGCTCGAGAAGTCGATCGGCGTCGGCAGCGTCTCGGGGACGATCTCCGCCGGATCGCGGTTCTCGATCTGCTTCATCAGCTCGGCGACCTCGTGGAAGTGTCCGAGCTCGTAGTCGACGAAGCGCTCCCAGAGCGCACGGAGACGCGGGTTCGGCTCCTGCCAAGCGCACGAGTAGTACGCGTAGACCTCGCTGAGCTCGTGGAGCAGCCACTTCTCGATCATCGTCTCGTCGGGGTCCTGCATGCACTCGTACTGGGTCGTGTGCTGCTCCTCGATCGAGGCGATCTCGGCGTAGAGCTGGCGCGCGACCGGGTCGGAGAAGATGGGTCCGACGTTCATGTAGTAATCGCGCACCTGGTTCTCGGCGCAGACGATGATGAGCGCGTTGAGCTTCGAGATCGGCGCCGCGGTCTTGCGGTCGTAGTGGTCGCGGATGTCGTCGGCGGGGTGGCGATGCTCGACGATCGTCGGCCGTCCCGGCAGGATGTCCGTGTAGCACTGCAGGATGTTGTTCGCGTCCTGGCCCTCGACCCGGTCCATCAGCGCCGAGAAGCGGTAGAGATGATCGAAGTCCTCGAGCATGCCGAAGTCGAGGACCTGCTTCAGGTAGGGGTCGGGCTCGTGCTGCGCGAGCACTGCGGTGACCTCGATCGCGGTCTGCTCGTAACCGATGGTCGTCTCGAGCGGGCTCTGATCGGGCGGGTTGAGCCAGTTCACGAGCGTTTGCTGGTGGTGCTCGGCGCGCCGAATTCGGGCGAGCGGAACGCGTAGCGGCCCGTTCATCCGAGCGCACGCGTGGCTGAACCGATTCGCTTCCTGCTCGACGCCGTTCATGAGGATGACGCGAACGCGCGTGAACGCATCATCATCGAGCTTCGAGAATGGAACCTGGACGAGGTCCTTCCAGTCGAACTCCTGCTTGTCGAGCGGAGTGCCCCGCTCTTTGAAGATGTCGATGGACATGCGGCCTCCACGGGGTGGACCCGCCGACGTCGCAACGTGCGTGCCGCACCGCTCGCGCGAGCGAACGGTCAGGGCGCGCGTGGCCGAGACTGATCGTGTGCTGGGGCGGCGGCGCGGTTGCGTGCGAGCGCTCGAGCATCATCGCGCTCGTCCGCCGGACGACTTCTGACGCGTGCTCGTGTTCGATCCGCTCGGATGATGAGTCCGCGCTCCGGAGCTTCTCCATCCGTCGCGGCGCGCGACCTCGCGATCGAGATCCGCCCGGGCATCGCCGATGCATGGATGGAGAGGCCATGGCACAGCACGACAAACATCCGAACGGCGCGCATGTCGAAGAGGGCGGACTCGGCCTCGAGGCGACGGTCGACCTCGCGGGGCTCGAGTCGTTCCCCGCGAGCGATGCGCCTGCGTGGACGCCCACGCACGTCGGCGGACCGGCGAGCGTTCGCGCGCGAGGGCCCGAGCTGCTGCACGACGTCGTGCAGCGCATCCAGGACGACGTGCACCTGTTGAGCGCTGCCATCGGCGAGCGCAACGAACGATCGGAGCGCACGCGCGAGAACCTCGCGCGGACGGCGAGCCTCATCGAAGAACGCTTCCAGTGCGCCGGCCTTCCCGTGAAGCGACGGCCTACGGTCGCGGACGGCCCTTCGAACGTCGAGGCCGTCATCCTCGGCTCGGAAAAGCCCGAGGAGAGCGTCGTAGTCGGCGCACACTACGACACCGCGCCGGGGTCTCCCGGTGCGGACGACAACGCGACCGGCGTCGCGGCGCTCCTCGCGCTCGCGCATGCGCTTCCGCGAGCTCCGCTCGCACGCACGGTCCGGCTCGTCGCGTTCGTCGACGAAGAGCCGCCGCATACGCGCAAGCCCAGCATGGGGAGCGTGCGCTACCTCGATGCGCTCCTGCGCGAGGGGCCGCGCGTCACCGCGATGATCAGCCTCGAGATGCTCGGCGTGTACCGGAGCGAGCTGCCGTGGCCGCTCCGCCGTTTGCCTCCGTTCCGCTCCGATGTGCTCGCGTTCGTCGGCGGCATGCGCTCGCGCCACCTCGTGCAGCGTGCGAAACGCGCGTTCGAGCATGCTGCCTGCGGGATCGACGTGAGCGCGCTGAGCCTCCCGCTGTTCCTGCCCGGCGTGCGCTCGTCGGATCACTGGTCGTTCGCTCGGCGAGGCATCCCAGCCTTCATGGTCACGGACACGGGCCCGCTCCGGTCGCGTCGCTATCACACGCGCAAGGACACGCCGCGCGGCCTCGACTACGACCGCATCGGCCGAGCTGCACGCGCGATCGAAAGCGTCGTCCGCGATCTCGCGACGGTCGAGATCGAGACGGAACGCGCGCGACCAAGGCCGAGCTACGGCGCTCCTATCGGCGCGAGCCGCTGAGCCCGTTCGACATTCTAGAGACGCGGGCGTGAGACCTGACTAGAGGAGAGGCCCGTCGGCGTGTGCCCGTCCGAGCGCTTCAGCCGTGGTCGCGGCGCCCATCCGGGACTTCTTCTGCCCAGCTTGCATTGCCCATCCGGGACTTCTAAGGCTCCCCGCGAGGATAGCGCTTGGAAATCCGCATTCTTCCGCCCGTGCGGAGGAGGTGCGCTCGACCTCCGGAGGAGGGTTGATCGCATTCGCGGTGCGCGCTATGGTCCGCGCCCCAGTTGGTGGCTGTCGCATTGCGGACCCCAATCTTGCGGTTCGCATTTTTTTTGTCTTTTTGCCGAGAGAAACGCTCCACAAACCTCGAAAATCACGATGAACGGGTCCCCCAAGAGCAACGCGTCCCTCCTCGATCGAGAGCGGCTGAATGCCGTGATCGAGCCGGTCGTGCACGCTCATGGGGCTGAGCTCGTCGACGTCGAGCTGAAGAACGAGGCCGGCTGGGTCCTCCGCGTGTTCGTCGAGAAGCTCGGCGCGAGCGCGGGGAAGATGTCGACCAAGGATGCGGCGATCAATCTCGAGCTCTGCTCGAACATCGCACGCGACCTGTCCCCGGCGCTCGACGTCGCGGACCCGATTCCGCATCGATACAACCTCGAGGTCAGCTCCCCGGGCGTGGAGCGTCCTCTCCGCAAGACCGAGGACTTCCTCCGGTTCGCGGGGGAGAAGGCGAAGCTGAAGCTCAAGACCGCCGTCCAGGGCCAGAAGGTCCTCGTCGGCACGCTCGGCAACGTCACGAGCGGCGTCATCGCCGTCGTCGACGGCGGCCGCACGTACGACGTCCCTCTCGAAGACGTGCTCTCTGCGCGGCTCGTCTTCGAGTTCGGTCCAGCGAAGCCGCCTCCTTCCCGTGGCAAAAAGAGGAAGTCGTGACGCTTTCTCCGTCCACGCTCAGCAGCGCAGAAGCCAAGCCAAGCTCGAAGAGGAACAACATGGCCGTTCAGCAGCAGTCAGCTCCCAGTGACGCGAACCTCCTCCAGGCGATCGACATGGTCGCGAAGGAGAAGGGTATCGATCGCGCTCGTCTGGTGAAGACCATCGAGGAGGCGATCCTCAAGGCTGCGCAGAGCGTCTTCGGCGCGAACCGCGAGCTCCAGGCGACGTTCAACGAAGAGACCGGGCAGGTCGACCTCTTCCAGTTCATGACGGTCGTCGACGACGTCGCAGACGAGGAGCGCGAGATCGCCCTCGAGGACGCGCAGGAGAAGGGGCTCGAGGCGGAGCTCGGCGAAGAGCTCGGCTTCCAGATCTTCTGGCACCCGTCGGACGCGAAGAAGGCCGCCGAGCAGGACAAGGAGTTCGGCGATCTGCTCATGGTGAAGCAGGCGCGCTCGCAGTTCGGGCGCATCGCCGCTCAGACCGCCAAGCAGGTCCTCATCCAGCGCGTTCGCGACGAAGAGCGCGACCTCATCTTCCAGGAGTTCAAGGACAAGAAGGGCGAGCTCATCAAGGGCGTCGTCCGTCGCTTCGAGAAGGGCAACAACATCATCGTCGACCTCGGTCGCACGGAGGGCATCCTTCCGTTCCGCGAGCAGACCCCGCGCGAGACGTACCGCCCGGGCGACCGTATCGTTGCGCTCCTCAAGGACATCGATCGCGAGGCCCGCGGGCCGCAGATCATCCTCTCGCGCGGCGACGGCAAGCTCGTCGAGAAGCTGTTCGAGGCCGAGGTTCCCGAGATCTACGAAGGCATCGTCAAGATCGTCGCCTGCGCGCGTGAGCCGGGCGCACGCTCGAAGATCGCCGTCATGAGCCGTGACGCCGACGTCGATCCGGTCGGCGCGTGCGTCGGCATGAAGGGCTCGCGCGTCCAGGCGGTCGTGCAGGAGCTCCGCGGCGAGAAGATCGACATCGTCCCGTGGGATCGCGATCCGGCGCGCTTCGTCTGCGCGGCAATCCAGCCCGCGGAGGTCAACAAGGTCATCGTCAACGAGGCCGACGGGCGCATGGAGCTCGTCGTTCCGGACGAGAAGCTCTCGCTCGCGATCGGCCGCAAGGGCCAGAACGTCCGCCTCGCGTGGCACCTCACCGGCTGGAAGCTCGACATCATCAGCGAGTCGAAGTTCAAGCAGATGGAAGAGGAAGCGATCGCGCAGCTCGGCCGCATCGACGGCGTGAGCGAGCAGGTCGCGCGCAACATGTACCGCATGGGCTTCCGCGCTCTCGAGGAGGTCGCCGAGGCGACCGAGCAGGAGATCGGCGGGATCCAGGGTGTCGGCGCGGAGAACGCCGCGAAGATCCGCGACGCGGCCGAGAAGACGATGGAGACGCTCCGCCAGGAGCGCATCAACGCTGCCTCGAGCAAGACGGAGCCGCTCACCGACAAGGAGAAGCTCCTCTTCGTCCGCGGCGTCGGCGAGCGCACCGTGCAGCTCCTCGAGGACGCGGGCTACCGCAGCGTCGAGGACATCATGCGCGAGGACGAGGACAAGCTCGCGATCAAGACCGGCCTCGGGATCAAGAAGGCGCGCGCGCTCAAGCAGGGCGGCGAGCACTTCCTGAACAACGAGTGGAAGCAGATCGACGCGGCCCGCAAGGCGGCCGCCGTGAAGGCGGACGGCGCCACGGCCTGAGGCGGCTTCGCCACAGGCTTCCGGATTCAAGCTTCAGTAAAGAGAAGAGAAGTAGAGCTGAGAGACAGAGAAGAAGCAGGGATGTTCACGATGACGACCAACGACGAAAGCGCGAAGTCCGCTCCGAAGCGGAACGAGCGCACCTGTGCGGGCTGCGGAAAGCATGCTCCCGCGGAGGAGCTCGTGCGCGTCGTCCACGACCCGAGCACAGGCGAGATCGCCGTCGATCTCGCCAGCTCGGGCTTCGGTCGTGGCGCTCACTTCCACCCGTCTCCGGACTGCGTGGCGAAGGCGCTCAAGGGCGGCCTCGCACGTGTCTTCAAATCGAAGATCGTCGGCGATGCGAATGCGATCGGCGACGAGATCGTGAAGGCGGCCGACCGCCGGATCGAAGGTCTCCTCACCGGTGCGCGGCGCGCGGGTCAGCTCGCCGTCGGGTCGGATGTCGTAGTGGAAGCATTGAGAGATAACCGAGCCGAGCTCGTCGTGGTCGCGCGTGACGCTGCCGCGGCGGCGAAGCTCCCCGAGATTGAAAACGCGATCGCCTCCGGCAAGGCGCTCGCGTTGAGTGAGAAGCAGCGTCTGGGCTCGCTCATGGGTCGGGATGAGGTGGCGGTCATCGCCGTCCTCCACCCCGGCGTGGCGACCGCGGCCGCCCAAACGTATCGGATGTCTGGGGCTTTCCGAATTGCCCCACGTAGTCGTGGGGATCGAGACGAGGCCGCGGTTGGCAGCGCCGCGCCCGTCGCCGCGGGCGTCAGGAGTGAGGAAGCATGGTCGTCACCGGAGGTTCGATGAGCAAGGTTCGGGTCTATGAAGTCGCGAAACAGCTCAATCTCGACCCGAAGCAGGTCGTGACGCTGTTCCAGTCGATCGGCGTGACGGACGTGCGCAATCACATGAGCTCCGTCGAAGCCGAGGCAGTCGAGCGACTGAAGCGGAACCTCGAGAAGCAGAAGACGCACGACGTCGTCGAGGAGCGGATCCGTCGTGGCGCGGGTACGGTGCTGAAGCGCCGCGCGGTCGCGAAGGCGCCCACCGAGTCGACGCCCGTGTCGGTTGCGCCAGTCAGCGCTGCGCAGCCGTCCACGCCTTCGCTCGACGACGTCGCTTCGCGGCGTGACATCTCCCAGATCGCGATCGAGGCTCCGCCCTCGGCGCCGGCCGTCGTCCGCGCCGCGCCCTCGACCGACGTGCTCGCGAAGGACGAGAGCTCCCGCATCCTCGCGTACCGCGAGGTGCCGGAGGATCGCCGCAGCACCAACGATCTCGAGGTGAAGCCTCAGGTGCCCGCGGCGCCGCCGTCGGCACGTCCGAGCACGCGCGACCTCGAGTCGAAGGCCGTACCCGAGGCGAAGAGGTCCGAGCCCGCGGTGGTCGCGCCGGTCCCGCCGGCTGCGCCTTCGGTTCCCGCGGTTCAGTCTGCTGCGCCGCCGCCGCCGCCGTCCGCACACGCGGTCCCGCCGGCTGCGCCGTCCGTACACGCGGTCGCGCCGGCTGCGCCGTCCGAGCCGCCGCCGTCCGTGCAGGAGCCTGCGCCCGCGTCGGTTGCTCCGGTATCGGTCGCTCCGGCATCGGTCGCTCCGGTGTCCGTCGCTCCGACGTCGACCGAACCGCCGCGCACGCCCGCGCCGGCCGCCGATGATGGCGCCGCCGCGGCCCGACCGCAGGTGTCCCCAGCTCCTGCTGCTCCTCCGCCGCGCCCGGCCGCTCCGAAGACGGGCGTCGAATACTGGGCCGGTCGTCCCGGCGTTCCGATGCCGACCCCGATCGGCGCGCAGCGCACGGGCATCGGTGGTGGTGCGACCGGCGCGATGCCGCGTCGTGTCCAGTTCGATCCGCGCGCAGGCGCTGGTCAGCAGCGCGGCGGCATGCGCCCCGGCCAGCGTCCCGGCCCCGGCATGATGGGACGGGGCGGCCCCGGCGGTCGCTTCGGTCGCCCCGGAATGAACATCCGCAAGGGCCCGGTGAACGTCTCCACCAAGGAGATGTCGGCCCACAAGAAGGTCATCCGCATCGAGGGGAGCATCACGCTCTCGGCGATGGCCGCGCAGATGAGCCTCAAGGCGACGGAGCTCCTCATGAAGCTCCTCTCCATGGGCAAGACGGGCATCCACATCAACACGACCCTCGACGCGGACGACGCGACGATCCTCGCCAGCGAGTTCGGCTGGGAGGTCGAGAACGTCGCGACGACCGAGGAAGAGGACATCGCCGAGGCGCGTGGTGAAGAGACCACGACCAGCGAGGCCGATCCCGATCAGCTGCCGCGTCCGCCGGTCGTGACCGTCATGGGTCACGTCGACCACGGCAAGACGAGCCTCCTCGACAAGATCCGCAAGGCGAACGTCGCAGGCGGCGAGGCCGGCGGCATCACCCAGCACATCGGCGCCTACAAGGTGTCGACCCCGCAGGGCACGATCGTGTTCCTCGACACGCCGGGCCACGAGGCCTTCACCGCGATGCGCGCGCGCGGCGCGGGCGCGACGGACATCGTCGTCCTCGTGGTTGCGGCCGACGACGGCGTGATGCCTCAGACGAAGGAGGCCATTGCGCACGCGAAGGCGGCAAAGGTCCCGATCATCGTCGCGGTCAACAAGATCGACAAGCCGAGCGCAGACCCCGAGCGAGTGAAGCGCGAGCTCGTCGAGCAGGGGCTCCAGCCCGAAGAGTGGGGCGGCGATACCATCTTCACGAACGTCTCCGCGCTCACCGGCGACGGCATCCCGCAGCTCCTCGAGATGCTCGCCCTCCAGGCCGAGGTCCTCGACCTCAAGGCCAACCCGAAGAAGCCCGCCAGCGGCGTCGTGCTCGAGGCCCTCCTCGATCGCGGTCGCGGTCCGGTGGCGCGCATCCTCGTCCAGGAAGGCACGCTCAAGGTCGGCGACTTCGTCCTCGCGGGTCCGGGCTTCGGCAAGGTCCGCGCGATGACGAACGAGCACGGCAAGCAGGTCCACGAGGCCGGCCCGGCAACCCCGGTCGAGATCCTCGGCCTCTCCGACGTGCCGTCGGCGGGCGATCCGCTCCACGCGGTCAAGGACCCGAAGAAGGCCCTCGAGATCGCCGAGAGCCGCAAGGCCAAGCAGGACAAGAGCAAGCAGGGCACCGACAAGGGCATCTCGCTCCAGGGCCTCATGGAGCGCCTCCAGGCTGGCGATCAGCAGGAGCTGCGCGTCATCGTGAAGGCCGACGTCCACGGCTCGGGCGAGGCGCTCAACTCCGCGTTCAACAAGCTCACGACCGAGAAGGTGAAGCTCCACATCGTCCACTCGGGCGTCGGCGCAATCACCGAGGGCGACGTGAACCTCGCCATCGCGGCGAAGGCGATCCTGATCGGCTTCAACGTGCGCCCGGCCGGCAAGGCCGCGGCTCACGCCGAAGAGAACAAGGTCGAGATCCGCACCTACTCGATCATCTACGACGCCGTCGACGACGTGAAGAGCGCCATGGAAGGCCTCCTCCCGACGACGAAGGTGGAGAAGCTCGCCGGCAAGGCGGAGGTCCGCGCGATCTTCAAGATTCGCGGCGTCATCGTCGCCGGCTGCTACGTCACCCAGGGCAAGATCGGCCGCGCCAACCACGCCCGCCTCGTCCGCGACGGGTCGATGGTGTGGGAAGGCAAGCTCGACGCGCTCAAGCGCTTCAAGGACGACGTCAAGGAAGTCGCCGAGGGCTTCGAGTGCGGTATCAGCCTCGATGGCTTCAGCGACCTGAAGGAGAAGGACATCATCGAGTCCTTCGAGATCGAAGAGATCAAGCAGAAGCTCTGATCCGCGCCGCAAGGCCGGAGCAGGACTTGAACGAGAAGCCGCCGCGCGAACCGCCGGCGGCTCTCGTGTTTTGTGGCTTTCGATCCGCGGACGCGATCGACGTCGTCGGAATGTTGCCCGCTCGACGACGGGCGCGTTAGTCGGCGCACATGGGTCCTCGTGCGCTCCAAAAGGCAAGCTTGGTCGCGACGTCGTTCGTGGCCCTCACGCTCCTGACCTGCGCCGCGAACGCGCAGGAGCCCGCCGGAAATCCACCGGCGCTGCCGCCGGCGTCGTCGACTCCAGGGGCGGAGGAGCCGCCGCCGCTGCCGCCTCCGAGCGGTGCTCCTTCGCAACCGTCGTCCGCGACGGAGGCGCCGGCGCCGACGGTCGAGCCTCCCCCGGAGACTTCCGGGCTCCAGCCGAGGCACCTCGACTTCCGTGGAACGCTCAACGCCGATGTCTTGCTCGCGTACATCGGTCTCGGAGTGAGCGCGGACTTCGGGCTCGTAGCCGCAGGACCGGGCACGATCGCCGTCGGCGCCGGGTTCGAATACGACTTCTGCGGCTCCGTCTGCTGGCTCTTCAGTGCGACGACGCCGATCGACTTCTCGCACCGCCAGATCTGGCCGCAAGCGCGCGCGAGCTACCACCTCGGGCTGAAGAGCGCGAAGCACGTCGATTTCTATCCGTTCGTCGGCGTTGGTCCCGTGTTCGCGCGGTCCGAGATCTCGATCGACAACGGCGCAGCGCGCTACGTCGGCACCGATACGTCGATCGGCGTGAACTTCGGCGCGGGCGCGAACCTCTTCGTCGCAGGGCCCGTGTTCGTCGGTGGCGAGGCGCGCATCCGATACGCTGCCGGCGACTACGAGTATCGGCTCGAATCGGGCGACGGCACGCGAACGTACGACCGCGGGAGCGTCGAGACGTGGAGCCTTGCTGGCATCGACGTGCTGTTCGCGGTCGGCGTCCGGCTCCCCTGAGCGCGGGGAACGCGCCGGCGTCCGCGGCATCGCTGCCGACGGGCAGGTCGAGCGTATGCGACGCCTTGCTCGCGCCCGATGTGCCGCGCGGCGGAGCTCGCGCGGGAAGCTGCCCTTCCGGATCGCGCGACAGAGGCAACGGAGGCCGGAGTCGAGCTATACGGAGA
>JAEXCN010000109.1 GCA_023402175.1 Pseudomonadota bacterium | reverse complement strand
CGTCCGCCGAGCCACTATCTTGAGCGAGGGTTCCGTCGGTCATTGTTGTTTCTCCAAAACCGACACTAGCTGGCGGAGCCCGCTCTATCGCGCGGGCCGTGCCTCCCTCATGGCATCTGTGAATCTCGCCTCGAGTCATCTCGGCCAGCAGTCGATAGAGACCAGAGAACAGCAGCCCTTTAGCCCTTTAGCCGTTTCGCGCTTTCGCGCTTTCGCCTGCCCGGAGCTTCCTTGCCCCAGGCGTTCCCGACAATCGCGTCGAGCTCCGTGCGCTTCGCCTTCGCCCCGCACTCACTCCGTCACCTCGACGTCGCTTGGCGGGAGGGTCCGGTAGTTCTGGTCGATGTACTCGACGACCTCGGTGAACCAGGCGTCCATCTTCGCGCCGTTCTCACGCGCGGAGTCCATGTAGAAGGTCCCGCGGATGCACTCGTCCTTGCCGTCGGGACCGGTGCGGCAGCGTCCGTCGACGTAGACGATGATGAACTTCGGCAGACGCGTCGCGTACGACTTGTTCGTGCCGTTCATGAAGTTGTTGGTGAAGATCGCGACCGCCTCGAGGTCACGCGGGTCCTGCCCGTAACCATGGAGCACGTAGAGGACCGGGTAGCGCAGGTTCCGCGCGACGTTGTCCTTCTGCGCGTAGCCGGGAGGCAGCGAGATCGCGATCGGGCCCGTGCGCTTCGTACGCGGCCCGGTGAACATCTTCTCGCACTTGCCGAACACCTCGCACTCGACGCCCAGCTCGCTCTTCGTCGTCGTCGCCGCGTCGTCGCGTGCGTCCATCGTCGTCCGGCGATCTGCATCCGGCCACCGCTGGCCGACGTAGAAGAACGCCGTTTCCAGCCGGAACAGGAGCTGGTTCGCCTTGCCGACGTGCATCCCGTCGCCTTGATCGATCTCCTGCCGGCTCGCGTCGATGTCGCCGTAGCGGATGCTCGGCATGTCGGCGATGTCGGCCCAGCGGAGGAGGGAAGGCGTGAAGTCGTCGGGCTTGCCGCGGACCTGTCCGGGCAACATGTCGAAGCCGTTGTAGAATGCAACCGAGCGCAACGGCAGGCCGTTCGGCGCTCTGCGACCGAAGACCTGGCCTTTCAGGTGGCTCGCGACCGATGCGAAGTTGAAGAGGTCGCGGACGCCGCCGTCGGTGAGGATGTCGACCCGCTTCAGCGCGTCGTCCGTGACGGGGCCGGCGGGGATCTGCGTCGAGCGCTGCGCGAGGATGCTGTGCGCATCGTTCGCGTAGAAGCTCGTGAGGCCGGGCGTCTCGGTGTACTTCCCGTCGCCTTCACCGGGATCGCCGGCGACGTGCAACGTGGCCGTGTTCGGGACGCCGTCGAGGCCGACGTCCTGGAACGGCTCGCCCTCGTCCCAGCGGTGGTTGCCCTCGAGCCCGTTCGGGTTGAGGACGTAGTCGTAGTCGTCCTGGTTCGGGTCGGGATTGGTCTCCGGGTCGTATCCGGGCTCGTCGGGATTGCAGAGCCCGTCGGCGCCGCAATCGGAGTAGGGCTCGTGCCCGCCCCGGATGACTGGCTCGCCCTCGTCGCGGATCCCGTTGCCGTTCAGATCGACGGCGAGAGCGAGGTTCATCGCCTTCTGCCCGCCCGGCGCCCACGTGTTCATGTACGGGCTCTCGCCGTTCTGGTTGCCGTCGCAGAACGAGATGACCTGCTTCGAGCCGTCCGGGTTGTACTCGTCGTCGTAGAAGCCCGTCGGCGCCTTCCACGCGTTCTTGGGATCGCAACGCCACTCGCGGCAGATGCGCTCGCGTTCGCGCTGCTTCAGTTCGTTCGGGTCGTTCTTGATCGGCTCGACGGTGTACGTGCAGTCGACGCCGTCCGGACCTTTCACCCACGGATCGTTCGCGGTGGGGCCCGGCGCCATGTGGAGGAGCCCTGGCTGTGTGTTCCAGCCATTCGGATTGCCCATCGCGAGCGCGAGGTCCTCGAAGATCTGGACGTACTCGGAGCGCGGAAAGCTCCCGCCGTTGCCGTTGCCCTTCTCGAACCACCAATGGTCGAAGTCCATCGTGTGCGCGAAGGGCTCGTCGAGCGTGTAGCGGTTCGGCGCGACCTTCTCGCACGTCTTGCCCTCGGGGCAGAACCCGCCGAGCGCGTATTGCTCGAGGTACCAGAGCATCCACGTCCAGTCGCTCGGACCTCCGAGCGGCGCGATGACATCGAACATGTCGTGATGGCGGAGCCCGAACGCGGCTGCGCCCCCGCCGCCCATCGAGAAGCCGATCACCGCGCGATGCGTGAGCCGCCGGACGCGCGTCTTCGATCCGGCATCCTCGGCGACCGCCGCCTGGTACGTGCCGAGCCACGGCGACGCGAACTTGAGGACGTAGTCTTCACCATCGGCTTCGATCCGCGCGTTCGAGACGGGGATCGGGCGCGGCGCCTTCGCGCGCGGGCCCGAGTAGAGGATCGTCAGATGGCGGAGGCGCGCGCCCGAGGGGAACGCGGCAGGATTGACCGGGATCGCGAAGTCGATGTCGCGCTTGAGCGGCTTGGCCATCGAGAGCGGCGCACGCGCGGTGAACGTCACGGCGGGCCCGAGCTTTCGCAACTTCGCCTCCGGCAACTTCGCCGTGAGGTCTTCGGCCGCGCACGAGATCTCGCCGGGGAAGGGAGGGAGCGCGAATTCGTCGCCGCGCGTGAACGCGACGGCACGCGCCGAGACGGCTGCCTTCGCGAGCGTCGCTTGTCCGTGGAGCGCAGGATTGTTCGCGTCGAGCGTTCCCTGCGCAGCGCCTGCAGACGGATCGCACGACGGCGGCGTGGGATCACGGACGTCGATCGGCAGGTCGACCGTCGCGGTGTACGGCTGATCGTTGATGTCCTTGCCATCCATCGACGCCGTGATCGTCGTCCGTCCGAGCGCGCCGCCTTTCACATCGAAGTCGAACGTGGCGTGGCGCAGATCGAACCGCGCCTCGCGGGGAGCGTCCGCGACCGCGCTGTTCGCCGAGACGATCCGCGCGGCGATCGGATCGCACGCATCGGGCTCGATCGTCAGGCGAACGGGACGCGTTGCTCCCGGCGCAACGACGATCTCCGGAGGATCCATCGTGAGCCGCAGCGCCTGACGGTTGTCGCAGATCTCACCCGGCTCGAGCTGCGGGGATGGCGCGCTCGGCGGGGGATCATCCGAGCAAGACGCCGCGACGAGAAGGAGGAGGCATGCCCGGCCGAGCGCTCGCCCCTGGACGCGCCCGAGTACGCGCGCTCGCCCCTGGACGCGCCCGAGTACGAGCGCTTTCTGAGCGGAGAAGAAACTCATCCGCTGCGGAGGATACCTTCACGCGCGGGCCGGTCGACCCACGTGGCCCTGCGCTGAAATGAAAAGCTCGCGCGAAGGGGCCGGGGGGGCAGCCGCTCTCCGCGCGAGCGCCGATTTCAGATGCGAGCCGCGTGCCACCGATGAGATTTTCAGGATTGCCGGGGTTTCTGCGATTTGTTCACAGCGCCCAGGTCGTGACTTCGATGCATTCCTGCAAGCGGATTGCTGCGATTCTGCACGGTGCGCCCGGTCGTTAGCGGCCGCTTCGTCGTCGATTCGGAGACGGACTAGAGTCGTCGGCGCGAGTGTCGCAGCACGCGCGCGCTACTTCGCGGAGCCCGCGCCCGAGCGATGATCCGGGGCGGCGGTGCACTTGAGAGGGAGGCGGGTCTGCCCGCTCATCGCCGAGACGAGGATCTCGCCCGATCGGGACGGCGCTGCGCTCCGCGGCCCAGCGCCCGCGCGCGCGAGCTGCGCCGCGCGTTCCTGCGATTGCCCGTCGTAGGTGCCGGCCACGCGCTCGATGCACGCGCGCGCGCTCGTCAGGCGGAGGCGAGCGAGGACGCTGCCGAGTGAGCCGCTGCCCTGGGGCGTTCGCAGTCGGACCGACGTGGCGGGGATCGACGTATCGAGCACCCAGCCGACGACGTCGTCGGTGCACGCATCGAGCGTGAGGCCGGCGAGGTCGACGTATCCGAGCGGCTCGGGCTCGCCGATCGCGCCGCTTTCGAGATCGATCGGAAGCGCCCAGCGCACGTTCACGGGTCGCTCGGCGCTCGACTGACCGTCCGCGACGAGCGCGATGGCGCGACCGTCCGAGCGACGTGCGAGCTTCGTTCGTACGTTCGAGGTCGACGGCGAAGTGTCATTCGTCGCGCGCGGGATCCGAGCGAGCTCACGCGCGATCGCACCTTCGATCTGCCAGATCGTCGTGCTCGGCGCGGTGACACCGGGCGTGGGCGGCGTCGCGACGAACCAGCGCCCCGATGCGCGGACGACACCTTCGATCTCGCCGAACGGCTCACCGTCCGCGCGACGGACCTCGACGGGCGCGCGGTCGGCCTCGAGCTCGTAGAGCACGATCTCGTTTCGTGCGGTGCGCCTTCCGACGAGCAGCGCGTGCGAGAGGTCGTCGCCCGGCGCGAGCTGGAAGCTCGCAGTCGAGCCGGCGCCCGGATAGTACGTCGTCGACACGCGCGTCATGTCGACGATGACCTGCGGAGGAGGTGTCGGCAGCGTCGCGCGGATCTCTTGCCACCCGCCGAACGGCGAGAGCCACTTCACCTGCCAGCGACCGAGCGTCTCCCATTCGCCGGTCCGCGGTCCCCAGCCATAGACGCGCGCGAGTGAGCCGATTCCGCTCGGATGGCGATCGGCGAGCTCGCGGACGTCGACGTTCACGCCGCGCTCCGCGTCCCGCAGCGCCGGCGCGGGCTGCGAGAAGAAGGGCGGAAGCTCGCTCAGGCCGTTGAAGGTCCCGAGGACAGGTGGGCCTCCGAAGAAATGAAGGCGCGGCTCGACCGACGGCGGCGCCGATGGCCGCGTGCGTGAGGTCGACGGGACGGGCGGCGGCATCGACGCGAGCGGCTCGCACGCGAGCTGTACCTGCGGGACCGTGAGGCTCGCGTTCGCGGAGCGATACGGCGGCGGCGGCGCTGCCGGCGCAGGCGGATGTTTCGGCTCGCCCCAGCCGACGCGCAGCCAGCCGTGCGCGATGCATCCGACGGGACCACATGCGCGGCGATCGACCTTCGCTACCGGAACGAGCGGATCGGGCAGGTCGATGTTGGACCAGGTCATTCCGCCGTCGGTCGTCTCGTAGCCGCGACGCGACGCCGTCCATCCGAGCCCGTACTTTCCCGAGACGAACGGCATGCCGGCGTCGCGGATGTACTGACCGGGCGTGGCCTTCCCATCGAGCGCGATCTCGATCCCGAGCATCGCGCCGCCCGCTTCGATCCATCCGCCCACCACGCCCGGCCGCCGCTCCTCGAAGCCATCGAGCCAGAGCCCGAGCCGGAGCGCGCGACCGACGTCGTTCGCCACGCGCGGGAACGTGATCGGCACCGTCGTCGCGCGGCCCTTGTCGAGGAGCGTGAGGCGCGCCGGAGTCCCGAGCCCTTGCGGAGGTGACACGACGACGATGCGCCCGTCGGCGAGCACGACGACGCGCTCGCCGCCGACGTCGCCGCGCACGTGGATCTCGCGCCAGGTGTTGTCGTGCGCGAGGACGCAATACGGATGGACGTCGGGCCTCGCCTGCGCGATCTCCTTGCTCTCGGCGGCCTTCGGCGCCGGGGGCTTCGGTTCTTCCTTGTCGCCCGTCGCGGTCGGCTTGTCCGGCTTCTCGTCGGTCGTGTCCTTGGCCTTCGAGGCCTTCGTCGACACGTCGCGACCGTCGCCTTTGCTCTTCTCGATCTTCTCGAGCTTCACCGGATCGGGGCGCGCCGGCGGGGTCGGCTCGCCGTCCTCGGCGCACGGTCCACGGACGGCGAGCGCGCCGTTGCCGGACGACGTCACGACGCGAGGCTTGTCGAAGCGCTTGATCTCGGCGAGCCGTCCGCGAAGCGGCTCGTACGCATAGAGGACAGTGGTACCGCGAGGCTCGCCGCAGACGAACCCGAACGCACCAACGGCGGTCGGTCGCGTCAGCGTGACGGGATGACACCGCGCGGGCTTGAGCGGGAATGCATCGCGAACGAGCTCGACGAGCGCGCCGTCTTCGAGTCGTACCTTCGCGAGCGAGCCATCACGCGCGACGATCGCGGTGCCGTCGGTGAGCGGCCATCCGTCTTCGATTGCGCTCGCGAGCGGGCGCTTGCCGAACGTCTTCGCGGCGAGGTCGTCCTTGTCGGCGTCGTTCTGGGAAGGTGACGTGCTCGTGTTGCGCGTCGACGGCGGCGCGCCCGTCGCGACGACTCCGCCCATGAGACCGCTCGCGAACGTCCCTCGCTGAGAGGATGCCGGAACGAGCTTCGTCTTCACGTCACGCGGCGCGGCCCCGAGGCGCGCGAGGCTGCCGTCGGCGCGGAGCTCGTACCATGTCTCGTTCTTGCCGTTCTCGAACCCGCCGATCGCGAGGTTGTCGCTCGAAGCGACGACCTGTTTCGGCTCGATGGGAAGATCGAGCGTGCGCCACGTCGCGCCTGCATCGAACGTCGCGACGACGCCGCGCAGGTCGGTCACGGCCGCGGCGCGCCAGCCATCGGCCGCGGCGTAGCTCGCGACGAAGGGGCTCGCCGGCCACGGACCGAGGTCGAGCACCTGACCCGTCCTTCCGTCGATCGCGAGCACCGAGCTCTGGGCTCGGACGTACACGCGGTCGAGCCCGGGGACGATCGACTGCACTGGCTGCGGTGCCGTGAAGATCGGCTTCGCCGGGCCGAGCCATCGATCCGCTCGCCAGAGCGTGCTCCCGATCACGAACAAGAAGCCGCCACCGAGCCGCTCCGGAAGCGCGATCGTGCTCTGCGGAGCCTGCGGCAGTCGATCTTCGGCGGCGACGATCGCACCCTTCGGCGACGTCACGACGCGCAGTCCGCTCGTGATCGCGCGGAGACCGCCGCCGGCCTCCGAGCCGTAGCTCGTCGTCTCGTCGACGACCTCGGGCAAGAGCCTCGCGGGACGCACCGTCGGATCGGCGCTCGCCCCAACGCCGGCGACACGGAACGTTCCCATCTCGGCGTTGCGCGCGCCTTGGCCGGAGCGACCACATGCTGCCGCGAGCAGCGCGAGCACGACGACGGCAGCCGAAGAGAGACGCATTCGCTCCTTCTCAGAGTAACACGCGACGTTCGGTCTTCATGGGACTGCCAGGTACTCATGGGGAACAAGACAGCGACTGCCATGTCCGCATGGGGAACAAGGACAGCGCAGGTGCGCGTTGCCGCGTGCGGCATTGCATCGAAACGCGCATGAATTCCACGAAGAGTTTCCCGCCTGAGCTCGTCGTTCGATTGACCCGTTCTGGCCGTGGCAGCTAGCGTTTCGGTCGTGTCAATGCTCGGCGCCGGAGCTGAGATCGACGGCCGATTCCGCATCGTCGAGCGGCGAGGTGCTGGAGCGATGGGCGTCGTCTACCGGGCCGAGGACATCTGGCTCGGCCGCGCGGTCGCCATCAAGATCATCGATCCCGCCTACGCCGCCGACGAGGCGACGGCGAAGTACTTCCAGCAGGAGGCGCGCTCGCTCGCCCAGATCCGGCACGAGAACGTCGTCCACGTCTACACGTTCGGCACCCACGAGGGGACGTACTACTTCGCGATGGAGTACGTCGACGGCGTGTCCCTCGACGCGATCATCGACGAGCACGCGGCGCGCGGAGAGACCGTCGATCTCGGCCGGGCCCTCCTCATCGCCCGAGCGATCGCGCGCGGGCTCGGAGCGGTCCACGAGCGCAGGCTCGTCCATCGCGACGTGAAGCCGGGCAACATCGTCATCGAGAAGGACACGGGGCGCCCCGTCCTCGTCGACTTCGGCCTCGCACGGAGAGCGAAGAGCTCGAACCCGAGGATGACGACGACGGCGGGCACGCCCTGGTACATGCCGCCCGAGCAGGCGCGCGACACCGACGGGACGCGCACGACGGCGGCTTCGGACATCTATGCGCTCGCGTGCACGATGTTCGAGCTCTTCACCGGAAGGCCGCTCTTCGATGGCGAGGACATCTACGAGATCCTCCGCGCTCATCTCAACGATGCGCCGCCGCAGATTTCGACGTTCCGTCCGGAGCTCGCGGGGCTGGATCCGATCTTCGCGCGGGCGCTCGCGAAGTTGCCGGAGCATCGTCCGGAGAGCTGCGCGAAGCTCATCGCCGAGATCGACGACGTGATGCGGTTCGTGATCGAGCCGCGTTCGTCGCTTCGCCAGCGGCCCGTCCTCACACGCGCGCCGAGCGCCGATGCCATTCGGCTGTTCCTCCTCGAGAGCGACGACGGGCTCGCGCGGCAGATCACGCGGGCCGCGGACCGCGCGCTCGACATGCCGGCGATCGAGTGCTTCACGGCCGCGTCCGACCTCGTGAGCGCGTTCGAGCGCTGCGCGGCCGACATCGTCGTGCTCGACGAGGACGCATCGGCGAGCCCGCCTACGACGGTCGTGAATGCTCTCCGCCGACTGCGCCCGAGCACCGAGATCGTCGTCTTGAGCCGGAGCTGGCAGAGCGGTCCGAGCGGCCTCGCCGAGCTCGGCGTTCGCGAGCTGCCGAAGCCGATCAACATGCAGGTGCTCGGGTCGGTGCTGAAGAGCGCAGGCGCTCGGGTGCGGGCGCCGTCCGCCGCTGCCCGCTGACGCCCTTCGTCAGCGTGTGCTCGGCCGCATGTAGCAGCAGAGCGGGCAATCCATCGAGGCACGAGGCACGACGCGAGTGCCGGCGACGAGCAAGACGCCGCGCTTGGACGCTGTAGCTCATGCGTGGAGTGCCGCTCTGCGCGGCAGAAAAACGGCCCGCCTCTATCTCCTCTTAATGCGCAGTCCTGGTATGAAACGCACCATGTCGAAATCCTCTTTCGTCGTCGCCGTCGCCGGCGCGACCGGCGCCGTCGGTCGCGAGATGCTCCGTACGCTCGAGCAGCGAAGCTTCCCCATCTCGAAGCTCGTTCCGCTCGCGAGCAAGCGAAGCGCGGGACAGAAGCTGCCGTTCCGCGGCGGTGAGATCGTGATCGAGGAGCTCGGCCCGAAGTCGTTCGAGGGCGTCGACGTCGCGCTGTTCAGCGCCGGTGCGAGCGTGTCGCGCGAGTACGCGCCGATCGCTGCGAAGTGCGGAGCGATCGTGATCGACAACTCGAGCGCCTGGCGCATGGACCCCGAGGTCCCGCTCGTCGTTCCGGAGGTGAACATCGATGCGGCGAAGAACCCTCCGAAGGGGATCATCGCGAACCCGAACTGCTCGACGATTCAGATGGTCGTCGCGCTCAAGCCGCTGCACGACGCGGCTCGCGTGAAGACGATCATCGTCTCGACGTACCAGGCGACGAGCGGAAAGGGCCACGCCGCGGTCGAGGACCTGCTCCAGCAGACGCGCGCCGCGCTCGCCGGTGAGACGGTCACCCCGACGGTGTTCCCCGGCCGGATGGCCTTCAACGTCCTCTGCGACTGGAAGGCGGGCGAGGACGACTACTCGGAAGAAGAGCTCAAGATGGTCCACGAGACGCGGAAGATCATGGGCGACGACACGATCGGCGTGTCGCCCACGGCGGTGCGCGTCCCGGTCGTGAACGGACATTCGGAGTCCGTCCACGTGCAGTTCCACCGGCCGATGACGGCGTCGGAAGCAAAGGACCTCCTCCGCAAGGCGGAGGGCGTCGTCCTCATGGAGGAGGCGTACGCCCCGGGCAACCACCCGCAGCCGTTCGATGCGACGGGCACCGATCCGGTCTTCGTCGGCCGCGTGCGCGACGACCTCGCCGTGAAGGGCGCCATCAAGATGTTCGTCGTCGCGGACAACCTCCGGAAAGGCGCCGCGCTCAACGCGGTGCAGATCGCCGAGCGCCTCTTCGTCCAGCGCTGACGAAGACGCGTGACCGCTGCACGAGGGGGTCTTCGTGCAGCGGTTGCGAGAAGGTCGTGCCGTCTACTACATCGACGCGCCGCGACACGAAACGCGCGACGCAACGCTCGCGCTCCCTGGTCGGTCGCGTGACCAGGCGCTCGCTAGAGCGACGCTTCGGAGGCGAGCGCGGCGGCGGTCCGGACGAGCGCGACGTCCTTCACGGTCTCGCGCTCTTGTGCGTCGATGAGCTCGCGGAGAGCTGCCTCTTCCGCCGTCAAAGCGGCAAACGGATCGTCATCGGCCGGATCTTCGACCGACACGTATTCCGTCGGCTCGAACTGCGCCTCGAGCTCGAGCGCCGGCGCCGCCGGGAGCTTCGAGGAAGACGCGCCGTGCGTTGCCCACCACGAGGACTCGTCCGAGTCGAAGGGAGTTCTCATTGCGCTCTCTCCCGGGTCATGTCGCCCGTCGACGCGAAACGGGTCATCTCGGTTCCGTCTCGAAAGTCGAACGGCGCGATGTGCAATCTGCACAATGGTTGAGCTGCGCTCGAAGCCGATGCGCACCTTGCGCACATCGAGGCTCGGGTGTTTGCGTCGTCGAGCTGCTCCGGCGTTCGTGTCTGCGAGCTGGAGGAGAGCGACGATGGCGTTGGGCTCGTCGGCTGAACCAGGCATTTGCGCCACGAAGAGCAGCGAGCTCGGCAACATTTTGAGCGTGTGCCGGCGCGCATTGCGGCGCAGACGTTGCTATCTCTCCATCCGGATGGCTGCTTTCGCGCGTTCCACTCCTGTTTCGAGGCCGCCCCTCGTTCTCGTCGTCGACGACTATCCCGACACACGGGACATGTACGCCGAGTACTTGGACTTCGCTGGCATGCGGGCTGAGACCGCAGAGAACGGTCGTCAGGCCGTCCGCCGCGCGCTCCGCGCACACCCGGATGCGATCGTGATGGATCTCGCGATGCCTGTCCTCGATGGATGGGAGGCCACGCGCATCCTCCACGCGGATCCGCGAACGAAGGACATTCCCATCGTCGTTCTCACGGGCACGTCCCAGCCGGATCAGAAGAAGCGCGCGGAGGAGTGTGGGGCGATGCTCGTCCTGACGAAGCCTTGCTCACCGAGTGATCTCTGTGACGTCCTTCGCGGCGTGCTCGAGAAGGCAGCGTCTTCGACGCGCACGCCCAGGAAGCACCGCTGAGCGGCAGCGCACGCGCCGCCCAGTCAGTCCCAGCCGGCGTCACGGCATGATGAAGCGCAGTGCGGCGATCACGGAGCGCTCGCCCTCCGTGACGATGTCGACGGCGCGCTGTCCTCTCGCAATCGCCTCCTGGCTCGGCGCCTGCTCCATCTCCTTCAGCCACATCGCGAAGCGGGCGCTCAGCGAGACGTTCGGTGCGAGCCAGTAGGTCGCGCCGACGTTGAAGTAACGCTGCGTCGTCACGAGGCCTTCGCCGATCTGGTACTGGACCTGCTGGTACTGAGCTCCGAGACCGTCGGCGCAGTCGTGTGAGCACTTGTACCGGCGCCAGATGTCGAGGTCGACGCCGCCGCCGAGGTTGACGGCCTGGTAGCGATCCGGTGAGCGCTTCGAGAGGTCGGTGACGACGAGCGTGTCGTTGCGCGTGTACGCGCTGCTCGCGAACGGAACGAGCAGCCCGTCGAACAGCTTGAGCTTCGCCGTCCCGCGAACGTTGTAGCCGCGGATGTGATCGTCCTTCGAGCTCGACGTGTTGACGTTGATGTCGAAGCCCTGCACGGCCACGCGGACGTCGACGTACTTCGAGTCGACGAGCACGCTCGGCGTGACGACCATCGTGTGGAACGTGTCGTCCGGGAAGTTGTTCGCCGACTGCGAGACCTGCTGGTACGGCTGCCCGTAGAACCGGTCGAACGGCGGGTAGGGGCCGCCGACGAGGAGGCTCGCGGTGTTCGACACCGGGTTTCCCGCATTGAGCGTGAGCGCGGCGCGGAGCCCGGGGGCGATCTCGTATTGCGCGCGGATGCCGTTGCCGAGGTTGAAGCCGCTGAAGAGGAGTGGATCGCGGACCGCCGTGTCCTGGAGGAACGTCTCGGTCACGTGCGCGGAGAAGTAGTCGACGCTCGCTTCGTCGATGATGCGACCGACATCGACGCGGAAGCCGGACTTGCTCAGGCGAACGAGCTGCTGCCGCACCTGCATCGCGGCCTGGCCCTCGTATGCGCTCGTGCCATGCAGTCCGATGCCGCCCGAGGCCATGAATTCGCTCTCGGCGTAGACGAAGTCGAGCCACCGAGCGCGGAGGCCGAGGCGCCCGAGCGCGAACGTGCTCACGCGGTTGTTCCTGTCGTCGCCCGGCTTGTTCTTGACGATGTCGCCCTTGAGGCCGCCCGACACGAGCAGGTACGGCCGCACGCTGAGCTTGCCGGACTCGGTGCTCGCCTCGTCCTCGGTCTTCGGTGCACCGATCGCGAGCGTCTCGGAGCCTTCCTTGTTCTCCTTCTTCTCTGCGTTCTCCTCGGCGGCCTCGGCAGGAGCGGGCTTCGGCTCGATCGGCTGCGGCTGCGCAGGCTGGGGTTGCGGCTGCGCGGGCTGGACCTGCGGCTCTTGTTCTTCCTGCGCAAGGGCACGCGCTTTGGTCACGTCGGGCTTCGGCTCGGGCTTCGGGTCCGGCTTCGCATCCGGCAGGGCGTCGACGTCGATGACGTCGGGCGCCTTCTGGGCCGCGGCCTTCGGTGCGCGCGCCAAACTCTTTTTCGGCGCGGCCGAGGCCGTGCTCGAGACAATACTGACCGTTGCGATCGCGCAGAGCGCGACCCACTTCGAGACGGACATGATGATGTTCTCCTGCGGGACTTCGAGGCGGAGGGCCGGTGCTCGCGTCAGGGCGCGCTCAGCGTGTCCACGATGATCTTGAGGCCGGGAGCGCTGCGGACGGCTCCGTAGTGGTTCTTCAGGAGGCCGGTCGGCTGACCCGCCGTCTGCCCGCAGAAGTATCCAGTCGCGTCGTTGCTGCCGACCGGCACAGTCAGGTTGCTCGCGCCCTTGAGCGCCGAGGAGGTCTGAGACACGAACTCGTCGGCGAGCGTGCCGTCGTCGTTGTCCGCCATGACGACGGTCGTGTAACGGACCTTGTGTCCGCCGCAGACTCCCTTCTGGCCGAAGGCGATGTCGCCGTCGAGGCACGGCGTCTCGAACGCGCCGTCGGGGCCGTTCAGCGCCGTGAGGAACTTCGTCGGCTTGTAGGCCGTGAGGTCTCCGAGCTCGCACGCGACCTTGCCGCGCATCGTCGGGTTCGTCGGCTTGTCGGGATTGCCACAGAGCTTGCGGTAGCTCGAGACGCCGTGGTGTGCGCCCGCGGCGAGGACGAGGTCCTTGATGTGCTCGAACGGCTTCTTCTTCTCGCGGTGCAGGCGGCGAAGCGCATCGCGGATGATCGTCGGTCCGAGCGAGAAGCCGACGATCGAGATCTGCCGATCCGGGTACGCCGTCATCACGCTCTCGAACAGGTGCTGCGCGATCGGCACGGCCCAGCCGTGGTCGAAGTTCAACGCGGCGTTCTCGGTGTCGAGGTTCGCCTTCGGATCGTCGACGAGGTCGTAGCGGAGGTCGGCGGCGATCACCTTGAAGCCAGCCTGGCTGAGGCTCTCGGCGAGCTGCGGCGCATCGGACTTCGTCGGGTAGCTCTCCCAGCCCGTCGGCTGGTCGGAGTTGCCGTGCACGAGGATGACGATCGGCTTGTTCGGATCGTCGGTGCCCGGATACGTCTTCGCCGCGCACTTGTAGCCCGGGATCTGCGCAGGCTCGTATGCGACGCCGGGAGCCGCGACCGGGCGGAGCTGGCAGCCGCTCGCCGCTCGGGCCGCGAGCCCCGCCGTGCTGCAGCCCGGATGCGAGTCGAGATCGCGATAGGTGATCGCGTCCTTGTTGCTCTCGTTCTGCGAGGGGTCGTCACCCTCGACCGTCACCGGCGGGCCACCCTCTCCGTTGCCCGTCACGCCGCCTTCAGCGCCGATGACGACGTTGATCGACGACGTGAGGCAGCCCGTTCCGAACGACAGGGGCGCGAGCATCGTCGCACCGGCGACGAGGAGGGTGAGGCCGACAGCGGCTGCGCCGCGGCGCGGGACGTTGTGGGTGAGACGGGCTGCGAAGGTACGAGGTTTCATGATGCTTCCTGACTGACGGCTGACGGGTGGAGAGAGAGTGGAGACTGGTGACGCGATCAATCGAGGCCCGCGGCGAGGCGCTCGCTCGATGACGGCGGTCGCGGGACGTCGATGCGCTCGGTGATGCGAACGACCGGAGATGCGCTCGCTCCGGCCTCGCGAACGCCGACGAGGACGCTGAGCGCGGAGACGACGAGGCCTCCGAACAGCACGTTGAAGCCTGCGGAGTAGTCGCCGCCGCTCAGCGTGACGACGTACCCGATGATGATGTTCGTGATGAAGCCGCCGATCTGACCGCCCATGTTGATGAAGCCCGAGCCCGAGCCCATCAGCCGCGTCGGCAGGAGGACCATCGGCATCGCCCAGATCGCGCCGACCGACATGAAGAGGAGAAAGCCGGCCACGCACTGCAGGACCATGAAGCCGCCGGGATTGGCGACGCGTGTGAACCCGAAGAGCGCGAGCCCTCCGAGCACCTGGCAGAGGAGGACGAGCACCTTGCGGCGAGCGCGGAACCAGCGATCCGAGACCCAGCCGGCGAGCATGCAGCCCACGGCACCGAAGGCGAACGGCAGCGACGCGGCGAGCGCCATGCCCTTGAGATCGAGCCCCTTGACCTTCATCAGGTACGTCGGGAGCCAGTTCAGCCAGCCGTACATCGTGACGTTGCCGGCGAGAGCCGTGAGAAAGAGCGCCCAGACGACGGGCGATCCGAACAGCTCGCGGTACGAGCCCCCGCCCTGCGTCGCCCCGCGAGCATTCGCGGTGGCGAGCTCCTCGGCGGCTTCGGCGCGCGACTCCGCCTCGAACGCGCCGAGCTCAGCGGAGCTCATCCGCGGATGCCGCGAGGGCGCGTCGAAGATGAAGCGACGCGCGAGCAGGAATGCCGCGAGGCCCAGCACGCCGAGCAGGTAGAACGCGACTCGCCAGCCCCAGCTCGCGAGGATTGGCCGGAGGATCAGCGGCGTCAGCGCGGGTCCGATCGCGACCGAGGAGAGGACGAGCGCGTTCGCCGTTGCGCGGTTCCGCCGCGTGAAGAACTGGCCGATGACCTTCCACACCGCCGCGGGGAAGAGCCCCTCGCCGATGCCGAAGAGGAAGCGAACGATCATGAGCACCGCGAACGAGGTCGCGACGCCCGTGAGGCCGGTGAAGAGGCTCCACCAGCCGAGCGCGAACGCGATCACCGCGCGCGGCCCGATCCGATCCGAGAGCACGCCACCGGGCACCTGGAAGAGCGCATAGCCGGCGAAGAACGCGCTCAGGATCCAGCCCATCTTGTCGGGGCCGAAGCCGAGGTCCTTCGACATGAACGGCATGGCCATGTTGATGGCCATCCGGTCGAGCCATGCGACCAGGTAACAGGTCATCAACACGGCGCCGATCTTCGTGCTCGCTTTCACGAGAGCCTCCTGCCGCCACGGCGCGCGACGATCGAGGCGAGCGCCGCGCCTGCGAGGACGATCGCGGCTGCGGTCGTGGTCGACCGTTCCGAGGAGCGCGCTGCACCGAACGAGCACGTGCTGCCGGCCGATCCGTCGTCTCCTGCAGGAGCCGGTGCCGCGCCGCTTCCTCCCGCAGGCGCCCCGCTCGCGGGCGGAGGCGTGCTGGTGTCACCGGAGCTGCTGCTGCTGGTGCTCCCGGAGCTCGACGAGCTCGACGGGCCCGTCGGCGGCTTCGTCCCGCCGTCGGCGCCGCCGCTGCTCGGTGCGTCGAGTCCGAAGAAGCTGACGACGTGCGCGGCGGTGCAGAGGCCCTTGTCGATCGCGTAGGAATTCTGCGCGACGGTCCCGCACTTCTTCGAAGGATCGACGGCGACGCCGTGATCCATGTCCGGCACCTCGTACGTCTCGACGACGACCTTGCCGGCTTTGTCCTTGAAGACGGAATGGTTCGCGCCGAGCGTGGTGTCCGTCGCGCTCGGGGTCTGACCGACGCCGTGCACCTCGGTCCACTGCTCGACGAGCTCGCTGCGATTGGCCGGACCGACGATCGTGTCGTTCGCGCCCTGCCAGATCGACATCCGCGGGAACGCACCGGTGTATCCTGCATTCGCTTCCTTCGCGAGCGCGGCCCACTGCGCGGGCGTCTTGTCCTTGCCCGGCTTCTGGCAGGAGAAGGCCTCCGCGAAGGTAGTGTTGCAGTGATAGGGGATGCCCGCGATCGTCGCGCCCGCGGAGAAGACCTCCGGCCAGGTCGCGGCCATGATGGCGGCAAGCGCGCCGCCCGCAGAGAAGCCCACGACGAAGACACGCTGGGGGTCGGCGTTCTTCGACGCGAGCTCCTTGTCGATCATCTCCTTGATCGACTGGTTCTCGCCCTTTCCGCGCTGGATGTTCGTGAGGTCGCCGTAGACACCGCCCCAGTTGAAGCAGCGTGCCTGGTTGTTCGCAGTGACCTGCTCGGGGTAGACGACGATGAATCCCTTCTCGTCGGCGAGGTCGTTCCAGCCGGTCTTCGCGACGTCGGCGGCGCCCTGACTGCACCCGTGGAGAACGACGACGATCGAAGCGCCCGTGGCCGGGGCCGAAGACGGCACGTACTCGAGCATCTTGAGCGCGCCGGGGTTCGATCCGAAGCCGGTGACCTCGACGAGCGCCTTCGCGCCGGCTCCGCCGTCATTGCCGAGCGCGCTCTCGGCGCTCGCGACGTCCTCGGCCGGCTCAGAGGATGCCAGGGCGCAGCCAACGAGGGCAGGACCACTGAGCGCCGCCCCGAAAGCGATCAGTGAGAGGAGGTTTTGGTGTCGCATGGCGGTCGCGCCTACAGCACCGGACATGCCAGCGCTCGAGCGCCCGGCGTGCGGAGGGAACACCACGATCACCGCGCTTTTTGCAGCTCGTCCGGCGCGCGTCCCACCCGGCGCGTCGCGCCTGACGCGTCGGCAGCATCGACCGGCATGCGTCCGGCGCGACGCACTCTCGCCTGCCGATCGGCCTGGCCAGCGCGCTTGCCGCGAGAGGAGGCAGAGGATAGTTTTTGCCCGCTCGAATGCGGATCGTCGTCTTTGGTGCGGGTTACGTCGGCCTCGTGAGTGGAACCGGTATGTCCGATCTCGGGCACGACGTGCTCGTCTACGACATCGATCCGGCGAAGATCGCTCAGCTCGTCGAAGGGCGCGTCCCGATCTACGAGCCTGGGCTCGCCGATCTGATCCACCGAAACCAGCGGAACGGCCGCCTGCACTTCGGTACGTCGATTCCCGCGCCGTTCGACTCGGCCGATGCGTACTTCATCGCGGTCGGCACGCCTCCGGGCCCCGACGGCGCGGCGGATCTGTCGTACGTCATGTCCGCTGCGGACACGATCGCGAAGACGGCGACGCGAAGCGCGCTCGTCGTCGTGAAGAGCACCGTCCCCGTCGGCACGTGCGACGCCGTCCAGGCGCGCGTCGCGACGTCGAAGTTCCCGCTCGAGGTCGTGTCGAACCCCGAGTTCCTCAAGGAGGGCGACGCGGTCAACGACTTCTTCAAGCCCGATCGCGTCGTCGTCGGCGCGCGCAGCGAAGAAGCTCGTCAGTCGCTCCGCGACCTCTACGCTCCGCTTCAGCTCTCCGGCGAGCGTCTCGTCGTCACCGACCCGCGCTCGAGTGAGCTCATCAAATACGCGTCGAACTCGATGCTCGCGATCCGCATCTCGTTCATGAACGAGCTCTCGCGGCTCTGCCACGCGACGGGCGCGGACATCCACTCGGTCCGCATGGGCGTCGGCACCGACTCACGCATCGGCAAGAAATTCCTCTACGCGGGTCCGGGTTACGGCGGCTCCTGCTTCCCGAAGGACGTGCAGGCGCTCGTCGCGCTCGGGCGTGAGCACGCGGTTCCCATGCGTGTCGCCGAAGCCGCTCACTTCGCGAACGAAGATCAGGCGCACTTCCTCGCGCAGCTCGTCGACAAGGCGCTCGGCGGCGTCGAGGGCAAGAAGATCGCGCTCTGGGGTCTGGCGTTCAAGCCCGAGACCGACGACATCCGGGAAGCCCCGTCCGTGAAGCTCGCGCGCGTCCTTCTCGACAAGGGCGCGAGCATCGCCGGCCACGATCCCGAGGCGGGGACGAACTTCGCCAACCTCTTCGGCTCGAAGGTGAAGGTCGTCGATCGCGACTACGACGCGCTCGACGGCGCACACGCGCTGATCCTCCTCACCGAGTGGCGCAGCTACCGTGCGCCGAACTTCGGCGAGATCAAGAAGCGCCTCGCAGGCGACGGCGGCAGGGACCCGCTGCTCCTCGACGCGCGCAACATCTGGCGGCCCGCCGACGTCCTTCGCGCAGGGCTGCGCTACCAGGGCATCGGCGTCGCGCAGGCGGCGAAGCGGGCTGCCGATCGCCCGTCCGAGAGGTAGACGTCCAATGTCGAATACGTGGCTTCTCACCGGCGGCGTCGGCTTCATCGGGCATCACCTGTCACGGGCGCTGCTGAAGCGCGGCGATACCGTCCGCGTGATCGACGACTTCTCGAACGAGCCGTATCCGGAGCGCTTGAAGCGCCGCCATGCGGAAGTCCTCCGCCGAGAGCACGGGGACCGATTCACCGTCGAGCAAGCATGCGTCACGAATCGTGAGGTCGCCGCGCGCCTCGCAGCGGGCGTCAACGGCGTCCTGCATCTCGCCGGCCTCGCAGGCGTGCGACCGTCGTTCGTCGACCCCGCGCGTTATGCGGAGGTGAACGTCGAAGGCACCGCGGTCCAGCTCCAGGCCGCGCAGAACGCGGGCTGCTCGCTCTTCCTCTTTGCATCGAGCTCGTCCGTCTACGGCAACACGACGCCGCTCCCCGCGACCGAGAGCTCGGCCGCGATCGATCCCGAGTCGCCTTACGCCGCGAGCAAGCGCAGCGCGGAGCTGGTCGTCAGCTCGATGATCCGGAAGACCCCGGAGATGCGCGCGCCGATGCTCCGCTTCTTCACGGTCTACGGCCCGTGGCAGCGCCCGGAGATGGCGATCACGAGCTTCCTCCGGAACATCCTCGCCGGACGGTCGGTGACGATGTTCGGTGACGGCTCGATGCGCCGCGACTTCACGCACGTCGACGACATCGTTCGAGGCCTGGTCGCCGCGATCGATCACGCACCGAATGGTGCACGGCCCTACAACCTCGGGTCCGGCGCTCCGGTGACGCTCACCGAGCTCGTCGACGCGATGAGCCGCGCCGCGGATCGGCCGGTGAACATCGAGCGCGCTCCTGTTC
>JAEXCN010000057.1 GCA_023402175.1 Pseudomonadota bacterium | reverse complement strand
CGAAGAGCTCACAGGCAGCATCGTGCAGTCCACCAAGCCCACGACCATCTTCGGTGGGAATGGCTGCGCGAACGTGCCGTTGAACGCTGGAGCCTGCGATATCCTCTCGCAACAGCTACCGGGCTTCGAACGGTGGGGATCGGAGTACGTCGCCATCGGGTATCGCCCGCGCCTCGGGAACGAGCACGAGCCGGTGCTCTATCGCATCGTCGCGGCGCGCGACGGAACGCGGCTCGACTACGATCCTGCCATTCCACCGGGCGCGCCGACCACGCTCTCGGCGGGGGAAGCGGCGCTCTTCCAGTCCGGCACGGGAGACGCGTTCGTCGTTCGTAGTCAGGACGCGGAACACCCGATTTACGTAGCCGCATACATGACTGGTGGTGACGGTGACTTCATCACTGGAGAGAAGGGATTCGGAAGTATGGGCGATCCCGAATTCGTGAACCTCGTCCCGGCGGGTCAATACCTGAACGCGTACAGCTTCTACGCCGATCCGACGTATGCGGAGACATCGCTCGTCATCGTCCGCGCGAAGACCAACGGCGAGTTCAAGGACGTCTGGCTCGAGTGCGCTGGCACCCTGAGCGGCTTTCAGCCGATCGGCACCCGCGGCGAGTACGAGTACCGGCGCGTCGATCTCTCGCACCACTATCGTCCAGGAGAGAAGTTCGGGGAGAGCACGTGCAAGACCGGCGTCCAGCGCATGCGGAGCGACGGCCCCTTCACCGCAACGCTGTGGGGCTGGGACTCGTACGCGAGCTACGCCTACCCCGGAGGCATGGCGCAACGTCAGCTCGTGCTCACCGGTCTCGATCCAGTCCACTGACGGGCCGAATGCCGCGAGGAGGGCCAGCATACGGGCCGATATAGGCGCCGAGGTGGGCGGCGATGTCGCCGAGCGTCCTTCGAGCGTGGGGCGGGGCCGCCAACGCCACGAGAATGAGAGGTTCGACGGGACCGCATTCGTTGGCGGCTCCGTCACCGGCCCGTACTATCCTCGCGTCGAGGTCTCGGATTGCGGTCAGGACTGCACGGCGCGCGTGCTCGAACGTGGACGGCCACGACCGCAGCCTGGCTCTCGTTGGTTTCGGCTACGGCGCACGCCGAACCTACGAAATTCGACATTGTCTGGTCGGCTCCCGCCGAGTGTCCGTCGGGCGAGCAGATCGTCGCCGCGACACGGGCGCGTCTAGGGGCACGCCCCTCCGAGGAGGCGCCGGCGCTCTTCGTGCAAGGGAACGTGACGCCGGCGAACGGAGGATTTTTCGTCGCCCTCGTGATCGAGGATGTGTTCGGCCATCCCGTCGGGCGACGTCAGGTCCGCGTCGAAGGGCCTGACTGCAGCGCGGTCGCCGACGCGACGGCGCTCGTACTCGCGATGATCATCGCATCACGTCCTCGCGAAAGCCCTGTCGCAACGACGACGGAAGACCCGGCGCCGCCTCCTCCACCATCGTCTTCCGTATCGACCGCACCAGAGTCGAAGGGCCCACGAGCCGTCCCCGTCCGTACTCCGCGGGCGCGGCCCACCCCGCCTCGTCGTGTCTTGTTCGGCGCAAGTGTGATCGCGTCGCACGGGGTCCTCCCGAGGGCGGGGTTCGGCCTTGCGCTTCGAACGGCGTACTCGCCGAGTCCCCCCGTTTTCTTGGCGATCGAGACGAGCTTCGAGGACGGCGGTTCGCTCCGAGACGGGACCGCCGAGGTGAATTTTCAGTTCGCAGGCGGCTCTGCCCTCGCTGGGAGGCGGGTCCTGCAGGCTGCGCAGATGGAGCTCATCCTCACGCTCCATGCACGCGGTGGCGTGCTCCGAGCTTCCGGCACCGGCTTTCGAGCGACGCAGCACGACGCGCGCCCGATCGCGTTCGTCGGTCCGGGCGCTCTCCTTCGGGCGAAGCTGGCGCCATCCTTGTTTGTCGAGGCCTTCCCTCTGGCCGAGGTCGTCCTCATTCGCGACCGCTTCCATCTCCGCGACGGGGAGGTCGTGGTTCCCATCCACAAACCGGCGCCCGTCGCGGGGCGGTTGTCGCTCGGAATCGCCTATGAATTTCCCTGAAGAGAGAAAAAAGTGCGTCGGCCGTTAAAAAAGCGCCGGCCAGCGAGCATGAAGGCTTCGTGAACGCTTCGATAGTCCGCGTCGTCGCGGCTGCGATACGGGGGCCCGCTGAGAAGCCGGCGGCCGCCCCGGTGACGCTCGAAGCGCTCTTTTCGTCCCACGTGGCGTTCGTGTGGCGGACCCTGCGACAGTTCGGCGTCGCAGAGGCCGACCTCGACGACCAGACGCAGGAAGTCTTCATGGTCGTGCATCGGCGTCTGAGCGAGTGCGATGGCGATCCTCGCCCATGGCTCTACGCCATCGCGCGCCGTGTGGCCGCTGCGTATCGGCGGCGAAGTCACCGTCGTCACGAGTGCTTGGTCGATTCGACACCCGACAGTAGCGACACTTCCGATCCCGCCATGCGGGTGGAAGTCGAGCGCCTGAACCGGGTCCTCGAATCTCTCGACGAGAACAAGCGGACCGTCCTCCTTCTCTACGAAGTCGAGCAGATGACCATGCGTGAAGTCGCAGCGATTGTGAAATGCACGCTCCCGACGGCCTACGCGCGTCTCTACGCAGCGCGTCGCGAGCTCCTACGATCCCTCGAGGAGAAAGAGGCGAAATGACCACCGATCCCCTCGATCCACCTCGCTTCGAAGAATCAGGTCCCGACGCGCTGCGTGAGCTCATGCGCAGGCACCGGCGCGGACCGAGCGCGGCAGACGTCGGGAAGATTTCGGAGCGGCTCGTTGCGGCGGGCGCGATGCAAGGGGGGCGGAGCGGCGGGATGCTGTTCGCGAGCGCCGGGGCTGCCTCGCGCAAGATCGGTGGCGCTGCGTTGCTCGTCACGGGCGGGCTCTTGGTCGCGTGGCAAGCCGTTCACGCGAACGCTCCCCCCGCGAGTGCTCCCGCTGCCGCCGCCGTGACGGCGACGGATCCGGCGTACGCGATGGTCTCGGACGTCCCCCCTGCGGCGCCCGCGAGGTCGGACGCGATCTCGGTCAACGAGCTTCCGTCCGCCGCTCCGGCAGCGGAGGTCGTCTCGGTCTCCGCATCGGCCAGGACCGATTCCAGACGGAATGGAACGGCTGCCGGCGCAGCATCACCCGCGAAGGTCGGGGCTCCGATCCCGTCCGCAAGTGAGCTCGAGCTCGTACAGCGCGCAGAGGCGGCACTCGCTTCCGATCCCCAGCGCGCGCTCGCACTCGCGAGCGAGCACGCGCGTGATTTCCCGTCCGGCGAATTCCTTCAAGAACGAGAGGTCATCGCCATCGACGCGCTCGCGCATCTCGGAAGGAACGACGAGTCCTTGCGGCGCGCGCGAGCGCTCATACAACGCTTTCCCCAGACGCCGTACGCCGTCCGGATCGAGAGGGCCGTCGGACAGCCGCTCACTTCGCCGTCGAACGCCGCCGCGCCGACGGGAAGGATCGATCCGTGACGCGCCGGTAGGCCGCGACTCTGCGCTGACGGGCAGCTGGGTCGGAACAGGTAGTGGCGTACTAGCGGGCAGCAACCGGAGACTTTGGCCGGCGGCCAAAGTCTGCGAGACACGCGAACAGCAGCCGGTCTCGAGCGCGGTCTGCGTGAACTTCATCAGAACGCCGCCGTTCTCGAGCTCGATGCCGACCAGGCTCCGTCTCGGGACGCCACCGCCGATGTTCTTCACGCGGCCCGTGCCATCGCGGAGGTGAGCGCAACGAATGCCTGGAGAGGCATGGCCGTCCGAGCCTGCTCGAGCATGCCTTCCCGGATCTCCGGAGGTTGGGCAGGGAGCATGATGCGCATGAACTCGAACATGACGGAGGGAGAGATCGACGCGATGAGGCGGTGTTCGAGCTCCTGGAGCTCATCCGCCGTGTACGTCGCCTCGAGAAGCGACTGAATGCGGATCTCCTCATCGGTCATGTGGACGAGGCTCGTACCTACGTAAGCGCCGTACCGAAGATAGAGCGCGCGTCGTGTCGTCGGTTCGCCGCGCGTGCGCACCGACCGAGTCAGGGCACGTAGCTCCGCGTGGAACGCGAGATGTTCGTCGTGATCGCTCTTCAGCGAAGCGACCGCGCTTGCGTTGTGCTCCTCGAGCGCTGCATGAACATGATCGTCTTCGTGGTGGAAGTGGTGCTCGAGGAGCGCCAGCAGCTCTTCGAGTGACGTGGTGAGCGACGACCAGGCGTCTGCGTCCTCGAGCGACGTGGCGCCCATGCGGTCGAGCAGCTTGCAGAGCTCACGGCGAAGGCCGCGGTGGACGGCGCCGTAGAGGTCGACGGCGGGAAGGGCGGGGATGGAGGACGGAGTCTCGGCGAGCGGAAGTTCAATCATGGTTCGTCTCCTCGTGAGCCGCGCTGGTCCAAACGCGTCGGCAGAACAGAGCATGGCCGCTGAACGCCCCGCGGATAAGGCCGAGCTGTGGCCATGGACTCCGGACAAGTTGTCGTCAATCATCCCGGCGCATGGATCTCGCTGCTGGTCTTCAGACGTTCGTTCGCGTTGCCGAGAAGGGAAGCTTCACGCGAGCTGCACGGTCGCTCGGTGTCACTCCTTCGGGGGTAGGCAAGACGCTGGGGCGGCTCGAGGCCGAGCTCGGCGTGCGCCTCTTCTCGCGTACGACTCGACGCGTGACCCTGACGGACGACGGCGAGATCTTCTTCGAACAGTGTCGGAAGATCCTCGATGACCTCGAAAATGCGCGCAGCTTCCTGTCGAGCCGGCGGGCAGGTGCACGCGGCAGGCTTCGCGTCACCGTCCCCGCAACGCTCGGCCGTCGGTTCCTGGTCCCGGCGCTCGGGAAGTTCGTCGCGGCGCATCCCGACGTGAAGCTGGAGCTCGTCTTGGCGGACCGAATCGTGAACTTGGTCGAAGAGCACGTCGACGTCGCGATCCGGATCGGAGGGCTCGCGGATTCGTCGCTCGTCGCACGCAGGATTGGCTGGCAGCAGGTCATCACGATCGCCGCGCCGCAACTGCTGCGACGTCGCCGGGTCCATTCACCGGCGGACCTCGTCGCGTTGCCTGCCGTCGTCTTCCGGCGTCCGTCCTCCGGGACGGTCCGTCCATGGATGTTTTCGGAGCGCGGCGACATCACGACACTGCATCCGACCGCGACGATCAGCATCGACGACGGAGAGGCGATGGTCGCGGCCGTACAAGCGGGACTCGGCGTCGCGCAGGTTCCTCACTACATGGCCGAGAAGGAGCTCGCCGCTGGCCAGATCGTCGAGGTCCTGACCCCATTTCGTCCGGCAGCAGAGCCCATCTTCGCCGTTCACCTGGAGCAGCGCATCGTGCCGCCGCGGACGCGGGCCTTCCTCGACTTCCTCGCGACGGGAGGCGCGATCTCGTTCGGTCAGCGTTGAGCGTCCGACGCGGGCGAGCGTGCGGCCCCCGATGGCCAAGGCAAACGCTAGATCTTTCATTCCGCAAACCAGCCACCGGTACCGAGCGGCGTACCAAGACGTGGTGCGTAATGCTCGAAGAAGATTCTCGCGACGAGCTCACGGCGGCTCCGCACGTCCGCCTTCACGAAGATCGACTTCAGGTGATCGTTCACCGTGTGCGTGGAGATTCCGAGGTCGGCGGCGATTTCGCCCGAGGTCAGTCCTTCGAGAACGCCCACGAGAACGTCTCGCTCGCGCCCGCTCAAGCCGACGGCGGCGACGACGAGCGGAACGACGTCAGGCGTGCGCGCTTCTTCGATCGTCGCGACGACCTTCGCTCGTCGACCGGAGCCGTCGACAATCGCCGTCGCCGAGACGACCCACCACGCGCCGCTCGACCCGCGGACGCGCAGCTTTGCGCCCTCGGCCACGACCGCACGCGCTGCGGACACCGTCGCTAGAATTGCAGGAGGCAAGGCCCCTGGCGCGTAGCCCGCCATGTCTTCGAGCCGCGCCGACGCTGCAGGTGTAATCACCTCGATGGCGTCGGCGCCGTCGACGACGATGACGGCGGGCCCTACGTCGCCTGCCACCCGACCTCGTCCGACGACTTCGACGAGAAGCGACGCACGGAGACCGCCTGCGATCGGCTCCGTCAGCGCTTGCACCGCACGCACCTCATCGTCGTCGAATCGAGAAGCTGCCGTGTCGCGCATCAGCGCGGCGACGCCCCATGTGCGCCCGCCGCTCGAGAAGAGAACGCGCATCTCGTGACCGAAGCCCAGCGGTCGCAAGATCTCGTCGAACCGCGCGCTGCGCGACGGGTCTCCGGCCGTGGCGCCGTGGAGTGTGGCCGCCGAAATGTTCGCCTGCGCGAGAGCGCGGTACCCATTCACGTCACCGCGCGCGTACTCGATGTCGAAGAGACGCGGCGCTTGCGCTTCGTCGAGGCCGTCGGCAACGGCACCGGTGATGAGACGCGTCGTCGGATCGACGGTAGCGAAGCAGCACGCGTCGAAACGTACTGAGCGGCGCAGGAGCGACACCGCGCGCCGCGTGAACGTTGCGACGTCGAGCCCCGCCATCGATGCCGCCTCGAGCTCGCGGCGAACGGAGCGTCTCGTGTTGTCGCTCGTCATTCTGCGAGTGTGACGCGAACCTTCGAGAACGGCAC
>JAEXCN010000008.1 GCA_023402175.1 Pseudomonadota bacterium | reverse complement strand
CCCCATGAGCACGTGGCCGCGCTCCTCGCGAGCCTCGTGCGGGCCGCGCCCGACGAGGCGAAGGGCGCCTGCGCGGCGCTCGCGCCGGACGCAGCGAAGCGCGTGTCCGACCTGATCGAAAAGAGCGTCGTCACCGAAGAGGCATCGATCGCGGAGCTTCCTCCCGTGCTCGCGTCACCGCCATGGGTGAAGAGCTCAGACGCGAAGAAGCGCGCGAAGAAGAGCACGAAGACCGCCTTCTCCGCCGATCTCGAGCCGTTGCCCGTCGAAGAGGAGGTCGTCTGGACGGACATCCCGAAGCCTGCCGCACCGCACGTCACGTCGACGGCGAAGGACGCCAGCGTCGCGGAGCTAGAGAAGAAGCTTCGCGAAGGGCAGATGATCTCGTTCTGGGAGATCGCGGTCCTCTCGGACGAAGCCGCGAAGGATGTCTTCGTGCGGTTCCCGGCCGAGGCTTGGCCTTCGTTTTGGCTCGGCAGCGATCTCGGGACCCAGATGGCGCGGTTCGGCGTCGCCGCGATCGAGCCGTGCCTCCACTTCGCGAAAAAGAAGCCGGGGGACGTCGCCGTCGCCCTGGAGGCGGCGGTCTCGCCGCGGGTCGCGCCCGTGATGGCGCACGTGCTCGCGCGCGTGAAGAAGCAGCGGCGCACGGCGGAGCGCTGGCTCGTTCGCCATCCGCGTGCTGCCGCCGTCGGTCTGATCCCGGAGCTCTTCGGCAAGGCGACCGATGCGCGCACCCGCGACAACGCGAGGCGTGCCATCCGATTCCTCGCGTCGCGTGGCAAGCGCGACGTCATCGAAGGCGTCGCGCGCGAATACGGCGACGCGGTGCTCGAGGCCGTCGAGATCGAGCTCTCCGCAGATTCGCTCGCCGACGGCGCGCCCACGAAGCCGCCGAAGATGCCGTCCTGGTTCGACCCCGCGACGCTGCCGCGCCCTCGTCTCGCGGGCTCGAAACGAGCGATCCCGCTCGAAGCGGTGCAGCGGCTCGGCGAGATGCTCTCGTTCGTCGACCACGACGAGCCGTACGTCGGCCTCGAGCAGGTGCGGGAGGCGTGCGATGCGGAGTCGCTCGGCGACTTCGCATGGGGCTTGTTCCTGGCGTGGAGCCTCGCCGGGTATCCGATGGACGAGAAATGGGCCTTCTTCGCCGTCGGCCATCTCGGTCGCGACGAGCACGCGCATCAGCTCGCGCCGCTCATTCGCGTGTGGCCGACGGAAGGCGCATTCCCGCGTGCGGTGATCGGGCTCGACGTCCTCGCGACGATGAAGAGCGACGTCTCGTTGATGCTCCTTCATGGCATCTCGGAGAAGGTGAAGAGTCGTCCGCTCCTCGCGAAGGCGAAGGAGAAGCTCGAGTCGGTGGCCGAGTCGCTCGGGCTCTCCTCGGAGGAGCTCGCCGATCGGCTCGTGCCGACGCTCGGCCTCGATGAAGACGGCTCGCGTGTCCTCGACTTCGGCGAGCGGAGCTTCCGCGTCGGCTTCGACGAGAACCTCCGTCCGTTCGTGCAGCAGATCGAGGACGGCAAGCTCGGCGGCCGCCTCGCTGAGCTTCCGAAGCCGAGCAAGAAGGACGAGCCGGAGCGCGCCGCAAAGGCGCATGACGAGTGGAAGGCGCTCAAGAAAGCCGCGAAGGTCGTCGCGACGCAGCAGATCGCGCGCTTCGAGACGAACATGATCGCACGGCGGCGCTGGGAGCCCGCGTCGTTCACGAGCCATCTCGCCGGCCATCCGCTCGTGAAACACGTCGTGCGCCGCCTCGTGTGGGGCGTCTACGACGAGACGGACGCGCTCATCGGTACGTTCCGCCTCGCCGAAGACGGATCGTTCGCCGACGCGGACGACGAGACGTTCGTCGTCCCCGATGGCACGCGCATCGGCGTCGCTCACCCCCTCGAGATCGAGCACGCGATCCTCGCGAAGTGGGGCGAGCGCCTCTCGGAATACGAGATCGTGCAGCCGTTCTTGCAGCTCGGGCGCGACATCCAGCGAAAGGCGACCCCTGCAGAGATGGGCAAGCTCGCGCCGGTCGGCTCATTCGAGCTGCTCGGGCTCGAGCGCCGAGGATGGCGGCGTGGACCCGTGGGCGACGGCGGCGTCGTCTGGCAGCTCGAGAAGGAGGCGGGCGCGCTGCGCGCATCGCTGACGATCGAGCCGGGCCTCTACGCGGGAGATCCGAAGATGTACCCGACGCAGACGCCGCGCGATCTCGAGTTCGCGCACGTGCGCAGGGGGCCGACGAGTGAGCCCGACGTCATCTTCCTCTCGGAGGTCGCGGCCGATCTGCGCGCGATCGGTGCGCTCGCCTGACCAGACGGCCCTCGTGATGCGCTCGAGCTCAGCGCGCTCGCGCGAGCGGCTTCGGACGAACGAGGGGGCGGATGCGGCTGTGACCGGTGCGAAGGTAGGGGAGGAGCGCGTCGTCGACGGAAGCCCGGAGGGCGCTCTTCTCGGGGATGGCCCTTCCGAGCGCCATTCCGACGACGCCGATCCGGTCGAGGGGGCCGAGCTTCTCGTCGACGAGGATGACGGGCCGCCCTCCGATGCGGCAAAGGCCGCCCTTGCCGACCATCTTCAGCTCGAATGGCTCGAGCCGGACCTCGATCCCGGCCGTCTGGGCGAGCGCCAGCAGCTCGTTCATGACGTCCGTCTGGCTCCGCCGGCGGTCGCCGGCCACTTCGAGGCTCGCGAGGTGCATGCCCATGGCTGGACGCGATCCTGACACGACGCCGCGGCGAGCGCTCGTTCTCGGCAGTCGATGCCCCCGCCCGCGGCCCGGCGCGGTGACGGAGAGCAGCCATTTGCCCTTGAAAAACGGCCTGCCCTTTCTAGGGTTGCGCACTCCGGAAGAAACGTGACAACCTTGGTCAAACCTCCTTTTTGTAATGACCGAGACGCAGCGCAGCACGCCGCCCCCGATCTCGCATGGGACGGTCATCAACGACCGTTACGAGATCCGCCAGAGCCTCGGTAAGGGGGGCATGGGTGAGGTGTTCCTCGCGTACGACCGCGCCACGCAGCAGCCGGTCGCACTGAAGATCGTCCGCGAGGAAGCGCGCATGCCCGGTGACGACGAGGCGCTCCGTCAGGAGCTGATCCTCGCGCGCTCGGTGTCGAACCCGAACGTCTGCCGCGTCCACGATCTCGCGCCGTCGCCGTATGGGCCCATCCTCGTGATGGAGCACATCACGGGGCAGACGCTGCACACGCACATTCGTCGGAAGAAAGCTCAGGGCGGGTACACTTCGGACGAGTTCCGTCGCATCGCTTCGGACATCTGCCAGGGCGTCGCCGCGATCCACGCGACCGGCCTCGTCCACGGCGATCTGAAGCCCGGCAACGTCATGGTGACGTCGAACCCCGACGGCTCGATCGGAAAGGCGATCGTCCTCGACTTCGGCTTCGCCAAGGAGCGCGCGCGTCTGTCGGCGCGTCGCCCCGGAGCTCCGCCCGACGGCGGAACGCCGAACTACATGGCGCCGGAGCGCATCCGCTCGGGCGGCGCATCCATCGAGGACGACCTCTATGCGCTCGGCCTCACGCTCTGGGAGATGTGGACGTGCCGCGTCCCCGAGCCCGGCTACAAGCCGCGCGCGAAGCCGATGCGTCAGCAGATCATGTTCGACGTGCCCGCCGGGCTCAGCGTCGACGAGATCAAGCAGATCTTCCGGTGCCTCTCGGACGACGCCTCGCAGCGCCTGCCCGCACGTCACCTCCGGTTCTTCAACCCGATCCAGCTGACGACGAACCCGGTGCAGGTCGCGCGCGAGCGCCTCGACCCGGGACCTCCGCCGGGGCGCAACGCGCAGTCCGCGTTCACGCCGGGCGCGCAGGCGCTCCTCGCGACATTCGCGACGAACGCGCCCGAGTTCGTCGGCGAGCTCATCGCGCTCGATCGCCCCACGCTGTCGATCGGCCGCCGCGGCGACGTCGACATCGTCGTCCCCGAGGCCACGGTCAGCGGTCACCACGCGAACGCGAAGTGGCAGTCGGGCTCGTGGCAGATCGAAGACCTCGGCTCGACGAACGGCACGTACGTCGAGCACACGTACGAGCGGAAGAAGGTCGTCAACCTGATGCACGGCGGCGAGTTCCAGCTCGGGGAGCTCCGCCTCAAGCTCGTGAGCTTCGGCCGCGAGAGCCCGCATCACAAGCGCGCGCGGCAGTACCTCGCGCGCCGCGACGGCCTCACTGGCCTTCAGCTCCGCGACAACTTCCTGAAGGCGCTCGACGAAGAGGCGGCCTACAGCGAGTGGATCGAGCAGCCGCTCAGCATCGCGCGCTACGAGATCCGCGGCCCGAACCGCCTCGTCTCGGATCGTCCGACGATCCTCGAGATGCTCGCGTTCCGGCGCGCCGCGACGCGCGTGATCGAGCTGACGGACATGCTGCTCCTCTCGCTCATCGCGGTCACGGCCGGTCGCACGGGCCCGCTGCGCTTCGCCGTCTGCATGACGGGACCTGGCCCGCAGGAAGCGCGCAACCTCGTCGAGCAGGTCGTCGGACAGGTGCAGGGCATGCTGCCCGAGGGGCTCGATCTGGTCGCCTCGATCGCTCGCTACGAGCCCGGAATGAACGTGCGGTCGCTCGTCGATCCCGCCTAACCCACCGACCTCCGGTATGGGATAGCAGCGGAGCCGTCGAAGTGGCCGACCCCTCGCCGAACCAGAGTCGACCGGGCTTCGAACGAGCCGGGTCGTCAGGGGATCTCCATGGTCCTGCGTCGTCTCGCGCGTTCGGGCCGCCGAGCGAGCCGCGTGGTGCGTCGCGCGCGAGCTTCGATGCGCTCGATGCGCAGGTCGATCGGCCTGCGCGTCTGCAGATGATCGTCGCGCTGATCCTCGGCCTCGTGCTCGTCGCGATTCCGCTCTACCTGTGGCGGCGTCCGCGCGCGGAGTCGATCTCGGTCGGCGCAGGGGCGACGGATTCTGGCGCGCTCCCGGCAGTGACGGCCGCGCCGACGCCCGGCGTCGAGGAAAAGCTCGTCGTCGGCGAAGCGAAGATCCTCTCGTGCCACGATCCCGGACCGAAGAAGACGCCGCCCGAGCAGTGCGATCACGTCGCCGAGCTCGAGAAGGCGTTCGCGAAGGCGATCGAGGAGCAAGCCTCGTGCGTGCCGCGCGAGGCAGGCGGCGGGACGATCATCTACGTCGCCGATGTCACCTTCAAGAAGAAGACGGCCGTCGTCTCCACGCCGAAAGAAGGCCGAACGCTGAAGAGCTCGAAGGTTGCAGGGGCGTGCGAGAAGGCCGTGCGCAACAAGCTCTCCACTTTGCCGTTCGAGTCGATGAAGCACGAGCACGCGCGCTACCGCGTCGCGATCACGGCGACGTACCCGGGCGCCGTGAAGCCCTGACGGCCGGGCGTCCGAAAAACGGCGAAGCTCTTCCGTCGCGCTTTCCCGAGTCGCAGCGATGCTCTGGCGAGCCGCGCTGCTCGCGCTGACAGACTTCCACCGTGGTGACTCTGGCGCCGCGCCATCGAGCCGACTACGTTCCCGCCCTCATGACGAAGCGGCGCCTCACCGTGCTCGATCCCGCTGTGCTGGCCGGCAACAAGTGGGCTGAGCCGGGACGAGTCGAGATCGAAGACGATCACTTCCACGACCAGTGCGGAGTTTTCGCGGTCTACGGCCACGGAGAAGCGGCCAACATCGCTTACCTCGGCCTGCACGCGCTCCAGCATCGCGGCCAGGAGTCGGCCGGCATCGTCACGAGCGATGGCGAGCAGCTCTACGCGCACCGCGCGATGGGGCTCGTCCAGGACGCCTTCAGCGCCGAGCAGCTCCAGAAGCTGCCGGGGCGAAGCGCCATCGGGCACGTTCGTTATTCGACCGCGGGAGGCTCGCACCTCCGCAACGCTCAGCCGTTCGCGGTCGACTACGCGAAGGGCTCGCTCGCGGTCTGCCACAACGGCAACCTCACCAACGCCGACGACGTCAGGGCCGAGCTCGAAGCCGAAGGATCGATCTTCTCGTCGACCTCGGACACCGAGGTGCTCGTGCACCTCGTGGCGCGCAGCAAAGAGGTCGCGTTCGAGGACCGCGTCGTCGACGCGCTCTCACGCGTCGAGGGCGCCTATTCGCTCCTCTTCCTCGCGGACGACACGATCATCGCCGTCCGCGATCCGCGCGGTCTCCGCCCGCTCTGTCTCGGGATCCTGCCGTCGCGCAAGGACGCGCACGTCATCGCGAGCGAGCCGACGTCGTTCGATCTCATCGGGGCGGAATACGTCCGCGACGTCGAGCCGGGCGAGATGCTGATCATCGACGCCACGGGCATCCGCACCAGGCGCCTTCCCGTGACCGAGAAGCCGCAGTCCTGCATCTTCGAGTACGTCTACTTCGCGCGGCCCGACTCGCACCTCGCAGGACGGAGCGTCTACGAGGTCCGAAAGGAGCTCGGGAAGACGCTCGCGCGGGAGTGCCCGATCGACGCTGACGTCGTCATCCCCGTGCCCGACTCCGGCGTGCCCTCGGCGCTCGGCTACGCGTCGGAGCGGAAGATCCCGTTCGAGATGGGCCTCATCCGGTCGCACTACGTCGGCCGAACGTTCATCGAGCCGCAGCAGTCGATCCGTCACTTCGGCGTTCGCCTGAAGCTGAACCCGGTCGAGTCGATCCTCCGCGGCAAGCGCGTCGTCGTCGTCGACGACTCGATCGTGCGCGGCACCACCTCGCGCAAGATCATCAAGATGGTGCGCGACGCCGGCGCTCGCGAGGTGCACCTTCGCATCTCGAGCCCGCCGACGCAGTGGCCTTGCTACTACGGCATCGACACGCCGACGCGGCGCGAGCTCATCGCCTCGAGCCACTCGATCGACGAGATCGCGCGTTACGTCACCGCCGACTCGCTCGGCTATCTCTCGCTCGAAGGGATGATCGCCGCCGTCTCGAATGGTGGCGGGGAGAAGGTCCCGAGCGTTCCGCCGGACCACTTCTGCCACGCCTGCTTCAGCGGGCAGTACGCGATCCCGTTCTCGCCGACGAACAAGCGACAGATGCGCCTCGTCGGCGTCTGACCCGCGCGCGCTCCGCCCCGTTGCCGCAGCGGATGCCTTCGCGCATCCGGCGGCGCGGCTGCGCCCGCAAATGACACGGCGGGCCATCGTACGGCCGTGATAGATGCGGAAGGGGGATGAGGGAACAGGGGTCGAGCGGATCGAGCCAGCGTGAGAAGGAGCTCGCGCTCCTCGCAGGTCGGCGCTGGCGCGTGGCGATCGCGCTCACCGCCGTGATGATGGGGACGTACTTCGGGTTCCTGCTCCTCGTCGCGTATGCCAAGCCCGCGGCGGGCGCGCTCGTCGCGCCGGGGCTCTCGTGGGGGATCCTCCTCGGCGCGCTCGTGATCGTCGTCGCGCCGGTCGTGACCGGGATCTACGCCCTCTGGGCGAGCTCCCGCTACGACACGAAGCTCGAAGAGCTCCGTGCCTCCGCACGGGAGGAGCGCTGATGGAATCGGCGCTCGGCAAGCCGAACGCGACGGCGATCGCGTTCTTCTTCGTCTTCATCGTCGCGACGCTCGCCATCACGGGCTGGGCCGCGCGGCGCACGAAGACCACGAGCGAGTTCTTCGCCGCCGGCTCGAAGGTCACCGGCTTCCAGAACGGCCTCGCGCTGGCGGGCGACTTCATGAGCGCCGCGAGCTTCCTCGGCATCGCCGGCCTCGTCGCGAGCTCGGGGTTCGACGGGCTCATCTACTCCGTCGGCTGGCTCGTCGGTTGGCCCGTCGTGACGTTCCTCGTCGCCGAGCCGCTGCGCAATCTCGGGAAGTACACGTTCGCCGACGTCGTCGCGTACCGGCTGCGCCAGACGCCCGTTCGTATCGCGTCCGCGATCGGCGGGCTCACCGTCGTCGCCTTCTACCTGATCGCGCAAATGGTCGGCGCGGGCAGCCTGGTGAAGCTGCTCTTCGGCCTTCCGTACGAGGGCGCGGTCGTCGCCGTGGGCATCGTGATGCTGGCCTACGTGCTCTTCGGCGGGATGATCGCGACGACGTGGGTGCAGATCGTGAAAGCGATCCTCCTGCTCGGTGGCGCCTCTGCGCTCGCCGTCATCGTCCTTTCGAAGTTCGGCATGAGCCCGACGCGCCTCTTCGCCGCGGCCGCGGAGAAGTACGGCCACGAGGTGCTCGTCCCCGGCAAGCTGGTCTCGGACCCGCTCGACACCATCTCGCTCGGACTCGCGCTCATGTTCGGCACCTCGGGGCTGCCGCACATCCTGATGCGCTTCTACACGGTGCCGAACGCGCGAGCCGCTCGGAGCAGCGTGCTCTACGCGACCTGCTTCATCGGTCTCTTCTATCTGATCACGTTCATCCTCGGCTTCGGCGCCGCGGTGCTGGTTGGTCGCGATCCGATCAAAGCGATCGACAAGGGCGGAAACATGGCTGCGCCGCTGCTTGCGGAGGTCGTCGGCGGCACGGCGTTCCTCGGCTTCATCTCCGCCGTCGCGTTCGCGACGATCCTTGCGGTGGTCGCCGGGCTCACGCTCTCGGGCGCGGCGGCGCTCTCGCACGACCTCTGGGTCCACGTCGTCAGGCGAGGGAAGGCGGACGAGCGCGAACAGCTCACCGTCGCGCGCGTCGCCACGGTGCTGCTCGCAGTGCTCGCGATCGCGCTCGGCATCGTCTTCAAGGGCCAGAACGTCGCGTTCATGGTCGGCCTCGCGTTCGCGATCGCGGCGAGCGCCAACTTCCCGGCGCTCCTGCTCTCGATGACCTGGCGCCGGTTCACGACCATCGGTGCCGTCGCGAGCATCGCGACGGGCACGCTGTCCGCGATCGTCCTCATCGCGCTCTCGCCGACGATCCAGGTCGACATCCTGAAGCACGCGTCCGCGCCGTTCCCGCTGAAGAACCCCGCCGTGATCACGATGACGCTCTCGTTCCTCGTCGGGATCGTCGTCTCCCTTGCTCGCCCGGAGCCCGAAGCCGCCGAGAAGTTCGCGCTCGTCGAGCGCCGGATGCATCTCGGTCCGTCCGGCGAGGAACACGACAGCGCGGATGCGACGAGCGCGACCCGCTGAGCTCTTCGTCCACGCGCCCATCTGTAGCGGCACAGCTGCGCTGAGCCTATGACGCACCGTCGGGTGATTGCCCGTTCGCCGCTTCGACGCTTGCCTAAGCGCCCTGGTGGCGGTCTCATGATGAGTGATGTTGCCTGTTCGTGTGACGGTGGCCGTGGGCCGTAAGGTGGTCGCACTCGATGACGTCCGCGATCCTCGCGTCGCGACGGCGCTTCGTCAGGCCGCGAGAGACGTGGGCACGCGCCTCGCGGCAGCGAAGTGCCCCGCGCACGGCAAGGGGCCGACCGACGTGCGCTTGCACTTCGATGCGTCCGGAGCCGGCGACCTGAAATACGAGTCTTGCTGCGAGAAGCTTGGCGAGACGATCGCCAAGCTCGTCTGAGCTACGGGCGCAGGCGCGCTGCGTGCGAGCTCAGGGCTCGTAATAGAGACGGAGCTCTCGGATGAGACCGCTGTCGCCCCGCTCGAACGAGAGCGCCGCGAGCTCGGGCTCCTGCGCCGACTCGAGCCGGCGCGTCACGATCGCTTCGACGCAGCAGTTGCGTCCGTCGTCGGCGGCGCCCGCCGGGACGAGCTCCAGGCGACTGCCGATGGCGGAGATGAACTCGGCCATCGCGCCGTCGCGCTTCGCGTGTGCCTTGCCGCGCGGGTCGACGAAACGCGAAGACTCTTCAAACGCTGCGAGCACGCGCTCGACGGCGCCCTTGCGAAACGCTTCGAGGACGTGCGCGACGATCTGCGGAATCGGAACCTCGCCGCTGCCGTGGACGAGAGGTGTACGCGGCTTCCGCTGGCTCTCACCGGTCGCGTAATACGTGCGGAGCTCGATCTCACGCAGGCGTCGGCGCTCCGCGACGACGGCGATCGGCATCTCGGAAGAGCCTTCGGCCGTGGTCGACACCAGGACGCCTTCGGAGACGTCGCGGTCGACGCCCGTCGCGGACGCGACGTGCCGGTACGTCACCCGCTTCTCCCTGAAGTGAGCGGCGAGCTTCTCGAGCAGCGGATCGATCGACGTCAGCGTCGAGGCACGACCGAAGAGCGGATCGTCGATGGTGGCGCGGTTTCCCAGTCGACGCGACAACGCCGGAAGCGCCCCGTCCACGAGCGCCGGTACATAGACGTCCGCAAGACGTCCCTTGAGCGTGCCAGCCGTACCCCGATCTTCGGCCATGAGGTACACATCCTTACATGGATGCTCGCCCCACGAAAGTCCGGCCAGGAAAGGCGGGCGCGGGCGAGATGAGCGCTTCTGGATGCGCGCGACGCGGCCGAGACGAGCGTCGACGTGGACGCGATCGAGTACGAGCGTCGACCTGAACGCGCTCGAGTGCGCGCGTCGTGCTCTCGCTTCGTGGGCCTTCGTGGGCCTTCGTGGGCTTGTCGCGGGCTTGTCGCGGGCGGCGCAGTCTCGGCCGCGACCGACACGCAGGGGCAATTGCCGCTGGGCGCCGCATGAACGGCCCTCGGCGTCGGTCGCGCAGGAATGAAATCCACGTCGACAAACCCCCGACTCGCTTTCAAAGCTGTCTTCGTGTTCTTTCAGGAGTGAAAGATTGCTCGGGCAAAAATCCCATTTCCTCCGTGTTCTTGCATGGCACGGAACTGGCATCTAAATTCGGCGGCACCGCGTTGAGGCTTACCCCCCCCCGAGCCCGGACGCGGTGCTTTTCTTTTGTCCGCGCTCCGGCGCGGCCTCCGCGGAACGTCTGAACCGCCGGCGGCATCCGGACGCCGCCAACTCCCAGCGTGCGTTGTCGTCCCGCGCGTGCGAGAGTCCGCGGCGATGACGCCTCGTTCTGCTGTTCCGCGGCCGAGCGCGATGCTCGCCGGAGTCGTCCTGAGCGGCCTCCTCGCTGTCGTCGGCTGCAGCCGTACGCCGCCCGAGCCGGCGCCGACGGTCCAGGCCGATACCTCGACGCGGAAGGCGACTGTCGCGGCGGGCGCGGAGGCGACGACCGGCTCGCGTTGCATCGCGCAGCTCCCCGCGAGCGCTCCGAAGATCCCGCCGCCCGCCGATCCCGCGCACTGCCCGCCCGATCCGGAGCCGAACGCGAAGATGCCGATGTCGGAGGTGACGTTCCCCGATGCGCCGAACACGCCTCGCGTCGAGGTCGAGCTCGCGAAGACGCCTCACGACGTCGAGCGGGGTCTCATGTTCCGGCGCTCGATGGCGGACGATCACGGGATGCTCTTCACGCTCGACGGCAGGCGTGAGCATTCCTTCTGGATGCACAATACATGCATCCCGCTCGACATGATGTTCATCGACGACGACGGCGTCATCGTCGGCATCGTCGAGGGCGCAGCGCCTCTCACCGACACGACGCGCTCGGTCGGTTGCCCTTCCGTGTTCGTCCTCGAGGTGAACGGCGGTTGGACGCGAAAGCACGGCATCGTCCCGGGGCAGAAGATCACCATTCCGTTCGCCGCCCGCTGACGCCCGACGCCCCGGCGCTCGAGCCCGCCGGAGGCCCTGCGCGACCGGGTGGGGCCACGCGTCGTCGGGCGTGATAGAACCCGGGCCATGCCTACGATGCTCCGCCCTGCCATCGCCGCCACGCTCCTGTTCACCGTCGCCGCGTGCAAGACGGCGCCAGCGGAGCCCGAGCCCGAGCCGAAGCCCCAGGAGACGGCGAAGACGGCCGAGGGCACCGCCGCGAACCCAGGGGCCGCCGCCAAGAAGGCCGGTGACCCGTTGAACGGGAGCTTCTCGCTCGCGGACGCGACGAAAGACCTCAAGGGCAATGGGGCGATCGTCGCGAAGATCGAGACGAGCAAGGGCACGCTCCAATGCAAGCTCTTCGACGACAAGGCGCCGGTCACGGTCGCGAACTTCATCGGCCTCGCGACGGGCAAGCGCACGTGGAAGGACCCGCGCTCGGGCGAATGGGTGAACAAGCCCGCCTACGACGGCACGACGTTCCACCGCATCATCAAGGGATTCATGATCCAGGGCGGTGACGCGAGGGGCAACGGCACCGGTGAGCCCGGCTACGTCATCAAGGACGAGATCTGGGAAGGCGCGAAGCACGACAAGCCCGGCCTGCTCTGCATGGCGAACCGCGGGCCGAACACGAACGGCGCGCAGTTCTTCATCACCGACGCCGCGGCAGCGCACCTCGACGGCGGCTACACGATCTTCGGTGAGTGCGCCCCGGTCGAGGTCGTGCACGACATCGCGAACGTCAGCGTCGCCGGCGAGCGCCCGACGCAGCCCGTGACCATCAAGACGGTCACGATCAGCCGCGACGAGAAGAAGAAGTAGCGTCGACGCCGAGCGCGCGCGTTCGGGCGCGCTCGGCGTTACATCACCTCGGGCGCTTCGATGCCGAGGAGATCGAGCCCCTTCGCGAGCACCTTGCTCGAGAGCTCGCAGAGCGCGAGCCGTGAGGCGCGCGTCGCCGGATCGTCGGCCTTGAGCACCGGGCAGCGCTCGAGGAAGGACGTCGTCACCGTCGCGAGGTCGAACAGGTACGTGCACAGGCGATGCGGCTGGAGCGTGTCCGCGACGCTCGCCACCGTGTCACCGAGCTCGAGCAGCGCGAGCGCGAGGGCGCGCTCCTCCGGCGTGCCGACCACGATCTTCGAGCTCGCCTCCGTTGCTTCTCCTGCGCGAGTGCCTTCGGCCTTGCGCAGGATCGAGCGCGTCCGCGCGTGCGCGAACTGCAGGTACGGAGCGGTGTTGCCGTCGAACGCGAGCATCCGCTTCCAGTCGAACACGTAGTCCTTCACGCGATCGCTCGACAGGTCGACGTACTTCAACGCGCCGATGCCGACCTTCTTGGCGACGTCCTTGCGCGCTTCGTCGTCGAGCGTCTCCGGGTTCTTCTCGACGATGATCGCGTGCGCGCGCGAGACCGCCTCGTCGAGGAGGTCGGCGAGCTTCACCGTCCCGCCTTCGCGCGTCTTGAACATCTTCTTGTCGGGGCCGAGGATCGAGCCGAACGCGACGTGCGTCGCGCGCGCCGGAGGCGTGAGCCACCCGGCCTTCTCGGCGACCGCGAAGACCATCGCGAGGTGCTGCTGCTGCGGCGCGCCGACCACGTAGAGGACGCGCGTCGCGCCGAGGTTGCCGGTGCGATGCTGGATGGCGGCGAGATCGGTCGCGGCGTAGCCGTAGCCACCGTCGTTCTTGCGGACGATGAGCGGGAGCGGCTTGCCCTCCTTGCTCGTGAACCCCGGCGGGAAGGCGCACTCCGCACCTTCGCTCTCCTCGAGCAGGCCTTTCGTGCGGAGCGCGTCGACGACCTTCGGGAGCATCGGGTTGTAGAAGCTCTCGCCGCAGACGTCTTCGTTCCGGAGCTTCACGCCGAGCTGCTCGTAGATCTTGCCGAAGTAGCTCGTCGAGAGGTCGACGAGCAGGCCCCACAGCTCGAGCGTTTTTTCGTCGCCGCCCTGGAGGAGGACGACGCGGCGCCGCGAGCGCTCGGCGAACGTCGGGTCGCTGTCGAACTTCGCCCGCGCTTCGCGGTAGAACGTGTCGAGGTCGCGGATCGACAGCTTCTCGGCGTTGCCGTCGGTCGTGTCGAGCACGTGCTCGATCAACATCCCGAACGGCGTGCCCCAGTCGCCGAGATGGTTCTGGCGGATCACGCGATGGCCGAGGGCCTCGAGCACGCGCGCGAGCGAGTCGCCGATGAGTGTGCTGCGGATGTGCCCGACGTGCATCTCCTTCGCGACGTTCGGGGACGAGTAGTCGATGACGACGGTCTCGGGCTTCTGCGCGGCGACGCCGAGCCGCGCGTCGGCGGTCGTCTCCTCGAGCGCGCGTGAGAGCCAGCTCGGAGTGAGCGTGATGTTCACGAAGCCGGGGCCGGCGATGTCCACCTTGTCGGCGAGCCCCTCGAGATCGAGCTTCGCGACGAGTTGCTGCGCGACCTCGCGCGGTGGGCGGCCGAGCTTCTTGGCGAGGCCGAGCGCGACGTCGGCCTGGAAGTCGGCGTGTGCCGAGCGGCGAAGGACCGGGGCGGTGCCGGCGTGCTCTTGGCCGAACGCGGAGGCGATGGCTTTGTCGAAGCGCGAAGCGAGGGCGTCAGTGAGAATGCTCATGTCAGTGTCCGAAGTGACCGGTGAGGTATCCCTCGCCGATGATGTGTCCGTCGATCGCTTCGTCGATCTGTCCGCGAGGCGTGCCCTCGGGCAGGTTGAGGACGGTGTCGAGCGCGACGACGCGGAAGCGATAGCGATGCGCTTCGCCGCGCGGAGGGCAGGGGCCCGAGTAGTGCGCGACGTTGAAGTCGTTCAGCCCGAAGCGCGCATTTTCTCCAGCGTTCGTGAGCTCCGTTCCGGAGGTCAGCTTCCGGAGATCCGGGGACACGTTGAACGCGACCATGTGGACGAACGTGCCGCCCGGCGCGTCGGGATCTTCGACGAACAGGACGAGCGACTTGGTGTTCTCCGGCGGCGAGCTCAGCACGAGCTCGGGGATGAGCTCCTTGCCGTCGCATGTGTGATCGACCGGAATGCGCGCCCCTTCCGCGAACGACGGGCTCGTCACCGTGATCGACGCGAGCTGCACGCCGGGGGCGGTGCGCGGGATGATCTGCGGCTTTCCGCACGCCGCGAAGGCGGCGAGCACGGAGACGATGCCGGCAGCGGAGACGGCGGGGAGGAAAAAGCGCATGAAGGTCATCAATCGGGTGCGTAGACGAGATCGACGGTGCCCGTTCCACCATAGCGTCGCGTGGGAACCGCAGCCTCGTGAGAGTAGAACGCGTCGTACTTCGCACGCTCGAAGCTCGCCGCGCCGAACGTGTTCCAGGCGACTGCCCAGAGGGTGGCGACCCAGAACGCTCGCGAGAACCTCGGCGTCGAGATCGCGAGCAGGACGAAGAGGAAGATCGCGTAGTCGTTCGAGAAGCGATAGCTGAACTGGAACCAGCCGCTGTTCTGGTAGAGCAGGTTCATCACGCACGGCCCGAGGGCGGCGACCGCGGCGGCCGCCCAGAGGAAGTCCACTTTCTTCGGGCGGATGAGCCAGAGGTAGACGGGCGTCGTCCACCAGAGCGCGAGGCCGTGCCCGCTGATCATGTAGTGCGGGACCTTGAACGTCATCCCGAGGAGCTCGAGCGGGACCTTCGGCTCCGTCGGAAGCGGCTTCCACGGGAGCGAGCCGAGCATGACGGCGAGGTTGCGCGGCAGGAAATGGAAGCTGAAGAGGCCCCAGCGATCGATGCGCGTCTTCCAGCCGACCTGGAGGTACTCGTGCCCGAACGCCCAGGGCGCCGGGTTGCCGAAGCGCGCATTGTTGAGCCAGGACGCGAACGCCAGCGCGACGAGCACCGGGATCGAGAAGGTGGCGACGAGCCGTACGAGAAGCGCACGGTCTAGGTCCTTGAAGACGAGCTCGATGCGGTCGAGGAGCGATCCCTCGGTCGGCAGACGGCGCGGCTCGCCTTCCTTCGCTGCGCGTAGGTATGCGACGCGGACGGCCTCGAACGCGAAGAACACGGCGACGAGCGTCGTGGTCGTCCGCGTGAGGAACATGCACCCGAGCATCGCGCCGGCGAGGACGGGGCGCTCTGCATCGAGCGCGAACAGGACGAACAGCGCGGCGAGACCGACACCGACGACGTGGGCGGCGAACCAAACGGTGCCTTGGACCGCGCTGAAGAAGTAGACGGAGCCGAACGCAAAGAGCAGAGCGAGGCGGATGTTGTCGACCTCGGGGCGCTCGGATCGCCCCGTGCGCCGGAGCTTCTCGAGCACGAGGAAGAGGACCGCGGGGCCGATCCCAGCGAGCCACACGATGAACTGCCCGTCGCGGAAGTTCTCCGGGCTTCCGGCGAGCCACACGAACGGCAGCATCAGGATGGCCGGGAACGGCGGGAAGCTGATGTGCCACTGCCCGTCGAACAGCGCGAAGTCGTTCATTCCCGCGTACGACGGCGGGTTGCCGAGGAGGGCATGGCGCCCGTGGAGCCACGCATCGGCGAGCAGCGCGTAGTGGTTGTACGGCGTGTGCTTCTCGAGGCGGTCGCCCGCCATGATCGCGAACACGACGAGGCACGCGAGGTAGATCCCGAGCCCGATGAGGAGCCGGCGCGAGCGTGACTCCGGCGCCATCCATCGACGCCCGCCGTCGTTCGCGGATTTCTCCTTCGCGGATTTCTTGGGCGCTGGCGCTTCGCCGCCTGCAGGCACGGCGCTCTCGCTCGCCTCCTTCAGGTCGGGCTTCTCGCCACCGGGCGCACCGGAAGCGGGAGCGTCCTCGGTGGTCTGTCCATCCGCCGTCATCGCGGGCGCACGGTAACACGCCGCATGGCCGCGGAAGATCGTTCACCAAACGCGGCCGGGACGAACTGTGAAATGGTTTACGCGCCGGATGAGCGCGTTTGGGTACGCCCGTTCGCGTCCAAGCTGACGAGCCCATGACAATTGCCGCGAAAACCGCTTGCGAATCCGTGGCATGGTGCTTGTATTTCGGCCAGTTCCAGATGGCACTCCCCTTCGACCCGACCCCCGGCACTCGCGATCCCCGCGCCCTCGCGATCCTCGCCAAGACGATCTACCGCGAGCTCCGTTCGAGCGGTTACGCCGAGAAGGATGTCATGGCGCTCGCCGGTGAGCTGCTCGGGATGGTGGTGAGCGAGGTCCAGAGCCGTCGCACGCCCGTCAACGACTGATCGCGTCTCCGCCTCCGCCCTCATCGGGCTAGCCGCCGACCCTCCGTTCCCGAGCCCGCGCAGCGCGCGGGGCGCGATCGAAGTGGTCGGCGTTCGTCTATGGACGCGGGCCGACGGGCCCGACGGCGAGCAGGACGGTGGGCCGGCTCCGTCCCCAAGTTGACAATCGGCTGCCAAAGCCCTGACAATCCCGTTGAAATCCGACGCCACCATTGGCGACGGACGTGGATGACGCGTCTGTCGTCGAGCCACGCACCTCACGGGGCTAGAGGGACCGACGCGTGTTTGCGATCATCATCAGCGAGAAGGGTGGGGCAGAACGCCGGGAGTCGTTCGACAAGAACGAGATCAACGTCGGGCGAGTCCAGGGCAACGATCTGATGCTCCCGAAAGGGAACGTCTCGAAGCACCACGCGCGACTCCTCTTCCGCGACGGCCGCTTCATCGTCACCGACCTGAAGAGCACGAACGGCACGTACGTCAACGGCCGGAAGATCGCCCAGGCAACCATCGTCCGCGAGGGCGACAAGATCTACATCGGCGATTTCGTCCTGCGGCTCGAGACGAACGGCGCCGCTGGTGCCGCCATCCACGAGCCGACGGCGGCGAGCCCGGGCGAGGAAGAGTCGATCCGCACGCTCGCGCGCGATCAGGCGGCCGCTCCGCCGCCGGCGCGTCCCGCGCCGCTGCCGAACCCTCCTGCGGTGACGTTGAAGGCGCCGACGCACCCGCCGGGAGCGCCGCTGCCGCGCCCTCAGCCGCAGAACGTTTCGAATGCGTCGCCGCTCGGGATGCCGGGACCTGGCGTCGGGCCGACGACGCCGCCCGCGGCACGGCCGCCGGATCCGCCCACGGCCGCAGGTGCTCCTCCGGCTGCGTACGGTCTCGACCAGGACCCGGACGACAGCGCGCCGCTCAAGCCGCGTAATCCGTCGGGTGCCCCGCCGGCAGGTCCGGCGCTCGCAGCGACCGGAGCAGCGCCTCGTCCGATGACGATGCCGCTCAACCAGATGTCACCGCCGGTCATCGGGCAGCGTCTCCCGACTCCGGGCGGCGTTGGCGGAGCGCTCGGTGCGTCGCCGCCGACTCCGGCTGCTCCGACAGCTGCACCTCCGCAGCCGGTCGCCCCGCCGCCGGTTCCGCCGCCTCCGGCTGCAGCACCATCGGCGCCTGCGCCGATTCCGGCTCCTCCGGTCGCCGCGCCGATTGCGGCGCCGGTCGCGTCGGCGTCCATTCCCCCGCCCGGTCGCGTGACCGCTCCGCCGCCGCGTATGCCTCCGAAGGAGACGCCGGCGCAAGCGGGGCGCCGCCTTGCGCTGATGACGCTGCTCGATCGAATCGCCGACGCGGTCGATCTCTCGCCGCTCCGCACGAGCCCGAACGTGCCGGACGCGCTCGCCCAGCAGATCGAGCGCGCCGCGCGCGAGCAGGCGAATGCGATGCGCGAAGAGGGCGATGCGCCCGAAGGGATCGACCTCGAAGCCGTCGTTCGCGACGCGCATCGCGAGCTCGTCGGTCTCGGTGCATTCGGTCCGCTCCTCGAAGACGAGGAGGTCGGCGAGATCCACTGCGTTCGCTTCGACCAGCTCTTCACGCTTCGCGGCAGCGCGAGCATGGTCTCGGAGCCGACGTCGTTCAGCAGCGAAGAGGCGCTCTATCGCGTCATCGCGCGGCTCGCCCAGCAGAGCGGCGAGCCGTGGAAGCCGGGTGAGACGGTCGTCGAGCGCCGCCTTCCGCGCGCCGCCTTCGTCGCGATCGCTCCGCCGGCAGCAGCGAACCACGTGGTGTCGATCCGCAAGCGTCGTCGTGTCGAGACGACGCTCGAGGAGCTCACGCGCGCGGGCTCGATGTCGAAGGGCATGTCGCAGTTCCTCGAGGCGTGCATCGCCGCGCGCGCGAACATCCTCGTCTCGGGCAACGCGCCGCTCGTGCTGCTCTCGGCGCTCGCCGCGGCGGGCGGCGGAGCGGGCGAGCGAGTCGCCGTCGTGCAGGACGTCGAGGAGATCGGCGTCGGCAGCGCGCACGTGGCGAGCATCTCGCTCGGTGACACGCGTAAGCTCGGCGAGGAGTGCGTCCGCGCAGCGTCGAAGCTCCGCGCCGATCGGCTCATCGTCACGCAGCTCGCGGGCGGCGTCGCCGCGGCGACGGTCGACGCGATGACCGAGGGCAGCGACGGCGTGCTCGCCGCGCTGGCCGCGCCGACGCTTCGCCAGGGCATCAGCCGCCTCGTCGCCCAGCTCGTGCTGCATCGTCCGGGGCTCTCGCTCGAAGCGATGCGTGACGTCGTCGGCGAGTCCTTCGACATCGCCGTCGAGATCGGCGCCTTCCCCGACGGCCGCCTCCGGGTGACCCGCGTCGCCGAGCTCGGTGGCGCCGACGCGAAGGGCATCGTCGCGCGCGACCTGTTCGTCTTCAACGCCGATCCCTCGGGCGGCGACGGGAGCTTCAGCGCGACGGGCGTCGTTCCGCGCATCGCGAACGAGCTCGCCGCGCGCGGCATGAAGCTCGACGCTGGGCTCTTCAAGCGCGCCGGTCGCTGACGAGCTGAGGGGCGCGTCTCGCGCTTCGCATCCATCGAGCTCGACGAGCGGTCGCCGCTTCGTCGAGCTCGCTCGTTCCTCGATTTGGCTCGTGGCGCGTTGCGCCGCCGTGGTGGAACGGGCTGAGACGCACGGCCGTCGAGGTCGTCGCGCGCGCTCGCGCTGCGTCGCACCAATTCCGTCGTGAGATCACGCATCTCGCGGTCGTGGTCGCCGCTCGAGCTGCGCCGGGGCACGTGGGCTGCACCCGCCGCGGTGACCGCTGCCGCGGTGGCACCACTCCTCGGCGTCATCGCGTGCAGCCCAACCAACGGAGAAAATCGATGAAGTCCACGAGTGTCCTCGCAGCAGCAGCTCTTCTCGCCCTCGCGGCCGCGTGCTCGAAGAAGGAAGAGCCGAGGCCGAGCGAGACGAACACGACCTCAGCGCCGATCGATCGAGACAAGGACCTGAACCGCCCCGTCGAGGTGACCGGCGGAACGATGACGACCGGCAGCTCGACGGACCCCGGGAACACGCAGGGGGGTGGCGCGACCACGGGGACGACGGAGAGCACGAACGCCGCGGGGGAGACGACGGGCAGCGGCAGCTCGATGAACAGCGGCAGCTCGATGAGCAACAGCGGCAGCGCGACGGGCACGGGAACGGACTATTCGGGCGGCCTCGGCAAGGGCCGCGACGCCGGCATCATGGGCGGCGACACCCCTTCGGTCCCGATCGATCGTCCGAGCTCGCAGCTGAACAGCGGAAGCGGCTCGTCGCAGGATCGTGGGACCGTGCAGGAGCGCACAGGCCAGCACAACAACAAGTCCACGACGCTCGGTGACGGCACATCGGGCCAGTACACGGGCGGGAAGGGGACATACGGCGGCAAGGCCACGCAAGGCACCGGGAAGAGCGGCTCCACGAGCACCGACAGCAACGCGAAGAGCAACACCGACACGAACAGCAACAAGTAGCGTCCTCGAGTCCGCGGGACCTTGCGCCGAACGAGCGGCGCGGCTCGCGGACGAGCCTACCCATCCGCCTGCGGCCGCGTTCGGATCACTCCCCGGCTTGGGCGAGAACGCGACGGATACGTTCGGCGTAGGGCGTTTCGCGGTGAGCGTCGAGGAACCGCTGGCCCCGCGCGCGCGCCGCCGCGCTCTCGCCCGACATCGCAAGCGCCTCGATGTGCATGACCTCGACTTCTTCGCGGAAGAGGCCGGACTTCGCGAACCGCTTCTCGTACGCGACCGTCGCGTCGAGGCATTCGCGTCCGCGTGCCCGCGCGAGCGCTGCACGTGCTCGCTCGACGAGCGCGAGCTCTTCGAGGAATGGATCGGCTGACACGGCCGGCGAAGCCGCCGCTCTCGGTCGGGATGCCGCCGGCAGATCGTCGACGCGGATCGCCGGGTGCGCTGGAGGCGCGTCGACGATCGCCGCCGTTTGCTCCACGACGGCCGCCGCCGTGGGCGCCGTCGACGCGCTCACGAGAGGATCCGGGCTCGCGTCGGGAGTGTGCCCCGACGGCGACCACCAGGCGAGCGCGCCCGCGACGAGGACCGCTGCTCCGAGCCCCGCGACGATCCATGGCGTCGTCGAGGCGCTCGGTCGTGCGCCTGGTGCTTGCGTCGGAGGGTCGCCCGGCGCGCCATCGGCGAGGACGCGTGTGGTCGCTCGCTGGATCGCGCCCGCTGGAGGTGCATCGCGATCGAGCAAGTCGTGGAGTCGCGTCAGATCCGGATCGCTCGCGAAGAGGCGTTCGGGCTCCTTCATCGGACCTCCTTCAGCCGCTTGCGGTGGCGCTCGAACCGAGCTTTGAAGTCGTCTCGCGCACGACGAAGGCGAGACCCTACGGTGCCGATCGGCAAGCCGAGCACCTGCGCGATCTCGTTCATCGTCATGCCGTCCATCTCGTACATGACGAAGATCGCGCGCACGTCGTCGTCGAGCTCGGAGAGGAGCCGGTAGATGACCTCGCACGCGCGCTTCTCGTCGAGCTGCTCTTCCGGGGTCGGCATGGACGCCAGCTCGGTGTCGACGTCCTGCAGAGACTCGCGGTGGGCCTTGCGGCCGAGCTCGCGGCTCACCCGATACGCCGTCCCGAGCAGGAACGAGCGCTCGCTGCTCACCCCCGCCTTGATGTCGTCGATACGGCGATGCGCGACGAGGAAGACCTCCTGCGAGACGTCCTCGGCGAGCTGGGCGGGGACACCGATCCGGCGGAGGAACTTCCACACTGGGTTGAAGTGATCGGCAATGAGCTGCCGCAGGCGCGCCTTGCGGGCGTCTTCGAGCGCATCGCGGCCCGAGCGCTCCTCTTCGAGCGGGGCATGAGCAGTCCGCTCGGGCTCCTTCGACGCCATCCGAGGTACCTGGCAGGCAGCGGCCATCGGAGCTTAATGAGAGATCGGCCTCGACTTGCTCACAAAAAGTGACGGGCGGCCTCAGAGCTCGAGACCGAGGCCCAGGCCGGCGGTGATCCCGAGGATCGGCGCCTGGGAAACGAGCTGGGTGCGGGGACCCGATGCCGCGGAGAGGGAGGCCAGCTCGACGACCTCGAAGCGGTGGCGCGTGAGTGGCGTCACGAGGGCAACGGCCGCCGTGGCGACCCATGGGCCGGGGAGGTGCCACACGCCGAGCGCGGAGACGCCCCCGTCGATCCAGTGCTTGCGGGTTCGCTGCGCGAACGGGATCCCGCGGCTCTCGGCTCGCAAGACGCCCACATTGCCCTCGACACACGGCGCGAGGTCGAGCCGGTCGCCGAGGAGCCGAAGTCGAAGCGGGCAGATCCGCATCGTCCCCGCGGACCAGAGGAAGTCCGTGCTCCCCCCTGGCACACCGACGTCCCTCGGAAGGCTCTGGCGGAGGCCAATCCCGGCGGACGACGCGCCGATGACGCTGCTCCGTGGGTCGCGGCTCCGGAACAGGGGAACCTGGAGGTCGACGGAGCCCCCGATGAGCGTCATCGCCCGGCTCGTGACAGCCGAGCTCAGCTCGTGACGCAGCTCGAACATCCACCGAGGCGCGCTCGTGACGGCGTTCGGTTTCGTGGGCCGAGCGCGCCGTCCCTTCTTGCGAGGGATGGTTGCCTGCGATGGCGGGGCGTCCTCGCTGCCCTCCGGAGATGCCTCGATCTCCAGTGGCTCGTCGGAGCGCTCCGGCTCCGGCGATGTGTCGGTTGGAGAAACAGGCTCCTCACGACCAGCGATCGACGCACCCGGGTCGATCACGAGCGCGACCATCACCGCAAGCGCCCGCGCGACCGTCGCGCAGGTCGGTCCCGAGACGACCTTGCGGGTCTTGCGACCGCCCACCGCGATCTCGAGCGTGCCGCGGGCGGAGGCGTTGGTCCGATCGAGGACGATCGCGAAGCCCCGCGACGCTCCGTCGTCGACGAGGCTCCACCGCGTCGTGTAGCGGCGTACGCTGTCGAGGAGCTCGCCTCGCGATGGACACCCCGTCGGCGCACGGTACTCGACGCTGACCGTCATGCCCGTCGGCGCAGCGTCATCCGCACGGGCCTGAGCGGGCACCACGCCGATCAGAAGGAAGACGCCGGCGGCGCCCCATCGACATCGACGACCGAGGGCCATGGCGGGTAGTCGTCATGACGACACTGCAACGGCCGGCTCGCAACAAAATAGTCGGCCCGTGCGGATTCGTCGGTCGCGTCGCTTTTCGTGAGCAAACGGAGGCCGCTGTCCCATTTAGGGGCGATGGTCGACGGAAGCGACGCGCGAGCGGGCATGACGGAGGAGCCGGAGCGGCTCTTCTCGCGCGACCCGGATCTCGCTCGTCTTCGCACGCTGCTCGATCGGGACGACCCGCCCGAGGGCGCGGCCGACCGCGTGCTCGCGAACGTCGGCGGCTCGGCACCGTCGCCGAAGGGATGGCGGGCGTCGAGCACGACGCTGAAGCTCGCGATGGCCGCCGGTGCGGCGTTGCTCGCGCTCGCGGCCTCGGAGGCGGCGCTGACGGTGCGCCCAGACGTCGTGAGCGCAGACGTCGTGAGCGCAGGACCTCCTTCGGTCCCGGCAGTGCCGGTCGCGGCGACGGGCCCGGCGCCGATCACGCACGTCGCGGAGAGCGCGCCAATAGAGACCGTCCGCATCGAAGACCTGCCGCGCGCACCGGCGCGAGCCGCTTCGCCGAGCGCGTCCGTCGCGGACACGTTCGTCCTGGAGCTCGCGCTCGTGGAGCAAGCACGCGCCGAGCTCGGTCGAGGACGAGGCCGCGCATGCCTCGAAGTGGTCGCGCGGTACACGAAAAGTTTCTCGAACGAAGGCCAGTTCAAGGAGGAGATCGAAGTGATGCGCATCGAAGCGCTGGCAATGACCGGCGAGCGCGCACAGGCGCACGCGCGGGCAGCACGTTTCTCGGAGCAGCATGGCGAGACCCCGTACGCCGAGCGCCTCCATCGGGTCCTCCAGGAATCCAAAGGTGAACGATGAAACGCCGCGTTGCCACGCCGGTGGGGTGCATCGCGCTCGCCCTCCCGCTCGCCATCGTGATCGCGTCCGCGTCCTGCACGGACGACGGGCGTGTCGTCGTCGGAGGTTTTGGACCGACTTCGGAAGCGGGCGTCGCGCCGCCGCTCGCGACACCGGAGGACGACGCGGGAACTCCGCCGGTAGAGATGTGCGTCAGCACCGAGTGCCCGTATCCGTACGCCGATTGTCCGACGTCCCCGCATCGCTGCGGAACTCACCTCAGTGACGATCCGAACAACTGCGGTGCATGCGGGCGGCAGTGCCCCGACGATCCCGTGCTTCGGGCGTACATGCAGTCGGGCGCGGCCGCGACGATGAACCTGCAGTGGGACTGCGTCGAGGGCAAGTGCTCTTCGCGCTGCCTCGACACGCTCGCGAACTGCAACGGTTACCTCGAAGACGGATGCGAGGTGAACGTCACGTGTGACCCGGACAACTGCGGTGCGTGCGGGAACAAATGTCCGGACGGGCAGGCCTGCGTCTTCGGGACGTGCGGATGCCCGGATGGTCTGACGGCGTGCGGATCCGGGCAGTGCTCCGACGCGGAGTGCGTGGACACGAAGGAGGACTTCTTCAATTGCGGGAGCTGCGGCAACGTCTGCAACAACCCTCCACCCGATCTCGACCTGAAGGATCACGTTCAGTGGGGATGCGCGGAGGGCGACTGCGGGATCGTCTGCGCCAAAGACTGGGGAGAGTGCGACGGCAATGCCAGCAACGGCTGCGAGACGAGCCTGACCACGAGCGAGGACTGCGGCGCCTGCGGGCACGCCTGCAAGGCCGGTGAGGTCTGCTCCCAGAAGCGCTGCGTCTGCGATCCGACGAAGACCAACTGCTGCGAGGACGGTCAGGTGCTCTGCGATGGCGTGTGCGTCGCGCTCGGCAGCAATCCGGACCACTGCGGTGCATGCGGGAACAAGTGTCCGGGCTTGGGGCTCGACGGCGGCGGCAACATCCAAGTGACCTGCGAGCAGGGCAAGTGCGGCTACGCCTGCGACCCGGGTTACGCCGACTGCAACAAGGACCTGGGCGACGGTTGCGAGGCGTGGCTTCGCTTCGACGGAAACCACTGCGGGAAATGCGAGACCGCGTGCAGCGCGGGCCAGCCGTGCGTCGAAGGCGTCTGCGCGACGGTCCCGTGTGACGGTGGAACGACGATTCCTCAGTGAGAGCGACAATGAGAATGCACATGCTGAGATCGTGGACGTATGGGGTGACCATCTGGACGGCGGCGTTCGCGGCGGCGCTCTTCGTGGGGTGCACGTCGGACGACGGCGATCCGCTCGTCGCGGACGCAGGGCTCGCGGACGCCTCCCTCGAGGCGGCCGTTCCGTCCGATGGCGGCGAGGACGTCGGGCAACATGACGGAAGCTCGCTGGACGACGGCGGAGCGGACCCCGATGTCGACGCAGGCCCGTGCAGCGCCGATGGCTGGTGTCAAACCGAGCTGACCTCGCCGAACCTGGAAGCCGTCTGGGGAAGCGGTCCCAACGACGTGTGGGCCGTGGGCTGGTACGGGACGATCGTGCACTGGGACGGAACCAAGTGGACCCGCTTCGAGAGCGGCACCCAGTGGCCGCTCTTCGGGATCTGGGGGACCGGCCCGAACGACGTGTGGGCCGTGGGCCGTTTCGGAACGGTGCTGCACTGGGATGGAACGAGCTGGTCTCCTCAGCAGAGCAACACGACCCTCGAGCTCGTCGGCGTCTGGGGCAACGGCCAGGGCGATGTGTGGGCGACGATGCGAAGCGAACGCGCGTTCATGCATCGAGACCCCGCCGGCGTCTGGAGTCTCGTGCCGTATTCGCGCTACGTCTCCTTCACTGGAATCACCGGAACGGCGCAGGGCGCGCTCTGGGCCTGGGGAAGCAGCGGTGTCTACCGCACGGACCAGGAGACCATCGACCTGAGCGACGACATCACCTCGGACATGTCCTTCCCCTGGTGGTCGTCGACGCTCCCGTGGGATCGCGGCACGACCACGATCGCGAACGTCTGGATGGCTGGCCCTACCGACCTCTGGATCCTCACGGAGCGCGGCGACGTCTACAACTGGAAGGAGGACGCGAACGGGAACATCACGGCCGTGCAATCGCGAGTCCCGCCGAGCGGGGCGGCTCAGGACGGTTATCTCAAGTACACGTCGATCTGGGGGACCAGCCCGAGCAACGTCTGGGCGTCGGGACAGCTTGGCAGGATCGTGCATCTGACGGACACGAGTTGGTCGCTCTCCTCGACCGCGGTGCACGGGCGGATCTTCGACTGCACGCTCTCGCTCTGGGGATCGAGCGCAAACGACGTCTGGGCCGTGGGCAAGTGCGCTGACGGGCAGGGCGTTGCGCTTCGGAGGCATCCATGAACAAGCTCGCGATTGGCTTCTTTGCGCTTGCCTCGTGCGCGGTCTGGTACGGCTGCGCGACGACGGACGACCCGGCCGTGATCGATGGGTCCGATTCGGGATCGCCGACGCAGCGCCTCGAGGCATCGGTGCCCGAGGTGGACGCGGCGGACCGCGACGACGCGAGCGATCCGCTCGATGCCGGCTCCGATGCGGATCCCGACGCGGACGCCGGCGACCCGGACGTCATCGACGAGGATCCGACCGCGAATCCGATTCGCTCCATCGCGGCCGGGCTCGACGTCGCGTGCGCCATCGTCGACACGCCGGAGAAAGCGAACGTCCTCAAGTGCTGGGGCTACGACTCGAACGGCCAGGTGGGCGTCGGTCGCGACGGCGGCTACGCCTTCGTCGCAGCGCCGACCGAGCTCGCGGTGGACGACGTCCGCAAGGTGTCGATCGGCTCCGACTTCGCATGCGCGATGACGGGCGGCGGTCTGATCCGATGCTGGGGAAGCAATTCCACGTACCAGCTCGGGAACGGCGTCAAAGGGAAGCTGACCTCTCCGCCGATGACCGTGACGATCGGCGGCGTCGTCGAGCTCGCTGCCGGCAGGCAGCACACCTGCACGCGACTGAACGGGGGCGGACCGGTCATGTGCTGGGGCAGCAACGGATATGGCCGGCTCGGCGTCGGCGACGAGTCGCCGAAGAGCTCCCCGACGTACCTGCCCGATCCGGCCGGGCAGGGGATCTTCCCCGGTCAGGACCTCGCTCTCGGCGACTCTCACTCGTGCGCGCGAAGCGCGTCGGGCGACGCGGTCTGGTGCTGGGGCTGGAACTGGTACGGGCAGCTTGGAGTCACGACGCGCCCGGACGGCACCCCCGTGCCTTCCGGAAACCGGCCGTCGAACTACATGGTCCCGGCGCGCGTGACGGGCCTGACCGGCAATGTCCGTCAGGTCGCCGCCGCCCTCCACGACACGTGCGCGCTGATGGACGACGGCACGGTCCGCTGCTGGGGCCAGTGCTCGACGGGCACGTGCAAGGAGTTCATGGACCCGCCTCAGCCCGAGCCGAAGCCCGTCATCGATGCCGATACGAAGCAGCCGCTCGCCGGCGTGATCAAGATCGCCGGCGGCTACACGACCGAGACCACGCCCGAGCTCCATTTCTGCGCGTTGCTCTCGAACGGCACGGTCCGCTGCTGGGGCTCGAACGCCCACGCGCAGCTCGGTCATCCGGTGAGAAAGACGTGGACGCTCGAGGCGACCCTCGTCCCGGGGCTAACCCACGCGACGGACATCGCGGCGGGCTCCGTGTTCACGTGCGCGCGCGTCGGTGAGCGCAGGCTCAAGTGCTGGGGCGACAACTCGCGCGGGGCGCTCGGTCAGACCGCGATCCAACCGGGCGACGACATCCGGCCGACGCCGCAGAACGTCAACCTCTGAGAGAGCGAGCATGCTGTCTGAACGGATTGGTCTTCGAACGCTCCTCGCGCACGCGGCGCTCACGACCTCGATCGCTGCGTGCGCCGCGAGCGATCGACCCGGCTTCGCCGATGCCGGAGCCGACGATACCGACTTGAAGAACGATCCTTCGTTCAGCGAGCCGAACCACGACAGCGAGTGCGAGCGCGCGGTGAACGAGCGGAGCAGCATCGGCTGCGAGTATCTCCTCTTCTATCCGCGCGCCTACAACGCCCGCGGATTTCCATTCAACGTCGGCGGAGGCTGCTTCGCGGCGTTCGTGGCCAACGAGGGCGATCGCGCGACGAAGCTCGAGGTCACCTACGGAGACGAGCCGCTCGACGTGACGAAGTTCGCCTACGTCCCGTCGGGGAGCGGGAAATCGATCACGTACACGCCGCTCGCGAGCTCCGAGCTCGCTCCTGGGCAGGTGGCGATCCTCTTCCTCGCGAGCACGGTGGACTCTCCGCAGAAGTGTCCGGTGGGGACGCGTCCCGCGATGTCGGCCGACCTGTCGATCGTGGGCACCGGGTACGGCAAGTCCTTCCGGGTGAAGGCCTCCGAGCCCGTCGTCATGTACGACATCTTTCCGTACGGAGGAGGCATCGCCGGGCTCGCATCGGCAACGCTCCTCTTGCCGACGAGCAGCTGGGCGACGAACTACCTCGCGGTCACCCCCCAACCGGGCGTGCTCTCGGCGCAGGCGAAGACGGGGACCGCATCGACGATGGGCGACAACTCGCTCGATCCGTGGATCGCGATCGTCGCCGCCGAGGACGACACGCACGTGACTTTGGCCCCGACGGCGAATCTGGCGGGCGGCGCGGGCGTCGACCCGGCGCCTCGCGGCACCGAGCGCACGTACGCGCTCAAGAAGGGCGAGGTTCTCCAGTTCCGGCAAATGAGTGAGCTCATCGGAACGCCGATCAACTCCGACAAGCCCGTCGGCGTGTGGGGCGGCTCGACGTGCATGAACATCCCGGAAGGAGTTCCTGCATGCGATTCGGCGCACCAGCAGATCCCTCCGCTGCGCGCGCTCGGCGACGAGTACGTGGCCGTTCGCCCGCGGAACCGCTACGCGACGATGGACGAGAGCCCGCCGTGGCGGATCCTCGCGGCGGTCGACGGCACGCGTCTGACCTACGTCCCGAAGCGCCCGGAGGGTGCGCCGGAGACGCTCGACAAAGGCCAGTTCGCGGAGTTCCGGACGGGCGAGCCCTTCACGGTGAAGAGCCAGGGGAACACGCATCCGTTCTACATGGCCGGGTACATGGACAGCTGCGAGATGTACACGACCGACGTGAAGGACTGCCGGGGCGATCCCGAGTTCGTCAACGTCATCTCTCCGCAGCAGTACCGGAGCTCGTACGTCTTCTTCACCGATCCGACGTACCCCGAGACGCATCTCGTCGTGGTGCGCACGAAGGGGAAGAACGGCTTCTCCGACGTGAAGCTCGATTGTGTGGGCACGCTCACCGGCTGGAAGGCCGTCGGCGACTACGAGTACACGCGCGTCGACCTCGTGCGCTTCAACTTCGAAGGGCAGGGCCAGTGCGACAACGGCCGGCACGAGATGACGAGCGACGCACCGTTCGGCGTCACCGTGTGGGGCTGGGGCTCGGGCGAGACCGGAGACCTGACGCGAGGCTTCTATTCGATCTACGTGAGCTACGGCTACCCGGTGGGCGCGAGCCTGAAGTTCATCAACGACGTCGTCGTGCGGTGACGCAGCGCCCTCCGCAATCCCGTTCGGTTACCAGCGCTCGAGAAGAGATTTCACAGGAAGAACGGAAGAATATTTGGGGGAATGATTCCAAAATAGCTTCCCCACCTTCCGGCCTTCCGACCTTCATGTTCGTCTCTCTGATCTCGCTCGGGGGCGCAAAGTGAACGGCGTTGGCGCCCTCCGCGAGCGCTACTCGCCAGTCATTCCGAGCTCGACGTCGACGGGCTCGGTCACCGGTTGGACGTGACCGTTGGCCGGCGGAGCCGTGCCGCCGTGCGCTCCCTTGCGCCGCGAGAACAGCCGCTCGACGAGGACGAAGAGCGCCGGGATGAGGAAGATGCCGACGACCGTGGCGGCGAGCATGCCGGAGACCACGACGGTCCCGAGCGTCCGCCTCGCGCTCGCGCCTGCTCCGGCGGCCCGCCAGAGCGGAAGGCAGCCGAAGACGAAGGCCAGCGACGTCATGAGGATCGGCCGGAGGCGGAGCCTCGCGCCCTCGAGCGCGGCGTCGATGATCGATCGCCCGTTATCGAGCTCGATCTTCGCGAACTCGACGATGAGGATCGCGTTCTTCGCCGTCAGGCCGATCAGCATGACGAGACCGATCTGCGCGTAGACGTTGTTGTCGAACTGGCGCGAGAGCAGCCCCAGGAACGCGCCGAGCACGGCGACCGGCACGCTGAGGAGGACGCTGAACGGCAGCGACCAGCTCTCATAGAGCGCGGCGAGGATCAGGAACACGAACACGAGCGACAGGCCGAGGATCTTCGCCGAGCTGCCGGCCGCCATCTTCTCCTGGTACGAGAGCGCGTTCCACTCGTAGCCCATCTCGGGGGGAAGGACCTCCTTCGCCACTTCCTCGAGCGCAGCGAGTGCCTGGCCGGAGCTGTAGCCGGGCGCCGGGCCGCCGCTGATTTCGACCGAGCGATACAGGTTGAAGCGGACGGTGAACTCCGGTCCCGACGTGTTCTTGACCGTGACGATCGACGAGAGCGGCACCATCTCGCCGCGGTTGTTACGGACGTAGAACTTCTTGATGTCGTCGGCGTTCGTCCGGTAGCTCGAGTCGGCCTGGAGGAAGACCTTCCACTGGCGGCCGAAGCGGCTGAAGTCGTTGACGTACGAGCCGCCGAGGAAGGTCTGGAGCGTCGCATAGACGTCGGCGAGCGCGACGCCTTGCTTGAGGGCCTTGTCCTTGTCGACGTCCGCGAAGAGCTGCGGGACCGCCGGCGAGAAGTTCGGCCGCACGTTGGCGAGCTCCGGACGCTTGTTCGCGGCCGCGACGAACTTGCCGACGTTCTGCGAGAGGAACTCGACCGAGCCGCCGCTCCGATCCTGGAGCATCATGCTGAAGCCGCCTTGCGCGCTGATGCCTGGGATGGCGGGCGGCGAGATGGCGAAGATGCGCGCTTCGGGGATCTTCGAGAAGGCGATGTTGAGGTTTTTGATGATCGCCGCGGCGGTGAGGTCCGGGGACTTGCGGTGCTCCCACGGCTCGAACGAGAAGAAGATCGTGCCGCTGTAGCTCGAAGCGGTGCGCGTCAGCAGGCTGAATCCGGCGACGCCGTTCGCGTAGCGGATACCCGGCTGCTTCTGGATCACGTCGTTGATCTTCTCGTACACGGCCTTCGTGCGCTGCATCGAGGCGCCCTCGGGCAGCTGCACGGCGATGACGCCGTAGCCCTGGTCCTCTTCCGGCACGAAGCCTGTCGGGAGCTTCTTTCCGAGGACCTGCGCGCCGAAGGTCACGACGCCCAGGAGCGCGAGCGGGATGGCGAGCTTGCGGACGAGGATGCGGTTGATGCCGACGTACCCGTCCGTCGCCTTGCCGAAGGCGCGGTTGAACGCGCGGCCGGCGGCGCCGAAGATGCCGGCCTGTGGCCCGCGGGGCTTCAACAGCATCGCGCAAAGCGCGGGGCTCAGCGTGAGCGCGTTGAAGGCCGAGATGAGGACCGAGATCGCAATCGTGAGCGCGAACTGCTGGTAGAGGCGGCCCGTGATGCCGCTCATGAAGGCGACGGGGATGAAGACGGCCGCGAGGATGAGCGCGATCGCGACGACGGGGCCGGTGACCTCCTTCATCGCCTTCGAGGTCGCCTCGCGCGGGCTCAGGCCGTGCTCGATGTGATGCTCGACGGCCTCGACCACGACGATCGCGTCGTCGACGACGAGACCGATCGCGAGCACGAGCCCGAAGAGCGACAGCGTGTTCACGGAGAACCCGAGGAGCGGGAACGCCGCGAACGCGCCGATCAGCGAGACGGGAACCGTGAGCAGCGGGATGAGCGTCGCGCGCCAGCTCTGGAGGAAGATGAAGACCACGAGCACGACGAGGACGATCGCCTCGATGAGCGTGTGGATGATCTCCTCGATGCCGGCGTTGACGGACGCCGTCGTGTCGAGCGTGACCTTGTACTCGATGCCCGGCGGGAAGCGCTTCGCGAGATCCTCCATCCGCTGACGCACCGTCGCGGCCACCTCGAGCGAGTTCGATCCCGGCGCCTGGAAGACGGCAACGACCGCCGCGGGCTTGCCGTTCAGCGTGCCGTACTGCTGGTAGGTGAGCGCTCCGAGCTCGACGGACGCGACATCTTTCACGCGCACCGCCGAGCCATCCGCGTTCTGGCGGATGACGACGTTCTCGAACTCCTCGGGCTGGACGAGGCGGCCCTGCGCGCGGACGGTGTACGTCAGCTCCTGCCCGGGCGGCGCGGGCTCGGCGCCCACCTGACCGGCGGGGTTGACGATGTTCTGCGAGCGGAGCGCGGTCTGGACGTCGCTCACGTTGATGCCGAGGCGCGCGAGCACGTCCGGCTTCAACCAGATGCGCATCGCGTATTCGGAGGAGCCGAGGTTGCGGATGTCGCCGACGCCCTTCACGCGGAGAAGGGCGTCGTTGATGTTGATGAGCGAGTAGTTCGCGAGGAACGTCGGGTCGTAGCGCCCGTCCGGGGACGAGAGCGTGATGACCATCAGCGGGAACGCCAGCGACTTCTTGATCGTGACGCCGAAGTTCTTCACGTCCTGCGGCAAGAACGGCTGCGCCTGCGCGAAGCGGTTGTTGACGAGGACGTTGGCGACGTCGATGTCCGTGCCGACGTCGAACGTCACGACCTGGTTCATCGTGCCGTCGTTCGCGTTCGTCGACTGCACGTAGAGCATGCGGTCGGCGCCGTTGACCTGCTGCTCGATCGGCGTCGCGACGGCTTGCTCGATCGTCTGGGCATCGGCGCCCGTGTACGTCGTCGTGACGTTGATCTGCGGCGGGAGGATCTGCGGGAACTGCGCGATGGGCAGCCCGAGCAGCGCGACGACGCCGACGAGGACCGTGACGATGGCGATGACCATCGCCACGATCGGGCGACGGATGAAGAACTCCGACATGATGGCCTCGAGTCTTTCGAGAGAGAATCAGTGCCGCGGGCCAGCGGCCTTCTCGGCCGGAGGAGCCTCCGAGGGCGAGGCGCCGGGCGCGGTCCCCGAGGTCGTCGTCGTCATCGATGAGGACGACGGCGAAGGCGGCGGCGGCGCAGGCTGGGGGGTGACGGTCGAGCCGTCGCTGATCTTCTGAACGCCCTCGACGACGATCTTCTCGCCCTCGGTAACGCCCGATCGAACGACGCGCTGCCCTTGCCCAGCGATCGGGCCGAGCTCGACGCGTCGGAGCTGCACCTTGTTGTCGGCGCCGACGACGCCGAGCGAATAGGAGCCCTGCACGGAGATGAGCGCGCGCTCGGGGACGACGAGGGCGTCCTTGCCGGCCTCGCGCCGGGGCATCTTCACGCGCGCGTACTGTCCAGGGCGAAGACGCAGGTCCGAGTTCGGGAAGAGCGCCTGCATCATGATCGTGCCCGTCGTTGCGTCGACCTGGCGGTTCGCCGTGACGACGACGCCGCGGTGCGGATAGACCGAGCCGTCCGCGAGCATGAGGACGACGCCGGGATCGCCGCCCTCGGCAGGCTCGCCCTTGTCGAGCTTGGCGAACTGCGCCTTCGCCCAGGCGACGTCGCGCTCCTGGAGGTTCTTCAGCGCGTCGGGCGACTGCACGTAGTCGAGCTCGCTCAGCGGGAAGTTCACGCGCACGGGATCGAGCTGCGAGACGGTGGTGAGGAGCGTGGGCCCGTCTTGTCCGACGAGGTTGCCCGTGCGCACCGTGGCGAGCCCGGCGATCCCGGACACTGGCGCACGAAGCTGCGTGTACGAGAGGTTGAGCTCGGCCTGCCGCAGCGCCGCGCGTGCGGCCTCGACCTGCCCGCGCGCATCCGCGTCGCCGGCCTGCGCGTTCTCTACTTCTTGCTTGGAGACGGCGCCGGTCGTGCCGAGCGCGGCGAAGCGGTCGAGCTGAGCTGTGTTGTGCGTGAGGTTCGCCTCGGCGCGCGCGAGGTTCGCCTTCGCCGATTGAAGCGCGGCGACGTACTCCGACGCGTCGATCGTGAAGAGGAGCTGCCCCTCCTTCACGAACGCGCCGTCCTTGTAGCTCTGAGATTGGAGGTAGCCGCGAACGCGCGCGCGGATGTCCGCGTTCACGTACCCGTCGAGCGTGCCGACCGACTCGATGTCGAGCGTGACGTCCCGCCTAGCGACGGGGGCGACGAGCACGGTCGGCGGGGGCGGCGGGGCCGCGCTCTTGGGCGCTTCGCTACAAGCCGCAAGAGAGAGAAACAGGACCCCCGAGAGCGACCGGAGCGGCTTCGAACCTCGCATGATCTGGTGACGCCTTTTCGCAGAGTCCCCCCGGAACGTTGATGTCGTGTGTGCGCCGAGCGCTGGAGGCACGCGGCGTGGGGGCTGAGATGACGTACGAGGGTGTTTAGTCGCGAAGCCGCGCGCAAAATCTTCACGTCGCGCAAGTGACGCGCGCTCGCTCTACGCCCGCGCTCGTGCACATGAGACGACCGAGCATCGCCACGGACCGACTCGTGCGCGGGATCCAACGGCTCGTCCGTCTCGGGCGCTCGGGCGACGAGCCGAGGCGTGCGCGAACCTCGGCCGTCACGCCGTCATCGAGTCGTCGCTCGTCGGGCACTCGCCGGCGCGGTCCAGCTCGTGATCGCATCGCGCACGGCGCGCGACGCTCGACGTGGAGCGCCTCCGCGGTGCGGACCTCCAGCTCTTCCGCTGCCCCTGATGGCACGCGGCGGCGGTTGCGAAGCAACGCGTCAGTCCCGGCCGTCCTCGTAACGGATGCCGGCACGCAAGTCGCGTTTTACTGCTGAGAGAGGCGACTCAGGTCGCCGCTTGCTCTTCGGCGCGCTTCACCATCTTGCGGTGCGTGAGGCGCTTCTTGAGCGGGCCCATGTGATCGATCATGAGCACGCCCTGCAGGTGGTCGTACTCGTGCTGGATCGCCACCGCGAGCAGGCCGTCGGCCTCGAGCTCGAACCACTTGCCGTCGCGGCCCTGCGCACGGACGCGGACTTGAGCGGCGCGCTCGACCTCTTCCTGGACGCCGGGGAAGCTGAGGCATCCCTCCTGCCAGGAGATCTCGCCGTCACGCTCGAGGATCTCCGGGTTGATGAACACCCTGAGGTCGCTCGGCGCGTTCTCCTCCGCGATGTCGATGATGAAGAGCTGGAGCTTCTCACCGATCTGCGTGGCCGCGAGACCAACGCCGGGAGCCGCGTACATGGTCTCGGCCATGTCGTCGATGAGCGTCTGGATCTCGGACGTGATCGCCTCGACCGCGTCGCCTTTCTCACGGAGGCGCTTGTCGGGGTAGTGGAGGATGGTGCGGATCATGATGCGATAGGCAGCTTAACCCGGGAACGGGTGCGGCGCGAGTGGGTCAGGTCTGCCCGGGATCGAGCGTCGTCGGGTGCAGCAACGCCGCCGCTCGCCCGAGCTGCCGCTTCGCTCGAGCCGCGCATCAGTCGGGGTAGATGACCTGCCCGTGGACGTACGCGTCCTCGCCGACGAGCTCCCAAGACGGCGACGCGATCCGCGGCGCCTGCTGCGGCGTGTCCGGTCCGGCCCAGTCGACCGCGCCCGGCCGACCGCGCGGCCCGAGGAGGATCGGCGCGATGAACGCGTGAAGCTCATCCGCGAGCCTCCCGGCGAGGAAGCTGCCGGCGAGCTCTGCCCCTCCTTCGACGAGGAGCGAGACGACTCCGCGCTGCGCGAGCATGCGGAGCGCGACGACGACGTCGAGGCGCCCTTCGGCCGACAGCGGCAGCCTCATGCACTCGACACCGAGCCCCGTGAGCGCCTCTTCCGCGTCGACGGACGCGTCTGGACCGCACAGCACGAGCGTCGGGATGTCCTTCGCGGTCACCGCGAGCTTCGAGTCGCGCGAGAGGCGGAGGTTCGTGTCGAAGACGACGCGAAGCGGGCTCTCGCCCGGCGCGTCGCGGACCGTGAGCCGCGGATCGTCGGCGATCGTGGTGCCGATCCCGACCGCGACCGCGTCCGAGCGCGAACGGAGGAGATGCACCTTCGCGCGTGCGTCGGGCCCGGTCACCCAGCGCGAGGCGCCCGAGCGCGTCGCGATTCGGCCATCGAGCGAGAGCGCGAGCTTCAGCGAGACGTACGGCAGGCCCGTCGTGACGTGCTTCGTCCACGGGAGGATCTGCGTGCGGCACTGAGCTTCGCGTACGCCGAGCGTCACCTGGATGCCGGCCGTCTTCAGCGCCTCGATGCCCTCACCGTCGACGTGGGGGTTCGGGTCACGGCAGCCGATGACGACGCGCGCGACCTTCGACGCGATGATCGCATCGGTGCACGGCGGCGTGCGCCCGTGGTGATTGCACGGCTCGAGCGTGACGTAGAGCGTCGCGCCGGTGGCGCGCTCACCGGCTGAGCGGACCGCAGCCGTCTCGGCGTGATCGGCGCCGGCGCGCTCGTGATGACCCGTCGCGACGAGCTCGCCGTTCTTCACGATGACGGCGCCCACGTGCGGGTTGGGCGAGGGATGCCCGCTCTTCGCGTGCACGAGCGCGAGGTCCATCCACCGCTCGTCCTCCAGCGTCTGCGGATCCGGAGGCGCTGGTGGAGGAAGCTGCGAAGGCCGCTTGGATTTCCGCTCGGCGTCGCTCATGGCTGCACGCCCTCGCCGTTCTTCGGCGCGACCTCGCTCGACGACGCCGGTGCCGTCGTCGTCGCGCCGTTGTTGGCGCGACGGTTCGAAAGCTGGTCGATCTCCGAACGGAGCTCGTCGATGTCCTTGAATTGCCGGTACACGCTGGCAAAACGAACATACGCCACGGGGTCGACTTCCCGCAGGTGTTTCATCACGCGCTCGCCGACCTTCTCGGCGGCGACCTCTTTCTCGCCGGCATCGATGAGCTCGCGCTCGATCGCGTCGACGATCTGCTCGATGCGCTCGAGCGGGACCGCTCGCTTGTCGCAAGCGCGGCGGAGACCGGACAGGACCTTCTGTCGTTCGAACGCCTCGCGGCGCCCATCCTTCTTCACGACGAGCGGAACGACCTCCTCGACGCGCTCGTAGGTCGTGAACCGGCGCGCGCAGGTCTCGCATTCGCGACGCCTGCGGATGACGTCACCCGCAGTACCCGCGCGCGAGTCGGTGACCTTGCTCTCGAGATGGCCGCAGAATGGGCACTTCACGGTAAGCTCAGGGATCGATCTTGTCGCGCCGGCGGACGTGCCGCGGATCCATGTCGGTCGGCTCGTCGAGCCACGCCGTGACGATGTCCCACGCGAGCCCTTTGCCGAGCACGCGCTCCCCGAGGGACAGGATGTTCGTGTCGTTGTGCTGTCGCGAGAGCTTCGCCGTGTACGTGTCCGAGCAGTTCACGCAGCGGATGCCCTTGTGCCGGTTGGCCGAGATCGCCATGCCGACGCCGGTTCCGCAGACGAGGATGCCGCGGTCGTACTTGCCCTCGAGGATGGCCGTCGCGAGCTTGTGCGCGTAGTCCGGGTAGTCCGTGCTCGCTTCCGAGCTCGTCCCGAGATCCTCGACGGTGATGCCCGCCTTCTCCCGCAAGAGGGGAAGGAGGTCCGCCTTCAGCCGAAAGCCGCCGTGATCCGAAGCGATGCCGATGCGCATGACGCTCAGCCTTCGTAGCGGGAGAACACGAGCGAGCAGTTCGTTCCGCCGAAGCCGAACGAGTTGTTGAGCGCGTGCTTGACCATGCGCTCACGCGCCGTGAGCGGCACGTAGTCGAGCGGGCAGGCCGGATCCGGATCCGTGAGGTTGATCGTCGGCGGGATCTTGCCCTCGGCGATCGCGAGCGCGCAGATCGCGCTCTCCACCGCTCCGGCAGCGCCGAGCAGGTGGCCCATCATCGACTTCGTCGAGCTGACCCAGAGCTTCTTGTCCGTCGCGTGGCTCTTGAAGACCTCCATCATCGCCTCGGTCTCGGCGATGTCGCCGACCGGCGTCGAGGTGCCATGCGCGTTGAGGTAGTCGATCTGCTCGGGGTTGAGCTTCGCATCCTTGAGCGCCATCTTCATCGAGCGCTGCGCGCCCTCGCCGTGCGGGGCAGGCTGCGTGAGATGGTTGGCGTCGCTCGACGCGCCGTAGCCGGTGACCTCGGCGTAGATCTTCGCGCCGCGCTTCTTCGCGCGCTCGAGCGTTTCGAGAACGAGGATGCCGGAGCCCTCTCCGCAGACGAAGCCGTCACGGCCCTTGTCGAACGGACGGCTCGCCTTCTCGGGCTCCTCGTTGCGCCGCGACAGCGCGTACATCGCCTCGAAGCCGCCGATGCCGACGGGCGTGACCGTCGCTTCGGCGCCGCCGGCGACCATGACCTGAGCGCGACCGCGACGGATCCACTCGAAGGCCTCGCCGAGCGCGTGCGCGCCGCTCGAGCATGCGCTCGTGTTGCAGTAGCTCGGCCCCTTGAGCCCGTGCATCATCGACACCTGGCCCGCGGCGAGGTTCGCGATGATGCCGGGGATCGCGTAGGGGCTGATCTTCTGCGGGCCCTTCTCAAGGAGGGTCTGCTTCGTCTTCTCGAGGGTGAACAGGCCGCCGAGCCCGACGCCGACGAAGCAGCCGGCCTCGTTGCGCTCCTCGTCCGTGAGCTCGAGCTGGGCATCCTGGATCGCCATCTGAGCCGCGCCGCACGCGAACTCGGTGAACCGATCCATCTCCTTCAGCTTCTTCTTCTCGACGAAGCGCGACCCGTCCCAGCCCTTCACCTCGGCGGCGAAGCGGACGCGGAAGGCCGACGCGTCGAACTGGGTGATCGGCCCTGCTCCGCTCTTGCCAGCAAGCAGTGCTTCCCACGACTCGGCGCGACCAATCGCGACCGGAGTAACGAGCCCGATACCCGTGATGACGACGCGTTGCATTTTCGTTCAGTCCTCGGTCTTCAGTCCTCAGTCCTCAGTTTGCAGAACGCCCTTGCCGCGATCGCTTAGGCGATCGCGGCAGGGAAGAGAAGAAGAGCCGAGGGCTGGCGCCCCGACCGGCTTACTTCTTCGCGTGCTTCTCGATGTAGTCGATTGCGTCCTGGACGGTGCGGATCTTCTCCGTGTCCTCGTCCGGGATGTCGATCTCGAAGGCCTCCTCGAACGCAAGGACGAGCTCGACGAGACCGAGCGAGTCCGCGCCGAGGTCCTCGATGAACGTGGACTCGGGCTTGATGTCCTTCTCCTCGACGTCCAGCTGCTCCTTGATGATGCGCTTGACCTCGCTCGCGATGTCCTGGGCCATGTTCCTTGTGCCTCTTCGATTTCTTCGTTCGTGATAGCGCCCAGCCTGCGGACTGGGCAGCGTGTCGAGGGAGCTACGTGGGCGGCTTTCTACACAGCCTTTCCGAGGACCGCAACCGGAGAGAGGCTCCAGGCCGGAGCCCCGAGGAGCGGCGCTTCCGCCGTAACAGGTGCGGCGGGCGCGTCACCCAGGCGTGTTCTCTCGCTCGTTGCAGCGTGACGCCAGCTGTCCCGGTCCTCGCTCTCGCCCTCTCGCGGGGGAGCCGCGAGGAGGGAGGTTCTGCCTGCGGTCCTCGGGCTCGTCAAGGGACGGCGGCCGAAAGCACTCCGCGCCGTCGGCCCAGCCGGACGAGGCGAGCGCGGCCGCCAGAAAACGGCCCCTCCGCAGCAACAATTTTTGGGAAGCTGCGCGACCTACGGGCAATTCATGAGAGTGACGTCGATTGCGCAGTCGCTGTTCGCGGGGATGCGTCGCGTCGACCAGCGTGGTGTCGAGGCGTCGACGATGACTCCGAGCCAGCTCGTCGAGAGCTTCGCTCCGTTCGTCATGCGGACGCTCAAGTATCATTCGGTCGCGGAGCGGGACCTCGACGACGTCTGCCAAGAAGTCTTCATCGTCGTCTTTCGCAGGCTTCCGCAGTTCGATCCCAGTCGGCCGATCCGCGCGTGGATCTACGGGATCTGCATGAAGGTCGCCGCTGCCTACCGGCGGCGGGCCCGCCATCGGCGCGAGGTCCTCGTTCGCGAAGCTCCCGACGAGGTCGCGCCCGGCGCGTCTTCGGGTTCCGACATCGTCTCGACCCAGCAGCTCGTCGCGATGCTTGCGCGCCTCGACGAGGACAAGCGCACGGTGCTCATCCTCCATGAGATCGAAGAGCTCCCGATGAGCGAGATCGCGCTCATCGTCGATTGCCCGGTGAAGACGGCGTACTCCAGGCTCGCCGCCGCCAGAAAGCAGATGCTGGTCATGATGTCCAAGCGGGATCCGAGGAGGTGACGCGATGGGAGTCCCTTCTTCGCAAGACCAGGAAGCGCTCGACGCTCTGTTCCGAAAGGCCCGCGCCGAACCGAGCGCAGAGCACCTGCATCGCGTCAAGCAGCGGCTCCATGCGCTCGCTGTAGAGGGCGAGACGCCGCGTGGCCATTCGGGGAGCGGCGCCGTCGTGGCGTGCCTCGCCGTCATCGGCTGCAGCCTCCTGCTCGGGCCGCGCGAGAGCGTCGTGGTACACGGAGCGGCGCCGTCCGGGCGGACCTCGGCGGCGATCGCGTCGGAGTCGCCAATGGTGCCGGAGGTGCCGGAGGTGCCGGACATGCCGGTGGTCGTCGACGCGGTCCCCGTCGAGGCGCTCGCACTGGCGCGGGAAGAGCCGCGCGCGGATCCGGCGCGCGTCGTCCCGGCGGAGCGGGATGGGGCGCTCCGGGATCGACGCCCTGCCCGCGGCGGTGTGGAGCCGGCGCGAGCGGTCGTCGCGAAGCAGGCCGTGGACGTGGAGAGCTCCCGCATGGTGGTGCCTTCCGCGGAAAATGAAGCCGAGTCCGCCCCTCCGCCCGTGGCCGAAGTCGCGCGCGCAGAAGGCGAGGCCAGCTTCCTCCGGCGTGCCAAGGTCGCACTCGCGACGGATCCGGCGCAGGCCCTCCGGCTCACGGATGAGCATCCGGTGCGTTATCCCCGCGGCGTGCTCCTCCAGGAGCGCGAGGTCATCGCGATCGAGGCGCTGATTCGATTGGGGCGCGCCTCCGATGCGCGAGCACGCGCCGCGAGCTTCCGCTCGCGCTATCCAATGTCCGCGCACCACGGGCATCTCGACGACCAGATCGAAAGGCTCCTCGGCGGCTCGACGAACGACGCGCGCGCCGACGTGAGAAGGTGAGGACGTGAGGACGTGAGAAGGTGAGGCGGAGCCGGCTCCGCCCGAGGATGATCCAATGGGGGCGCTCGAGAGGGTGATTCGCGCACGCGGTAACAGCCCGTGTAGAAGCTGATAGAGTCGCCGGTCGCCATGCGCGCGCTGTCCTGCAGAGCTCTGGCTCTGGCGCTCGTGGCGACGGTAGCCCCGAGCCGTGCGGACGAGCCGACGCGCGCGCGGGTGTGGCTCGACTGGTCGCAGAAGAGGGGTACCGAGACGTGCATCGGTACCGAGGAGGTCGTGCACGACGTCGAGCAGCTCCTCGGCCGGCGCGTCTTCGCTCCGAGGTCGGAGTCGGATCGGACGCTCCACGTCGACGTGAGTCACGACGTCGATCCCTCCCGCTATGGCGCGCAGATGGTCCTGCGCTCGAAGGCGGGCAAGTCGCTCGGGACGCGCGAGATCGTCATCGAGACGAGCACGTGTGAGGACGCTTCGGAGGCGTTCGTCCTCGCGATCTCGATGCTCGCCGATCTCCCTCGCACCGCCGAGGAGACGGCGAGCGAGACTCGTCCGGAACCGGCGAAGACGGCGCCGGAGCCGTGGCACCTGCAAGCGAGGCTCGGGCCCGCCATAGCCCTCGACGGGAGTGGAAGCGTCGCCCCTGGCGCTCATGTCTCGGCGATGCTCTCACCGCCGTTCGTATGGCCCTTCGGCTTGTCGGCCATGTCGACGATGCGATGGAGCTCGCCCACGCCCACGACGCGCTACGAGCTCTCGAGCACCACGTTCGCAGCCACGCTCTGCCTGCCCTCGTACCGTGACCGCGGCGGACGATTCGAGGTCACCGGCTGCGCCGGTCCGCAGGCGACGCTCCACGTCGGCTCGGGCAAGGGGTTCGCGGTCAATCGAACCGCCGTTCGCACCACGTTCGGCGGCGAGCTGCAGGCGTACGGCGGCTACGCGCTCTCGCCGGCGATCGGACTCTTCGCCATGCTCGGCCTCGCAGCGACACCTCAGGAGGTCGAGGTCGTCGTCCAGGATTCTGCCGGCAGTCCGCGCCGCGTCGATCTGGCGTCCCACGCGACGGTCGCGGCATCGATCGGTCTCACGCTTCATTTTTTTTAGGAAGACGGTCGAGATGCCAGCAACTCATGGGCGCGGGCAGGCGGCGCTGGATCGTCGCGCCGGCCAACTGACGCAGCGGAGGAACGGTGTCCCGATCTGGTGGACTGAGTCGTAGATTGGCTGGCTGGCTACCTGCCGTCGGTGCGCTCGCGCTCATCGCGCTCGCAGTCGCCCCGAGCGCTTGCTCGACGTCGACGCTCACGATCGGAGAGGAGGACTCGGACGCCGGGGCTCCCCCGGCGCTCGTGCATGGCGACGCATCGCAGCCCGACGCTCGTGATGCACCGATCGGTGCGTGCCCGACGAACAAGTGCCCCGCCGGGCGCGCGACGTGCGCGACCAGCCCGTTCCCTTGCGCCGTCGACTTGCTCTCCGACGACGACAACTGCGGCGCGTGCGGAAACGCGTGTCCGGAGCTCGGCGGACGGCACGCCTCGATGACGTGCGTGAACGGGACGTGCGCCCTGAAGTGCCAAGGCACGTACTTCGACTGCAACGGTCACATCGAAGACGGCTGCGAGGTCGAGCTCGGCTTCGACAGCAAGAACTGCGGTGGCTGCGGCAACGTTTGCCCCGAAAACACTCGCTGCTCCTTCGGTGAGTGCATTTGCGACGTCTATGGGAGCTGCGGTGCGTGCGGCAACGTCTGCCCGTGGCCCTACCCGGACCTTCCGATGTTCCCCTGGGAGTGGAACGCCGACTATCGGTGCATCAACAACCTCTGCAATCAGCCGACGTGCGCCGCCGGCTGGGCCGACTGCAACAACGACTTCGCTCCATCGGGCACGAGCGGTGACGGCTGCGAGACGTCCGTCCGCGACGATGCCCAGAACTGTGGCGGGTGCGGGATCGCCTGCGAGCCGGGCCTGGAGTGTTCGGACGGGGAGTGCGTCTGCCGCTGCGGGGGCTCCTGCTTCAACAAGCTCGACTACGACATCATGAATTGCGGGGCGTGCCATGTCGCGTGCCGCGAAGTGCCCGGCGGGAACGGCGAGCCGGTCTGTGACCATGGTGTCTGCGGCTACACCTGCTTCGGCAGTCACGCCGACTGCGATGGCGATCTCGCGAACGGATGTGAGACGAACATCCTCGACGACCCGCGCAACTGCGGAGGATGCGGGATCCGCTGCGACGGTATCGAAGGCCAGGCCTGCGTCGAAGGCCGCTGCACCGTAGAGGAGTGCACGGTCCGATGAGAATCCTCGAGAAGCTCTTCTGGCTCGATGTCGTGATCCTCGCTTCGGTCGGGTTGCCGATCGCGTGCGCCTCCGACGGCACGAACGGGGAGGCGCAGCCGCCGCCCGACGAGCCTTCGGTGGAAGTGCTCGACGCCATGGCTCCCGACGCTGCGCCGGCCACCGACGCAGGTACCGAGTCCGCCCCCTGCAGTCCTTCGAGGCTCTGCACCGTGCAGTCAGCCGCCGTCGAGAAGGACGTCAAGCTCACGTCGGTCTGGGGCTCGAGCAAAAGCGACGTCTGGGCGGTCGGCTCCTCGGGCACCGTCCTCCACTACGACGGTGCCAAGTGGGAGAAGGCGAATCCTGCGGGGGCGACGCCCGGGGCCGGCAACTCGTACACCCTGCGAAGCGTCTGGCTCGAGCGGCCTGACGACGTCTGGATCGCCGATGGTCACGGCATCCGGCACACGACCGGATGGAAAGGTCCGAGCGCGACGGAGTGGTCCTTCCTCCCGTTGTCGAGAGAGCAATGCACGCCGACATCGATTCGCGGCATCGGAGGGACGGTCTGGGTCGGACGCGGTCTCGTTATCGGCTTGTGCCCCTGGCAGCTCGGGAAATTCGAGGGCTGGTCCGATACGGCTCCCTACGAGGTCTCGCCCCTCGGCGAAGAGTCCGCGTTGATCTCGCTCGCGGCGTCCCGCCGTGACGAGGCGTGGGCGAGCCTCAGTTGGCGGCCGCCGAAGTCGGGAGTCGCGCATCGCGTGTTCCGTCTGAGCAGCGCGACCGGTGACGGCGCCGCCTCCACGACGCCGTGGAAGACGGAGGAATTCGACGGCCGCACGGAGCGTCCGATGCCCGCCGTGTGGGGAGACGAGCACGCGGTCTGGCTCGCGGGCGATGGCGGCGCGCTTCGTCGGGTCGCGCGAGCCGACATGCAAACGAAGAGGTTCGAGATCGTCCCGAGCCCGGTCTCGGCCGATCTGAAGAGCCTGTTCGGCTTCGGCCCGAACGACATCTGGGCCGTCGGCGACGACAGCACCGTCATTCATTGGGACGGGACGAGCTGGACGAAGCTCTCGACTCCTTTCGACGACGCCGACGACAAGCCGAACCTCGTCGCCGTCTGGGGAAGCTCGCCCGACGACGTCTGGATCGTGGGCGACGGAACGATGCTGCACTTCCAGGGGAATGCGCCATGAAGGTCGTGAGGTCTCGCCATCTGTTCGCGCTGTCTGCGCTCTCCGTGCTCGCATCCGTTCCGTTCGTCGCGTGTGCAGCCAGCGAGGCGCGGCTCGATCCCGAGGACACCGTCCCGCCGCCGACCGGCCAGGTCCCGAGCGCTCCGACGTCGCCCGACGCGGGGGCGTCCGACGCGGACGCGGCCGCAGACGCGGCGCCAGCGGCCGACGCGAGCCGATGCAGCGAGGGCGGCTTCTGCTTGGAGCCGCTACCAATTCAGAGGCCTCTCCTCGCCGTGTCCGCGGCGAGCATGAACGACGCCTGGGCGGTCGCGCGGGACGCCATCCTTCGTTGGGACGGCACGTCGTGGAAGGCCGTCTACCATCACGTGGGCATCGGCGGCGCGGAGCCCGAGCTCTTCGGCGTCTGGGCTACGAAGCACGATGCCGTATGGGCGCTCGCGAAGGGCGCTCTCATCCACTACTCGGCGCGCGACGGCGCGGCGCCCGACTTCCGCGAACACCGTGGCGTCTTCCGCGGCAACTCGGTCGAAACGGTGAGCTCCTGGGCAGATCCAGCCTCCGGCGAGCTCTGGATCGTCAACGCATACGGTTCGGCTCCGATGGCCTATCGCTATCGCGAGACGCCCGAAGGAGCGCTGGAGGAAAAGCGCGTCACGGATCCGGCGATCGGCCTTCCCTGGGTCCAGAGAGACGGCACCTTCCTCCCACGGAGCATTTTCGGCTTCGCCGCCGACGACATCTACGTCGGAGGAGCCTGGTGCACGCGCTCCTGCACTTCGGGGTTCCCCGACTGGAGCGGCTTCGACGGGGCGATCGCGCACTACGACGGGACGAGCTGGTCGATCGTCACGAGGCTCGGGAAAGGCGAGACCGTCTCCGCCATGTACGGGACGAAGGCGTCCGTCGGAGCGCAGCGGCTGTGGGTCTGGATCGGGCGCGACGCCTATTCTTCGCCCGGCAACGAGCTTCGTCTCCTCTCGTTGCCGGAAGAAGACGGCGGCGCACCGACGGTCGTGGCCCAGCGCTCCATACGGCTCGACCCCATGAGCTTTCATCCGCTGTTCGACAGCTTCAACGCCGGCTGCAATTACATCGTCGGATCGGCGGCGCCGCCCGGCGGCGCGTGGATGTCGGACCTCTGTTTCGTCTACCGCTGGAACGGAACATCGCTCGAGACGACGTCGACGCTCTTGAACGGCGTACCCCTCGGAACGATCAACGGCATCTGGGCGGGCGACGACGAAGAGGCGTGGATCGTGGGTGAAGCGCCACGTCAATCCCAGAGCGAGATCCCGGCGGGATTCGCTGCCAGGCGCATGAGGAAAGCACCGTGAGAGTCAGGCCTCTGTTCGCATCTTTGCCCCTCGCCTGCGCCATCATGATGGCGTGCTCGTCCGACGATGGCGCGCCGGAGCCGAACCGTCCGGAGCCCGACGCGTCGACCGAGCCGCCCGTCTCGCCGGAGGCTGGCAGCCCGGACGCGACCGACGACGCGGGATCTCACGATGCAGGGCCCGTGAAGCCCCTCGACGTCGTCTGCGCCGACGCGTCCACGTGTTACGTCGCCATCAGTGGCAACGGCGGCCGCCACGTGTGTGGCTTGCTCGAGGACGGGACCGTCCGATGCTGGGGCCGAGACTCGCTCGATCTGCCCATGATCGCGGACGGCGGCGTGATGGTCGGCGACGGTGCGCTCGGTCGCGGCGTCGCCGTGTCGACGCTCGACGGCGCCACGCCGACGAAGGTCGTTGGTCTGTCCGACGTGACCCAGATCAGCGTCGGCCCGGGCTTCGGGACGTGCGCGCGCACATCGGACGGCTCGGTCTACTGCTGGGGCCGCAACGAGCTCGGCCAGCTCGGGCGTCCGCGCAGCGAGGAACGCCTGCCCACGCCGACACGCGTCGAAGGACTCCCTCCGGTCGATCACGTCGAGCTCGGATCGAGTCTCGGCTGCGCCATCGGTTCCTCGGATCGCGCTCTCTACTGCTGGGGATGGTGGCGAGAGGGCCTCGGCATTCCGAATGACTCCGCGTCCCCGACCTTCGCCCCGCAGCTCGTGACGACGTTCCGCGCTCCGGTGAAGGCGCTTGCGATCGGGAGCTATGGCCCGTCGACGGAGTCCTGGGGATGGGCCCAGCTCTCCGACACGATCGTGGCGCTCCTCGATGGGAACGTAGCCGCCACTTTCGGCAAGGACGTGCTGAGGGGCGGTTACCCGATCAGCGGCGCCTACGAGCGTTCCGGCGTCGACCGGATCGGCGCGTTCTCCTTCACCACGAGCGACGGCGTCGCCCATCGCTGGCTTCCGACGGAAGGGGCGATTTACATCCCGCCGTTCGTTCCGGTGATCGAGCTCAAAGTGTCGGCTGACAAAGAAGCCGAGACGGCGCTGCAGGGCGGTGTCGTGACGACGACCGGACGTCTCTTCCGCTGGGGCCCCAACCCGGCAGGAGCGCTCGGCGTCGATCCGAACGAGCTCTCGAGGACGGCGTATCCCGTCGAGATCGAGCAGGTCCGTGGCCGGGTCGTCTCGTTCGCGACGACGGTCGGCTCGACGTGCGCCTTGCTCGTCGACGGCAAGGTGCAGTGCCTGGGCGCGAACGTCTACGGGGAGCTCGGCCGCGGGACGACTGACCTGAACGCGCATCCCGAACCGGAGGACGTTCGATGAGCACCGAAACGAAGCAAGCAACCTTCGCTGGGTCGCTCGCGCGAGGCAACGTGACGAAGCGCGTCGGTGCAGTCGTCTGCGGTCTCTCGATCACCGCATTCCTCGCGTGCGGAGACGGAAACCGCGGCGCGTTCGCGCCTCCGCCGCCACCGCTATCGGACCCTCCGCCGTCCCAGGTGGAAGAAGAACCGAGCTGCGTCGAGTCCTTCGCCGAGACCAGGCGTGCAGTCGACATCATCATCAGCATCGATCAATCGGGCAGCATGTCCGAGGAGATCGAGTCGCTGAAGCGCAACGTCAACAACCTGCCGAAGCTGCTCGCGGAGAGCAACCTCGACTACCGCGTCGTCATGATCGCGGAGGTCGGGACCGGCAAGTACGGCATCTGCGTGCCGCCTCCGCTCGGAGGGCCGGAGTGCGGCGCGAACGGCGACGTCTTCCGGCCCGTCGACCACGTCGTTCTATCGAACGATTCGCTCGCGATCATCCTGAGGACGATGCGCCATCCGGTGGCGAAGCTCGCCTGGCACGACTTCTTGCGTCCAGGCGTCCTCAAGGTCTTCGTTCCGATCACCGACGACGAAGCGCTCGACATCGGTGGACCCGCGTTCGACGCCGAGCTCCTTCGTCGAGGTGCTCCGCTCTTCGGCACCTCGACGTCGAGAAACTACGTCTTCTTCCCGGTCATCGGGGTGAACGACTATCCGGATACTTCGACCTGCCCCAACTCCGACGGCCCCGGTCGGGAGTACCAGTATCTGGCGAACCTCACGAACGGGCGGTGGTTCTCCGTGTGTCGTCCGTCCCTCGGGCCGGTCCTCGACGAGATCGGGAAGGCGGCGCGCGATGCCGTTTCGTGTGAGGTCGCCGTCCCCGAGCCTCCCGCGGGCACCACCCTCGATCTCTCGCGGATCAACGTGCGAATCACACCGGCGGACGGTGAGCCCGTCCTCGTCCCTCAAGACGCGGCCAAGCCATGCGCCGCCGGCGCGGAGGGCTGGCAGTTCAGCGAGGACAAGAAGAAGATCCTGCTCTGCGGAAGCGCATGCACGCTCGCGAAGAGCGATCCGTCGACGAAGTTCACCGTCGGCTTCGGCTGCAACACCGAAGTGCGCTGAACGTCACTCGCCCCGCGTGCGCCGAGCCCGCCGGGGTGGCGATCGCGGGTCGAGAGTCTCGCACGAAGTGGACGCGCGGGCGCCGTGGCGGATCTCCACGCGCCCCTCGACACAACACGGGGAATTGTCGCCCTGTCTCGTGGTGAACATCTCTCGCGCGAAGGCGCAGTCGCAGCGAGGAAGCCCTTTCGAGAAGAAGATTAACAGGGAGATGTGGGGACAAGGAGCCGAGAGGGAGGAGCCTTGCTTCGGTTCCGACCTGGCCCCTCGTCGCCTCTCGCAAAACGCTTTCGCGTTTTGCTCGCAAATTTGAGCCTCCCTCCCATCCGGCGAGCTTGTTCCGCACAGGCACTCGCGTCCTTGCCGGCTGCGGACTCGGACGGAGAGAGGCCCGCGTCACGTGGCAGCGTTCATCGTCACAAGAGCGCGCGTGCGAGCGGGACAGCCGTGGATATCGTCGGCAACTCGAGCGCTCTCCTCCTCCCGAAGGTCTCGGGACAAAGCTTGGAGAGCGCGCACCGTTTGCGGAACAAGGACGGAGCTCGAAAGTGAGATCTACCTTCCGAACGAAAGTGAAGTGCTCGCGAAGCGGAGCGCTTCACGTTTCGTGAGGGCCCGACGAGGGGCCAGGTCGAAAACGAGACGAGACCCTCTCGCTCCCTCTCGGCTCTCTGTCGCCCTGTCTCCCTGTTAATCTCGTAAAGCGCGGAGCGTCCGTCGCGCGTCCGAGGTGTGAGGCCTGACGCCCGACGAGGCCTGAGGCCTGAGGCCTCCTCAGACGTACATGCCGCCGTTGACGCGGAGCACCTGCCCCGTGACGTAGGCGGCTTCGTCGCTCGCGAGGAACACGCAGGCGGCTGCGATCTCGCGCGCCGTGCCCGTGCGTCCGAGCGGGACGACCTTCGTGAGCTGCTCTTTCATCTGGTCGCTCATCGTGCTCGTCATGTCCGTGTCGATGAAGCCCGGGGCGATGACGTTCACGGTGATGTTGCGCGTCGCGTACTCGCGGCCGATCGACTTGGCGGCGCCGATGAGCGCGGCCTTCGAGGCGGCATACGCGGTCTGACCGACGTTGCCCATCTCGCCGACGACGCTCGACATGAAGACGATGCGCCCGGTCTTCGCGCGCATCATCGACTTCACCGAGGCCTTCGCGCAGGCGAGGGCGCCCTTCACGTTGACCTGCCAGAGGCGGTCGAGATCCTCTTCCTTCATCCGGAGGAGGAGGCCGTCGATCGAGATGCCGGCGTTGGCGATGAGGATGTCGATCTTGCCGTGGCGCTTCACGATGTCGTCGACCGCGGCCTCGCACGCCTTCGGATCGGCGACGTCGAAGCCCTGGATCTCCGCCTTGCCGCCGTTCTTGATGATGGCGTCGGCGACCTCGCGCGCGGCGGCCTCGCCTTTGACGTAGTTCACGACGACCGTCGCGCCCTGCTCGGCGAGTGCTTCGCAGCACGCACGACCGATCCCACGCGAACCGCCGGTGACGAGGGCAACCTTCCCATCGAGCTTGAACATGATCTTCTCCTTCACGAAGCCGCCGGCGCGAGGAAGGCGCCGAGCGCCTCGAGACTCGCGACATCCCCCACGCTCGCGATCTTCATGTCCTTCGCGATGCGCTTCCCGAGCCCTGCGAGCACCTTACCCGGGCCGATCTCGATCGCGTGCGTGATGCCTTCCTCGTGCATCAAGCGCACGGCCTGCTCCCAGCGGACCGCGCCGTCGACCTGACGGACGAGCAGCTCCTTCACGCGCGATGCCTCCGTGTTCGGACGTGCATCGACGTTGGCGACGACCGGGAACGCGAGCGGCTTCACGGCGACCTTCTCGAGCTGCTCGGCGACGACGGTGCCCGCAGGCTTCATCAGCGCGCAGTGGAAGGGGGCGCTCACCTTGAGCGGGATCGCCTTGCCCTTTTCCTCGCCGGCGCGGACGGAGACGCGCGCGACCGCCTTCGCGGCTCCGGCGATGACGATCTGCCCGGGCGCGTTGAAGTTCGCGCACGAGACGACGCCGAGCGGCGCGCCGGACTCGTCCTTCTCCGCCTCGACCTCCTTGCAGAGCGCCTCGAGGCGATCGGCCTCCATGCCCATGATCGCCGCCATCGCGCCGACACCCGGCGGGACGGCATCCTGCATCGCTCGGCCGCGCGCACGGACGATGCGCACCGCATCCTCGAGCGTGAGCGCGCCGGCGGCGACGAGCGCGGAGTACTCGCCGAGCGAGTGTCCAGCGGTGAACTTCGGCGCGCCGAGCTGCGGGTACTTCTCGCGGATCGCGGCGAGCGCGGCAATGCTCGTCGTCACGATCGCCGGCTGGGCGTTCGCCGTCAGGGTGAGGTCGGCCTCGGGCCCTTCGAGGATCAGCTTCGAGAGCTTCTCACCGAGCGCGGCATCAGCGCGCTCGAAGACTTCCTTCGCGGCGGGAGAAGAGTCGACGAGATCTCTTCCCATGCCGACCGCCTGCGATCCCTGGCCTGGAAACAACCACGCGAGCATCATCGGGCGCGCAGATAGCGCAGGTCGCGCCGGCCGCCAAGCGCCGAGGTCGAGCGCGAACCGCTGCCGCGACCGCTCCGCCGTGCACGCCGAGCTCTGCGTGCGTGGCGAAGAGCCTACGGTCGCTCAGTTGTCGAGCGTGCCCGTGTCCGGGAGCTGCGCTCCGGAGTCCGGGGGCGCCGTGCTCGTCGGGGTGGTCGGCGTGCTCGTCGAGGTCGGATCGACGATCGGCGTGTTCGTGTCCGTCGACGTCGGGACCGTCGATCGCCGACCGCCACCCTGATAGTTGCCTTCGTCGAAGATGCAGCCGGTGCCGAGAGCGACCGCCGCAGCGGCCGTCGCGAGCATCACGCCGAGCCCGGCGCCGAAGGCGAGGCGGCGCCGCCTTCGGACGCGCCTCCTGCCGTGCGCATTGCCTTCTGCCGTGCGGTGATCGTTCGGCCGTTCGCTCATGGGCAGCTCCACCCCTTTTCCTCGCACGTGCACGTCGGCTCCGGCTGACCGGTGGCTCCGTTCGCGGGACAGTCCTTGTCGAGCTCGTAGAAGCCCTTGCACGGAGTGCCCTTCTGGATGATCGTCGTCGGGCAGTCGGGATAGCCGATGTTGAACGCCGCCGTGCCTGCCGGCTTCCCGTCGAGCGTCACCTCGCAGACGTAGCTCCCAGGATGGAACGGCGCCTCCTGGTCCTCCTTCAAGCGGCCCTCGTCGTCGAGCGACGTCGGGATCATCGTGAGCGCGATGAGAGCGGGCTTGTCCTTCGTGATGTCCGGATGGACGTCGCGCGCGGCAATGACCGAGTCGACGGACTCGAAGTCGTCGGTCCCGAGCGGGGCGGCGCGGATCTGCCGGATCAACATCTCGATCGTGACATCCTTCCGGCCGATGCCGACCTCGGCGATGCACGTGATGCTGGCCGAGTCGGTGTAGAAGACGTTCCGGCGACGCGCGCCGTCCTCGTCGATCGACATGTAGACGTCGGAGACGTTCGCGGTCGCCGTGCAGGCCGGCAGGGCGCTGGCCACGAGCACTCCGAGCGCCGCTGCAGCGCCGAGTCTGCGGAGGGTCATCGCCCCGAGTATAGCGCAGTTCGTTCGATGACCTCGGCCGTGAGGTTCCGGTGGGAGCGCCCCCCGGCGGGAGCGCGCTCCTCGGCGCGACACCCCGGAGATCTCGCAGGCCGGCTGCCGGTCGGCTCCGTCAAATGCGCACGACCGCGCCGCCCCACGAGATCCCGGCGCCGAGAGCGCACATGACGACGGTGTCGCCCGGCCGGACCTTGCCCGAGCGGACGCTCTCGTCGAGGAGGATCGGGATCGACGCGCTCGACGTGTTGCCGACGCGATCGATGTTCACGAGGACCTTCTCCTTCGGCACGCCGAGGCGCGTCGCGGCGAAGTCGATGATCCGGAGGTTCGCCTGGTGCGGACAGATCCAGTCGACCTCGCTGGCGGTGAGGCCGGTCGCGTCGAGCGCTTCCTGGCTCGCGGCGTGGAGGTTCTTCACGGCCACCTTGAAGATGTCCTGGCCCTTCATGTGGACCTTGTTCTGCTTCTGCTCGAGCACGGCGGCGCTCTGCGGCTGGACCGAGCCACCACCCGGGATCATCAGCGACGTCGCCAGCGCGCCGTCGGACTGGACCTTCGTCGAGAGGACGCCGCGAGGCTTGCCCGCCGAGGACATCGCACCATTGGCCGGCCCGAGCACCACCGCTCCGGCTCCGTCACCGAAGAGGACGCACGTCGTCCGATCCGTCCAGTCGACGACGCGCGAGAGCAGCTCGACGCCGATGACGAGCACGTGCTTCATCGCGCCGGTCCGGATGAACTGATCGGCGATCGACAGCCCGAAGATGAAGCCTGCACACGCCGCCGACAGGTCGAAGGCCGGGCAGCTGCCTGCGCCGAGCTTCTGCTGGACGAAGACGGCCGTCGCCGGCATCGGCATGTCGGGCGTCACGGTGCCGACGATGATGAGATCGAGGTCCTTCGCGTCGAGCTCGGCGGCCTCGAGCGCGCGCTTGGCGGCTTCCGTCGCCATGTCGCTCGTGACGATGCCATCCGGAGCGATCCGGCGTTCGCGGATCCCGGTTCTTTCCACGATCCACGCGTCGCTCGTCTCGACCATCTTTTCGAGGTCGAGGTTCGTGCGAACCATGGGCGGGAGGTAATGGCCGGTACCGAGGATGCGCGAGGCAGGCGTCGACATGACCGCGTGCAGTTAGCACACGGCGCTGCCTCCTCGCGCATCGTCGAGCTCTGATTTTCGACGTGCGGACACACCACCGCATCGCGACGCATGTCGCTGCGGCAGATGGATCTCACCCGTACGTGGCGCGCGGCCGCGAACGAGCCGCGGAGCCGTCAGGCCTTCGCGGTCTTCTTCGTCGCCGTGACTTCGCGGCCCTTGTAGTGGCCGCAAGATCCGCACGCGCGATGGGGCGTCACCGGCTCGCCACAGTTCGGGCAAGCGATGAGCTGCACGGGCGTCACCTTGTCGTGGTTGGCGCGGCGCATGTTGCGCTTCGATCGGCTTGTTCGCCTTTTCGGGACGGCCACGTCTGACTCCTTCGGACTTCTACTATGTCAGTGAGTACTTCGAGGGCTCTTCACTTCGGCTTGCGTGCCGCGAAGTCGAGCAGCGGCGCGAGCCGCGGGTCGATGGGCTTCTCGCCCGCCCTTTCCGTTTCAGGGGCGGGGGACATACCCGGGCAAGCCTCCGAGCACAAGGGGATCATGGGGATCTCGAGCACGAGCTCGTCGCGGACGAGGTCATCGAGCACGACCGTCTCGCCTTCGAAGGGCAGCGTATCGGCCTCTTCTTCGGTCAGCTCGCGCTCGTTATCGTCGCCTTTTCCGCCCAGCCTCGACGCCGGGACGAAGAGGACGCCGATGTCCGAGTGGACCTTGAGGTTGGTCGGCTCGAGGCAGCGGGCGCACGGGATCGTGAGCTCCGCGTCGAGCGTGCCGTGGACGGCGACGTCGTGCCCGCTCTTCGAGGCGCGGACGTCGAGCGCGCCGTCGGAGCCGGCGGACGTCGCTTCGTGACCCTCGAGCGCGCCACGGACCCACCCGGCGCGAACGGGGAACCGGTATTCTTTTCCGCCAGCGTCGAGCTCACTGACGGGGATGGAAAATTCGTGTGCGCTCATGACGGATGTAGCCTTATAGCTGCGGGGTTTATAGGCATTCTGGCGCGCGGCGCAAGCCCGGGCTTTGCAACCGAGGCCCGCCATGGCGTCTTTGACCTCGCCCCTGCGTGTCACTTCCTGAAGCGCGCAGGCGACGGGTCCGAGATCCACCGCGTCGCGCGCTGAAAATCCCTGCCTCGATCAGCGCGCCGCCGCGGCTGCAATCTCCGCGGCCGTTCGCGCGCTGCTCCAGATCCGAACGTTGTCGATCAGTCCGTCGAACCCGTCATCCGCGCCTGGGCTGTTCTGCCCGATGCCGACCCAGCTCGTCGTCTGACCGAGCGTCTCCACCCCGGAGGCCTCGGCCACGCCGTTGACGTACGTCGTCGTCTTGGAGCCGTCGTGGACGCATGCAACATGCATCCATGTGCCGACGGTAACCTTCGTCACGGCAGCGACTGACGTACACGAAAACGTCCCGTTGGCCATGATCCGGAGCCCGATACGCAAGTCGACGTCGACGACCAGCGCCCGCGTCGGCGACGGCAGCGACGCGGCGCGGATCCACGCCTCGATCGTGATGAGCGGCGTATTGAAGCCGGCGTAGGGAAGGCGGACGTCCGACTTCGGGCTGAGCGTGAAGCGTGCAGCGAGGCCCTCGCGGCCCGGCTCGAACGTGAGGTTCGTCGCCTGTTCGAGGATCAGCCTGCGAGGAGACTCGTCCGTCGCCGACCCTTCCCAG